>NZ_CP059322.2:769444-1094166 GCF_013694245.2 Micromonospora ferruginea
CGGGCTGGAGCTGGTGGCCAGCTACCCGGTGCCGACCACCGAGCCGGCCGTCGACTCCCCGGTACGCCGGGTGCAGGTGCTGCGCCCCCGCTGACTCTCGGGGATCCTCCGGAGGCGACATCGGGGGCGTGTGGGGGATCACGCCCGATGTCCCGCGCGCCCGATCGGGCATAGCGTGCCAGGCATGACGGATCTCCTCGCCCAGTTCGGGCAGCTTCCCACCACGCTGCTGATGGGGCTGCTGGGCGTGGTGATGCTCGCCGACGCCGTACCGCTGCTCGGGGTGCTGGTGCCCGGCGACGCCGCGGTCCTCGCCGCGGTCGGGGCGGGCCGGCCGGTCGGCGGGGCGGCGGCGGTCGCCGCGGTGGTCGCCGGCTGCGTGGCCGGGTGGTCGTTGAGCTTCCTCGCCGGCCGGCTCTGGGGCGCGCGGCTGCGACGCGGCCGGCTGGGCGACTGGATCGGCGAGTCCCGCTGGGCGGCCGCCGAGACGCTGCTGCGTCGCCGCGGCGGGCGGATCGTGCTGGTGGCGCCGTTCCTGCCGGTGTTCAACGCGTTACTGCCGCTGGCCGCCGGCGGGCTGCGGATGCCGTACCGGCGGTTCGTCGCCTGCGCGGCGCTCGGCGCCACCGCCTGGGCCGGGCTCTACGTGGCGCTCGGGCTGGCCGCGCGGACGCTGACCGGGCTGCTGCCCGGCGCGCCCGACCCGACGGTGCTCACCATGACGGTCGGGCTGCTGCTCGCCGGCCCGGTGCTGCTCGGCACCCGGCGGCGGCTGCGCGCGGTGACCGGCTGAGCGGGCCGGGCCCGGCCGCCACGGGGGAGGCCGGGCCCGGCGCGTTCACCAGCCGCGCGCCCGCCACTGCGGCACGGCGGGTCGCTCGGCGCCGAGCGTGCTGTCCTTGCCGTGGCCCGGGTAGAACCAGGTCTCGTCCGGCAACCGGTCGAAGAGCCGGGCCTCGACGTCGTCGATGAGCTGGCCGAAGCGTTCCGGGTCCTGGTCGGTGTTGCCCACCCCACCGGGAAAAAGCGAGTCGCCGGTGAAGAGGTGCGGGGTGCCCGCCGGGTCGCGGTAGAGCAGCGCGATCGAGCCCGGGGTGTGCCCGCGCAGGTGGATCACCTCCAGCTCGCAGTCGCCGACGGCGACGGTGTCGCCCTCGCGCAGCGCCTCGGCGGCGATCGGCAGGCCCTCGGCGTCGTCGGCGTGCACCAGCGCGCGGGCGCCGGTCTTGGCCACGACCTCCTCCAGCGCGACCCAGTGGTCCATGTGCCGGTGGGTGGTGACCACGGTCGCCAGCCCGCCGTCGCCGATCAGCTCCAGCAGGCGGGGCGCCTCGTTGGCGGCGTCGATGAGCGCCTGCTCACCGGTGGCGTGGCAGCGCAGCAGGTAGGCGTTGTTGTCCATCGGGCCCACCGACAGCTTGGTGACGGTGAGCCGGTCGAGCTCGCGCACGGCCGGCGGGCCGCCGGGCGTGACGTCTCCGGTGTAGGTCATGACGGGGTTCAGATCCATTCCGGTGGAGTCGGCAGGGGGCCGTCGGGGTCGACGGTGAGCAGCTCGCCCGTGCCCCGGCCGGTCAGCCAGGCGGCGAGTTCCGGCGCGGGGCCGGTGATCGTGGGCGCCCCCTCGGGGTCGCCCACGGTGATCTCGTGGGCGGCGCCGTCCACCCGCAGCACCATGGCCGGCGCGCCCGGGTCGCCGGCCAGGCCGGCCGTCACCTCGTGCAGCAGCCGCAGGGCGAACGCCTCCGGCCAGTCGGCCGGCCGGTAGCCGGCGCCCAGGTCGACGTGGTGCACCTCGACCTCGCGCAGCCGGCCCCACACCACCAGCGCCGCCGGCCACGGACCGCGTCGGGCCTGCACCGTCGCGCCCCACGCCTCGGCCGGCATCTCCGCCACCGCCACGTCGAAGCGCTGGGCGCTGCGGCGCAGGTCGTCCAGGAGGTCCGCCGGCCCCCGGCCGGCGCCCGTCTCGATGTCGGCGTTACGCGCCTCGACCGAGGCGTACATCGGGATCGGTTCGCCGGTGCGGGCGGCGGTGAGCAGGTTGACGAACCCGTCGGCGTTGCGGGCCAGGTGGGTGAGCACGTGCGCGCGGGTCCAGCCCGGCAGCGGCGACGGCGCCGCGACGTCCGCGGCGGTCAGGCCGGCCACGGTACGCAGCAGCCGGTCGTTGGCCGCGGCCAGCTCGCCGGTCAGCAGCAGGGGATCAGTCGTCATCGCGTTCGACCCTAGCGGGCCGGGCCGCTCCGCGCCGCCGGGGAAATCGCTTTCGGCGCGTCGGCGCGCCCCCTACCGTCGGGGACATCATGAACCTCGACCTGACCGCACTCGGCTGGGACGCCGACCGGGCTGCCCATCTCGACCGGCGATTCGACCACCGACCCGGGCGGGTGGCCCGGGTGGACCGCGGCGTGTGCACCGTGCTGTGCCCGGAGGGCCCGGTGCGGGCCAGCCTCGGCGGCGGCGTGCTCGCCGCCGCGGCCCGCGACCTGACCGCGCTGCCGTGCGCGGGCGACTGGGTGCTGCTGGCCACCTGGCCGGACGGCCCGGTCACCGTGGAGACGGTGCTGCCCCGGCGCACCGCGCTGGTGCGGCGCACCGCCGGCAAGGACGCCAGCGGCCAGGTGCTGGCCGCCAACATCGACGCCGCCGCGGTGGTCGAGCCGGTGCACCCGGCGCCGGACGCCGCCCGGATCGAACGGCTGCTCTCGCTCGTGCACGAGTCCGGCGCCGAGCCGCTGGTGCTGCTCACCAAGGCCGACCTGGCGGCCGACCCGGAGGCGGTGGCCCGGCAGTTGGCCGAGCTGGCCCCCGGGGTGCCGGTGCTGCCGGTCAGCGCCGAGCGGGGCACCGGCCTGGCGCCGCTGCGCCGGCACGTGGCCCCCGGGCGCACGCTGGGCCTGCTCGGTCCCTCCGGCGCCGGCAAGTCGAGCCTGGTCAACGCGCTGGCCGGGGCGGAGGTGATGCCCACCCAGGCGATCCGCCGGGTCGACGGCAAGGGCCGGCACACCACCACCTGGCGGGCGCTGGTGCCGCTGCCGGGTGGGGGAGCGGTGCTGGACACCCCCGGCGTACGGGCGGTCGGCCTGCTGGACGGCGCCGCCGGGCTGGACCGGGCGTTCGCCGACATCGCCGAGCTGGCCGCCGGCTGCCGGTACGCCGACTGCGCGCACGACGCCGAGCCGGCCTGCGCGGTGCGGGACGCGCTGGACCGTGGCGAGCTGTCGACGCGCCGGTGGGAGAGCTGGCGCCGGTTGCAGCGGGAGATCGCGTTCGAGAGCGGACGGCGCGCGGTGCGGCTGGCCGCCGAGCGGCGCGGCGGCTGGCGGGGCGGGCGGCGGCGCACCGGGCGGTCGGCGACCCCGCCGGCGCCCGGCCCGTTCTGAGCTGGGGGAATGTGCGCGCGACGGAAGTTGTCACACCTCGGGGCTAGAGTTGCCGGGGCGCTTTCCTGCGCCCCCGCAATTCGCGAAAAACAGACTTCGCCTCACATTCTTCTTCCGGGAGCACACGCACCGTGGCCGACCGTCTGATCATCCGTGGCGCGCGCGAGCACAACCTGCGTGACGTCAGTCTCGACCTGCCCCGGGACGCCCTGATCGTCTTCACCGGGCTCTCCGGTTCGGGCAAGTCGAGCCTGGCGTTCGACACCATCTTCGCCGAGGGGCAGCGCCGCTACGTCGAGTCGCTGTCGTCGTACGCCCGGCAGTTCCTCGGCCAGATGGACAAGCCCGATGTCGACTTCATCGAGGGCCTCAGCCCCGCGGTCTCCATCGACCAGAAGTCCACCTCGCGCAACCCCCGCTCCACCGTCGGCACCATCACCGAGGTCTACGACTACCTGCGCCTGCTCTTCGCCCGCATCGGCGAGCCGCACTGCCCGATCTGCGGCGAGCGGATCTCCAAGCAGAGCCCGCAGCAGATCGTCGACCGGGTGCTCGCCATGCCCGAGGGCACCAAGTTCATGGTGCTCGCGCCGGTGGTGCGCGGCCGCAAGGGCGAATACGTCGACCTCTTCGCCGAGCTGCAGGCCAAGGGCTACGCGCGGGCCCGGGTCGACGGCGTGGTGCACCCGCTGACCGAGCCGCCCAAGCTCAAAAAGCAGGAGAAGCACACCATCGAGGTGGTGATCGACCGGCTCAGCGTGAAGCCGAGCGCCAAGCAGCGGCTCACCGACTCGGTCGAGGCGGCGCTCGGCCTCTCCAGCGGCCTGGTGCTGCTCGACTTCGTCGACCTGCCGGAGGACGACCCGGCCCGGGAGCGCCGCTACTCCGAGCACCTGGCCTGCCCGAACGACCACCCGCTCGCCATCGAGGACCTGGAACCCCGGGTCTTCTCCTTCAACGCGCCCTACGGCGCCTGCCCCGAGTGCACCGGCCTCGGCACCAAGAAGGAGGTCGACCCGGAGCTGGTCATCCCGGACCCGGAGCGCACGCTGCGCGAGGGCGCGATCCAGCCCTGGGCCACCGGGCACAACCTGGAATACTTCCTGCGCCTGCTGGAGGCGCTCGGCGAGGCGCAGCACTTCGACGTCGACACGCCGTGGCGGGCGCTGCCGTCGCGGGCGCAGAAGACGATCCTGCACGGCTCCGACGACCAGGTGCACGTGCGCTACCGCAACAAGTACGGTCGCGAGCGCTCCTACTACACCGGCTTCGAGGGCGTGGTGCAGTGGATCGAGCGCCGGCACAACGACACCGAGTCGGAGTGGTCCCGCGACAAGTACGAGGGCTACATGCGCGACGTGCCGTGCGCGGCCTGCGGCGGCGCCCGGCTCAAGCCGGAGGTGCTGGCGGTCACGCTGGCCGGCAAGAGCATCGCCGAGGTCTGCAACCTCTCCGTCGGCGAGGCGGCCGACCTGCTCGCCGGCATCGAGCTGACCGACCGGCAGAAGATGATCGCCGAGCGCGTGCTCAAGGAGATCAACGCCCGGCTGAAGTTCCTGCTCGACGTCGGTCTGGACTATCTCTCCCTGGACCGTCCGGCGGGCACGCTCTCCGGCGGCGAGGCGCAGCGCATCCGGCTCGCCACCCAGATCGGCTCCGGCCTGGTCGGCGTGCTCTACGTGCTCGACGAGCCGTCGATCGGCCTGCACCAGCGCGACAACCACCGGCTGATCGAGACGCTGCTGCGGCTGCGCGGGCTGGGCAACACGCTGATCGTGGTCGAGCACGACGAGGACACCATCCGGGTGGCCGACTGGATCGTCGACATCGGTCCCGGGGCGGGTGAGCACGGCGGCAAGATCGTGCACAGCGGCTCGGTGCCGGCGCTGCTCGACAACGAGGAGTCGGTCACCGGCGCCTACCTGGCCGGGCGCAAGGCCATCCCGACCCCGGCCACCCGCCGGCCGCAGACGCCGGGACGCGAGCTGGTGGTGCACGGCGCGCGCGAGCACAACCTGCGCAACCTCACCGTGGGCTTCCCGCTGGGGCAGCTCATCGCGGTCACCGGGGTCAGCGGCTCGGGCAAGTCGACGCTGGTCAACGACATCCTCTACGCGGTGCTCGCCAACCAGATCAACGGCGCCCGGCTGGTGCCCGGCCGGCACACCCGGGTCACCGGCTTGGAGCACGTGGACAAGGTCGTCGGCGTGGACCAGTCGCCGATCGGGCGCACCCCGCGGTCCAACCCGGCCACCTACACCGGGGTCTGGGACCACGTCCGCAAGCTCTTCGCCGAGACCACCGAGGCCAAGGTCCGAGGGTACGGTCCGGGCCGGTTCTCGTTCAACGTCAAGGGCGGGCGCTGCGAGGCGTGCTCCGGCGACGGCACCATCAAGATCGAGATGAACTTCCTGCCGGACGTCTACGTCCCCTGCGAGGTCTGCAAGGGCGCCCGCTACAACCGGGAGACGCTGGAGGTGCACTACAAGGGCCGCACCGTCGCCGAGGTGCTGGACATGCCGATCGAGGAGGCGGCCGAGTTCTTCTCCGCCATCCCGGCCATCCACCGGCACCTGAAGACGCTGGTCGACGTCGGGCTGGGCTACGTGCGGCTCGGCCAGCCGGCGCCGACGCTCTCCGGCGGCGAGGCGCAGCGCGTGAAGCTCGCCTCCGAGTTGCAGAAGCGCTCCACCGGCCGGACGGTCTACGTGCTCGACGAGCCCACCACCGGCCTGCACTTCGAGGACATCCGCAAGCTGCTGATGGTGCTGGAGGGCCTGGTCGACAAGGGCAACACGGTCATCACCATCGAGCACAACCTCGACGTGATCAAGACGGCCGACTGGCTGATCGACATGGGCCCGGAGGGCGGTCACCGAGGCGGCACGGTGCTCGCCACCGGCACCCCGGAGGAGGTCGCCGAGGTCGCGGAGAGCCACACCGGCGAGTTCCTGCGGCCGATCCTCAAGCTGGCCGGCGAGGCCAAGGGCGCCAAGGCGGCCACCACCCGGGCGGCCAAGGCCAACGGTGTCACCAGGACGCGGGCCCGCAAGGTGCCGGCGGGCGTGCGCTGAGCGACGCGTACCGCGAGCGGGCCGGTGCGCCGGCCCGCTCGCCGGGGTCCGCGCCGGTGCCCATTTCGTGACGCGCCAGTATGAACCGTGCACCACGCTGGTGCGTGTACCGCAGTGTGGCCACGGATCATGAACCGGTGGCGACAGCCGAGAGAGAGGCCGGAGATGAGTGATGATCAGGTGCTGACCGGGCCGGTCACCCAGAGCCGTCGAGCCCTGCTCACGGGCGCCGGCGCGGTCGGCGCGGCCGTGGTGCTCGCGGGGTGCGGTGACGACGAGGCGACGCCGGGGACGGCCCCGACCAGCGGCGGACCGGGCGCCAGCGGGACCGGTGACGCCGGCGGCGGCAACCGGGACAGCAGCGGTCCGCTGGCCCGCACCACCGACATTCCGGTCGGCGGCGGCGCGGTGTACGCCAGCAAGGGCGTCGTGATCACCCAGCCCGAGGCCGGCCAGTTCAAGGCGTTCGACCCGATCTGCACGCACCAGGGCTGCCCGGTGTCGAACGTCGACGGCGGCACCATCAACTGCACCTGCCACAACAGCCGGTTCTCGATCGCCGACGGCTCGGTGAAGGCCGGCCCCGCCACCAAGCCGCTGGCGGGCAAGGAGATCAAGGTCGAGGGCGACCAGATCACGCTCGCCTGACCGCCCGCGCCGCCTCCGTCCGCCGACCGCGGGCGGGGTGCGGCGGCGGTCGGGTGTCGGGGGTGCGGACTAGGCTTGAGGCGTGGCTGACCCCTCGACCTACCGTCCCGCGACCGGCACCATCCCGGAGTCCCCAGGGGTCTACCGCTTCCGCGACGGCACCGGCCGGGTGATCTACGTCGGCAAGGCGCGCAACCTGCGCAGCCGGCTCAACTCCTACTTCGCCGACCCGGTCAACCTGCACCAGCGCACCCGGCAGATGGTCTTCACCGCCGAGTCGGTCGACTGGATCACCGTCGCCACCGAGGTCGAGGCGCTCCAGCAGGAATACACCTGGATCAAGCAGTACGACCCCCGGTTCAACGTCCGCTACCGCGACGACAAGTCCTATCCCTACCTGGCGGTCACCCTCGACGAGGAGTTCCCGCGCCTGCAGGTGATGCGCGGCGCCAAGCGCAAGGGGGTGCGCTACTTCGGGCCCTACTCGCACGCCTGGGCCATCCGCGAGACGCTCGACCTGCTGCTGCGCGTCTTCCCGGCGCGCACCTGCTCCTCCGGGGTGTTCAAGCGGGCCGGTCAGGTCGGCCGGCCCTGCCTGCTGGGCTACATCGGCAAGTGCTCCGCGCCCTGCGTCGGCACGGTCAGCGCCGAGCGCCACCGGGAGATCGTCGACGGCTTCTGCGACTTCATGGCCGGCCGCACCGACACGATGGTGCGCCGGATCGAGAAGGACATGCTGGAGGCCAGCGAGCAGTTGGAGTTCGAGCGGGCCGCCCGGCTGCGCGACGACGTGGCCGCGTTGCGCCGGGCCATGGAGAAGCAGACCGTGGTGCTCGGCGACGGCACCGACGCCGACGTGGTGGCGTTCGCCGACGACCCGCTCGAAGCCGCGGTGCAGGTCTTCCACGTCCGCGACGGCCGGGTGCGCGGCCAGCGCGGCTGGGTGGTGGAGAAGACCGAGGAGCTGACCACCGGCGACCTCGTGCACCACTTCTGCACCCAGGTCTACGGCGGCGAGCAGGGCGAGGCCGACGTCCCCCGGGAGCTGCTCGTCCCCGAGCTGCCCGCCGACGCCGACGCGCTCGCCGACTGGCTCTCCACCCGGCGGGGCAGCCGGGTGTCGCTGCGGGTGCCGCAGCGCGGCGACAAGCGGTCGCTGCTGGAGACCGTCGAGCGCAACGCCAAGGACGCGCTGGCCCGGCACAAGCTCAAGCGCGCCGGTGACCTGACCACCCGCGGTCAGGCCCTCGACGAGATCGCCGACGCGCTCGCCATGCGCACCTCGCCGCTGCGCATCGAGTGCTACGACGTCTCGCAGATCCAGGGCACCGACGTGGTCGCCAGCATGGTCGTCTTCGAGGACGGGTTGCCCCGCAAGAGCGAATACCGGCGGTTCATCGTGCGTGGCGCCACCGACGACCTCTCCGCCATGTCCGAGGTGCTGCGCCGGCGCTTCGCCCGCTATCTCGACGCCCGCGCCGAGACCGGTGAGCTGGGCGAGGAGACCGCCGCCGACCCCGACCGCCCCGGCATCGACCCGACCACCGGGCGGCCACGCCGGTTCGCGTACCCGCCGCAACTGGTGGTGGTCGACGGCGGCCCGCCCCAGGTGGCCGCCGCCGCCAAGGCGCTGACCGAGCTGGGCATCGACGACGTGGCGCTGTGCGGGTTGGCCAAGCGGCTGGAGGAGGTCTGGCTGCCCGACGACGAGTTCCCGGTCATCCTGCCGCGCACCTCCGAGGCGCTCTACCTGCTGCAACGGGTCCGCGACGAGGCCCACCGCTTCGCCATCACGTTCCACCGCCAGCGGCGCTCCAAGCGGATGACCGAGTCCGCGTTGGACAACGTGCCCGGGCTCGGCGAGGTCCGGCGGCAGGCGCTGCTGCGGCACTTCGGCTCGCTGAAGCGGCTCTCCGCGGCCACCGTCGAGGAGATCACCGAGGTGCCCGGCGTGGGCCGGCGCACGGCGGAGGCCATCCTCGCCGCCCTCGACAGCGACCCGGCCACGACACCGTCCTGACCACGGCCGTGGTGGACCCCGGCGCCTATCCTTCGGCCCATGGGAGCGATCAAGCCGTGGCACCTGTCCGTCCTGCTGCTCTGCTGCCTTCTGCCGACAGCCGTGGCGATCGCCGGCGGGATCTGGGCGTTCCGCCGCTCCGGTAGGCGCGGCTGACCACAGCGCTCTCGAACCGACCCCGATCCACCCGAGGTGGCGGCATCCCCGCGCGCCCGCAACGCCACCTCGGCAAACCGGACTTCTCGCCTTCCAAGACCGATCGTCCGCTTCACGGGACCGCGGGTCACGCCCCCCAACTCACAGGCGCATCCCACCCCGCCGGACACCCGCGGGCGTTCCACCCACCAGCCCACGGAAGCGTCAGTGGAACGTCGTGGGTGTCTCAGCCCTCGGTTGACACCCGTGGCGTTCCACCCACCAGCCCAGCGGGGCGTGACTGGAACGCTATGGGTGTCTCAGGCCCGGCATCCCTTTCGGTGGCACGCCCCGGCTGGGTGCTATGAGGTAACTGGCGCATGATGTCCGTTTCAGTGGGGCTGGCCGTGGTCGGTGCCACCGTCACGGCGGAATCGGGGCCGGGGGTGGGGCGTTATACCTGGCAGACCGCGTGGAGCCCGGCCCTGGCCGCCGGCAGCCCCGGTCGGAATGCCCGGCCACCGGCCGTCGTTACATCCCCCGGGCCGCCGAGCCCTCGGCCCGGCAGGCGTCGGAATGACCGGCCACCGGCCGTCGTTACATCCCCCTGAGCCGCCGAGCAGGCCACCCCCGTGGCCCCGGCGTACGGGCCCCGAGCAGGCCAACCGGTCGCCGAGCCCACCCCTCAAGACTTTCCCCTCTCTCGCGGCAACCCCTGCCGCGTCACCCCCCTTGGGAGGCAACCATCATGGCTACCACCCTGCTGCGTAACACCGTGCTGACCGCTGCCGGTATCGCCGCCACCGCCGGCGGTATCGCCGGGCCCGCCATCGCCGCCCACGCCGCCCCGGCCGAGAAGAGCACCGTCGTCGCCGACCGCAAGGGTCACGGCGAGCGGGAGCTGAACGTGCGCTACGAGGCACAGCCGAACTTCTACTACTGCGGCCCCGCCGCCGCCCGCAACGCCATCAGCGTCCTGGGCAAGAACATCGACGTCGACGCCATGGCCAAGGAGATGGGCACCACCGAGAACGGCACCAACAGCATCAACGACATCACCCCGGTCCTGAACAAGGAAACCGGCAAGCCCTACCGCTCCGTCGAGATCCGCAGCCCCAAGGCCGACAACAGCCAGACCGACAAGCTGCGCGCCGACATCGTCCACACCGTCGACGACGGACGCGCCGTGGTCGCCAACATCGCCGGCACCACCACCGACACCGACGGCACCACCCACTCCTTCGAAGGCGGCCACTACATCAGCGTCGTCGGCTACCAGAACAACGGCGAAACCGTCACCATCGCCGACAGCGCCAACCCGAACACCGCCTCCTACCGCATCACCGTCGACAACCTCGCCGACTGGATCGCCACCCGCGGCTACAGCACCCGCTGACACCCCCACACACACGAAGGGCCCGACCCCACCACCGGGGTCGGGCCCTTCCTGCGTCAGCCCTCGGCGAGGACCGCGAGGATCGACTCGCCGTACTTGGCGAGCTTGTTCTCACCCACGCCGTTGAACCGGGACAGCTCGGCCAGCGACGCCGGCGGCTCGGCGGCGATCTGGCGCAGCGTCGCGTCGTGGAAGATGACGTACGCCGGAACGCCCTGCTCCTTGGCGGTGGCCGCCCGCCAGGCGCGCAGCCGCTCGAAGACGCCGGCGGCGGCGGGGGAGAGGTCGGCCACGACGGTGGCCGAGCCGCGTGGCTTGGCCGCCCGGCCCGTCACCGGCCGCTCCGGCTCCTTGCGCAGGGTGACCGTGCGCCGCCGGCCGAGCACGTCGGCGCTGGCCTCGGTCAGCGCCAGCGTGCCGTAGTCGCCCTCGACGGCGAGCAGGCCCTCGGCGAGCAGTTGCCGCACCACCCCGCGCCACTCGACGTCGCGCAGCTCGGTGCCGATGCCGAACGTGCTCAGCGCGTCGTGGCCGTGCTGGTCGATCTTGTCGGTGTGCTTGCCGAGCAGGATGTCGATGCTGTGCCCGGCGCCGAAGCGCTGGTTGCGTTCCCGGTCGAGCCGGTAGACGGTGGAGAGCAGCTTCTGCGCGGCGACCGTGCCGTCCCAGGACTCCGGCGGGTCGAGGCAGGTGTCGCAGTTGCCGCAGGCGGCCCCGCCGGTTTCGCCGAAGTAGTCGAGAAGCTGGGCGCGGCGGCAGCGGACCGTCTCGCAGAGCGCCAGCATCGCGTCGAGGTGGGCGGCGAGGTTGCGCCGGTGCGCCAGGTCGCCCTCCGACGTCTCGATCATCTTGCGTTGCTGCACCACGTCCTGCAGCCCGTACGCCAGCCAGGCCGTGGACGGCAGCCCGTCGCGCCCGGCGCGGCCGGTCTCCTGGTAGTAGCCCTCGACCGACTTGGGCAGGTCGAGGTGGGCGACGAAGCGTACGTCGGGCTTGTCGATGCCCATGCCGAACGCGATGGTGGCCACCATGACCAGCCCGTCCTCGCGCAGGAAGCGCTGCTGGTTGCGGGCGCGGGTGGCCGCGTCCAGGCCGGCGTGGTAGGGCAGCGCCGCGATGCCGTTGGCGACCAGGAACTCGGCGGTCTTCTCCACCGAGGCCCGGGACAGGCAGTAGACGATGCCGGCGTCGCCGGGGTGCTCGTCGCGCAGCAGGCTCAGCAGTTGCCGGCGCGGCTCCCGCTTGGGCACGATGCGGTACTGGATGTTGGGCCGGTCGAAGCTGGCCACGAAGTGCCGGGCCTCGGTGAGTTGCAGCCGGGTGGCGATCTCGGTGCGGGTGGCCCGGGTCGCGGTCGCGGTCAGCGCGATCCGCGGCACCTGCGGCCAGCGCTCGTGCAGCATCGACAGGTTGAGGTAGTCGGGGCGGAAGTCGTGCCCCCACTGGGAGACGCAGTGTGCCTCGTCGATCGCGAACAGGGCGATCCGGCCGCGCTCCAGCAGGCCCAGGGTGGACCGCACGGCCAGCCCCTCCGGGGCGAGGTAGAGCAGGTCCAGCTCGCCGGCGAGGTAGGCCGTCTCGACCCGGCGCCGCTCGGCGGGCTCCTGCGTCGAGTTGAGGAACCCGGCCCGCACGCCGACCGCGGTGAGCGCGTCGACCTGGTCCTGCATGAGCGCGATCAGCGGGGAGACGACCACCGCCACGCCGTCGCGGACCAGCGCGGGAATCTGGTAGCAGAGCGACTTGCCGCCGCCGGTGGGCATGAGCACCAGCGCGTCGCCGCCGGCCACCACGTGCTCGATGATGTCCTGCTGGACGCCGCGGAAGGCGTCGTAGCCGAAGACCCGGCGCAGCACGCCCAGCGCGTCGTCGGTCCGCTGCTCGGTGGGGGAGACCATCCGCGCAGTCTACGAGCGCCGACCGACGACGCCCGGCCCCGAGCGGGCGCGTGGCGTGGTCGGCCGCCCCGACAAATCGGGCAACCGGCTGTTCCGGTGGTCACCCCGTGGAATCCCGGGCGGGGTCGCAGCCGTTAGAGTCGGCGACTGACCATGCGCGGCCGACCGGCCGTGGCGCCACGGCTGGGGGTAGCGGGTGAGCGAGGCGCGGACGGCGGAGGACCTGGTGCCGACCAACGCGGAGACGGCGGTGGGGCGACCGGCGCCGGCGGAGGCGGAGACCTCCCTGGTGGTGGTGACCGGCCTCTCCGGTGGTGGCCGCAGCACGGTGGCCCGGGCGCTGGAGAACGTCGGCTACTACGTGGTCGACAACCTGCCCCAGGCGCTCATGCTGGACATGGCCGAGCTGGCGTTCAAGGCCGGCGGGGCGGCCCGGCGTACGGCGATGGTGCTGGACGTGCGCTCGCGCGCCTTCTCCACCGACCTGGCCGGCGCGATCCGGGAGCTGCGCGAGCGCGGCTTCTCGCCCCGGGTCGTCTTCGTCGACGCCGACGACGAGGTGCTGATCCGCCGCTTCGAGAGCGTGCGCCGCTCGCACCCGTTGCAGGGCGACGGGCGGCTGGCCGACGGCATCGCGGTGGAGCGGGCGCTGCTGGAGGAGGCCCGCGACCAGGCCGACGTGATCATCGACACCAGCCACCTGAACGTCAACCAGCTCCGCCGCCGGGTCGAGGAGCTGTTCGGCGGCGAGGACGCCCGCCGGCTGCGGATCACCGTGCTGTCGTTCGGCTTCAAGTACGGCCTCCCGCCGGACGCCGACTTCGTGATGGACGCCCGGTTCCTGCCCAACCCGTACTGGGTGCCGGAGCTGCGGGAGCACACCGGCCGGGAGGAGGCGGTCAGCGCGTACGTGCTGGGGCAGGAGGGCGCCGACGCGTTCGTCGCCGGCTACGCCGACCTGGTCAACGCCACCACCACCGGCTTCGCGCGGGAGGGCAAGCGCTACCTGACCGTGGCGGTCGGCTGCACCGGCGGCAAGCACCGCAGTGTCGCGATCGCCGAGGAGTTGGCCGTCCGGCTGCGCGCCTCCGGCATCGCCGCCAATCCGCAGCACCGGGACCTGGGGCGGGAGTGACCCCCATCAGGGTGGTCGCGTTCGGCGGCGGGCACGGCCTCTCGGCGTCGCTGCGGGCGCTGCGGCACTGCGTACCCGGACTGGACCTGGACATCACCGCGGTGGTCACGGTCGGCGACGACGGCGGCTCCAGCGGCCGGCTGCGCGCCGAGCGCGGCGGCCTGCCCCCGGGTGACCTGCGGCAGGCGTTGGTCGCGCTCTCGGGTGACCACCCGGCGACGAGGCGCAGCGCGGCGTTGTTCCAGCACCGGTTCGCCGCCGCCGCGCCCGCGCCGGAGGGCGGCGTGGGTGACCCGCTCGTCGGGCACGCGGTGGGCAACCTGCTGCTGCACGGGCTGACCGAGCTGCTCGGCGACCCGGTGGCCGCGCTCGACCACGCCGGGGCGATGCTCGGCGCGGTCGGCCGGGTGCTGCCGATGTCCCGCCAGCCGGTGGGCATCGAGGCGCGGGTGCGCGGCGTCGACCCGGCCCACCCGGACGAGGTGCGCACGCTGCGCGGCCAGCACCAGGTGGCGATCACCACGGGCACGGTGGAGTCGCTGCGGCTGACCCCGGCCGCGCCGGCCGCGTGCGCCGAGGCGGTGACCGCGGTACGCGCCGCCGACTGGCTGATCTTCGGGCCGGGCAGTTGGTACACCAGCGTGCTGCCGCACCTGCTGGTGCCCGGCCTGGCCGACGCGATCGTGTCCAGCCCGGCGCGGCGGCTGGTGACGCTGAACCTGGTGGCGGAGAAGGAGACGTCCGGGCTGTCCCTGCCCGACCATCTGGACACCCTGCGGCGCTATCTGCCCGAGCTGAAAGTGGACATGGTGCTGGCCGACTCCACGGCGGTGGGTGACCCCGCACCGGTCGAACGTGCGGCAGAATCGCTGGGTGCCCGGCTGGTCCTCGCCCCCGTCGCCGTCACCGACGGCACGCCCTGTCATGATCCGGCCGCACTGGGCGCCGCACTGGTGCCTGTCCTGGGCGCCGATCGTTAGACACGTACGTAATCACCGGCGACACGCCGGTACTGGTCCGTGAGGGGGCGCTGGAATGGCGATGACGGCTGCGGTCAAGGACGAGCTGAGTCGGGTCGACGTGCCCAAGCCCTGCTGCCGCCGGGCGGAGATGGCCGCCCTGCTGCGCTTCGCCGGCGGCCTGCACATCGTGTCGGGTCGCGTGGTGGTCGAGGCGGAGCTGGACACCGGCGCGGTGGCCCGCCGGCTGCGGCGGGAGATCGCCGAGGTCTACGGCTACCCGAGCGAGATCCACGTGCTCGCCTCGGGCGGCCTGCGCAAGGGCAGCCACTTCATCGTGCGGGTGGTCAAGGACGGTGAGGCGCTGGCCCGGCAGACCGGCCTGCTGGACGTGCGGGGCCGTCCGGTGCGGGGCCTGCCGCCGCACGTGGTGGCCGCCAACGTCTGCTGCGCGGTCTCCGCCTGGCGCGGCGCGTTCATGGCGCACGGCTCGCTGACCGAGCCGGGCCGCTCCAGCGCGCTGGAGATCACCTGCCCGGGGCCGGAGTCGGCGCTCGCGCTGGTCGGCGCCGCCCGCCGGATCGGCATCACCGCCAAGAACCGTGAGGTGCGTGGCGTGGACCGGGTGGTGGTGAAGGACGGCGACGCGATCGCCGCGCTGCTCACCCGCATCGGCGCGCACTCCAGCGTGCTGGCCTGGGAGGAGCGTCGGGTCCGCCGGGAGGTGCGCGCGACCGCCAACCGGCTGGCCAACTTCGACGACGCGAACCTGCGCCGCTCGGCGCGCGCGGCGGTGGCCGCCGCCGCCCGGGTGACCCGGGCGCTGGAGATCCTCGCCGACGACGCGCCCAACCATCTGACGTCGGCCGGCCGGCTGCGGCTGGAGCACCGCCAGGCGTCGCTGGAGGAGCTGGGCGCGCTCGCCGAGCCGCCGCTGACCAAGGACGCCATCGCCGGCCGGATCCGCCGGCTGCTGGCGTTGGCCGACAAGCGGGCCCGTGACCTCGGCATCCCGGATACCGAAGCGGCCGTCACGCCGGACATGCTCGTGGTCTGATAGGACGCAGGGGGCGACGTCGCGCGACCGGGATCACCACCCGGCGCAGCGGGCCGCCACGCGCTCGGATAGGGTCGCTGCGTACGGCAAGGGGGCCGGCACAGGCATTCCTCGCCGTACTCACCGCCTCGGGCGGTCAGGTCTCCATGGACCGCGGCGGGGTGGCCGAGATGACATCGTCAACGGCCGGCTCCAACGGTCGGCGCACACACCTCCGCCGGCCGTGGTCTGACGCCGGCGGACCAGAACGCGAGGAGATGGGACCTGTGACCATCCGGGTTGGCATCAACGGCTTCGGCCGTATCGGCCGTAACTTCTTCCGGGCAGTGCTGGCGTCCGGCGCGGACATCGAGATCGTGGCGGTCAACGACCTGACCGACAACGCGACGCTCGCCCACCTTGTCAAGTACGACAGCATCCTGGGTCGCCTCCCGCACGAGGTGAAGGCCAGCGCCGACGAGATCACCGTGGGTGGCAAGGCCATCAAGGTGTTCGAGGAGAAGGACCCCGGCAAGCTGCCGTGGAGCGAGGTCGGCGTGGACGTCGTCATCGAGTCCACCGGGTTCTTCACCGACGCCACCAAGGCGAAGGCGCACATCGACGGCGGGGCCAAAAAGGTCATCATCTCCGCGCCGGCGAAGAACGAGGACGTCACCGTGGTCATGGGCGTCAACCAGGACCAGTACGACCCGGCCAAGCACAACATCATCTCGAACGCGTCCTGCACCACCAACTGCCTCGCGCCGATGGCGAAGGTCCTGCAGGACACGTTCGGCATCACCAAGGGTCTGATGACCACCATCCACGCGTACACGCAGGACCAGAACCTGCAGGACGCGCCGCACAAGGATCTGCGTCGGGCCCGGGCCGCCGCGCTCAACATCGTGCCGACCTCGACCGGCGCCGCGAAGGCGATCGGCCTGGTGCTGCCGGAGCTGAAGGGCAAGCTGGACGGCTACGCGCTGCGGGTGCCGATCCCGACCGGCTCGGCCACCGACCTGACCGTCGAGGTCGGCCGGGAGACCACCGTGGACGAGGTCAACGCCGCGATCAAGGCCGCCGCGGAGGGCCCGCTCAAGGGCGTCCTGGTCTACAACGAGGACCCGATCGTGTCCGCCGACATCGTCACCGACCCGGCGTCGTGCATCTTCGACGCGCCGCTGACCAAGGTGATCGGCAACCAGGTCAAGGTCGTCGGCTGGTACGACAACGAGTGGGGCTACTCCAACCGCCTGGTGGACCTGGTCAAGCTGGTCGGTTCGTCGCTGTGAGCATCCGCGACCTCGACGACCTGCTCGCCGAGGGGGTGTCGGGTCGGCGCGTGCTGGTGCGCGCCGACCTGAACGTCCCGCTCGACAAGCAGACCGGTGACATCACCGACGACGGCCGGATCCGGGCGGTGCTGCCGACGCTGAGCGCGCTGGTGCAGGCCGGCGCGAAGGTGGTCGTCTGCTCGCACCTGGGCCGCCCGAAGGGCGCGCCGGACCCGCAGTTCAGCCTCCGCCCGGTCGCCGGGCGGCTCGGTGAGCTGCTCGACGCCCCGGTGCACTTCGCCGAGGACACCGTCGGCGACTCGGCGCGGTCCACCGTGGCCGAGCTGGCCGACGGCCAGGTCGCGCTGCTGGAGAACCTCCGGTTCAACAAGGGGGAGACCAGCAAGGACGACGCCGAGCGGGGCGCCTTCGCCGATCAGCTCGCGGGTCTCGGCGACGCGTACGTCGACGACGCGTTCGGCGCGGTGCACCGCAGGCACGCCAGCGTGCACGACGTGCCGGCGCGCCTGCCGCACGTCGCCGGCCGGCTGGTGCTGCGCGAGGTCGAGGTGCTCAGCAAGCTGACCGGCGCGCCCGAGCGGCCGTACGTGGTGGTGCTGGGCGGTTCGAAGGTCTCCGACAAGCTGGCCGTGATCGAGGCGCTGCTGCCCACGGTCGACCGGCTGCTCATCGGCGGCGGGATGTGCTTCACCTTCCTCAAGGCCCAGGGCCACGAGGTGGGCACCTCGCTGCTGGAGGAGGAGATGGTCGAGACCTGCCGCAACCTGCTGGAACGCGCGCCCGGCAAGATCATGCTCCCGGTCGACGTGGTGGCCGCGGACGCGTTCGCCCCGGACGCCGCGCACGACACGATGCCGGCCGACGGCATCCCCAGCCACCGGTTGGGCCTGGACATCGGGCCGGAGACGGTGGCCGGTTTCGCCGCCGTGCTGTCCCAGGCGAAGACGATCTTCTGGAACGGCCCGATGGGCGTGTTCGAGATGGCCGCGTTCGCCAACGGCACGCGCGGGGTGGCCGAGGCGATCACCAAGGCCGACGCGTTCAGCGTGGTCGGCGGCGGTGACTCGGCGGCGGCGGTGCGGGCGCTGGGTCTGGACGAGTCCTCGTTCGGGCACATCTCCACCGGTGGTGGCGCGTCTCTCGAATACCTGGAGGGCAAGACCCTCCCCGGCATCGCGGCTCTGGAGAACTGAATGGCGAGCACCACCCGCCGGCCGCTGATGGCCGGCAACTGGAAGATGAATTTGAACCACCTCGAGGCCAACCTGCTGGTGCAGAAGCTGGCGGCGAGCCTCAACGAGAAGCAGCTCACCGACGTCGAGTGCGTGGTGCTGCCGCCCTTCACCGACCTGCGGACGGTGCAGACCGCGGTGGACGGCGACAAGCTGCTGATCGGCTACGGCGCGCAGGACCTGTCGCCGTTCCCGTCCGGGGCCTACACCGGTGACATCGCCGGGCCGATGCTGGCGAAGCTGGGCTGCGGCTACGTGGTGGTCGGCCACTCCGAGCGCCGGCAGTACCACCACGAGGACGACGCGCTGGTCAACGCGAAGGTGGCGGCGGCGCTGGCGAACGGGCTCACCCCGATCCTCTGCATCGGTGAGGGCCTGGAGATCCGCGAGCAGCTCAAGCAGGTTCCGCACTGCTGCGACCAGCTCGACGGCGCGCTGAAGGGCCTCACCGCCGAGCAGGTCACCAAGGTCGTCGTGGCGTACGAGCCGGTCTGGGCGATCGGCACCGGCAAGACGGCGACCCCGGAGGACGCGCAGGAGGTCTGCGGCGAGGTGCGCAAGCGGCTCGTGGAGACCTTCGACGAGACCACCGCCGGGCAGGTCCGGATCCTCTACGGCGGGTCGGTCAAGGCGTCGAACGTCGCCGCGATCATGGCCCAGCCGGACGTGGACGGGGCGCTGGTCGGGGGCGCGAGCCTGGACGCGGAGGAGTTCGCGCAGATCTGTCGGTTCCCGGAGCACACGGCCCGCTGATCGCTCGCTATCCTTGACGCTGCCCGTCCAACGGTCGGTGCCGCCGTGCCCGACAGGTCCGGGCAGTGATCGTAACGAGAGGACTGACCCCCGCCATGCCGATCTGGTTCGCCTACACGATGATCACGTTGCTGGTCATCACCAGCGTGCTGCTCGTCCTGCTGATCCTCCTGCACCGCGGTAAGGGCGGCGGCTTGTCGAGCATGTTCGGCGGCGGCGTCAGCTCCAGCCTGGCCGGTTCCTCGGTGGCCGAGAAGAATCTCGACCGCTACACCGTTCTGGTGGGGATCGTCTGGTTCGCGTGCATCGTCGGGCTGGGGCTCTGGCTCCGGCTGCAGATGAGCAGCGGCACCTGAGCGAGCGCCGAAGAAGCGTACAATCTGCGCGCGGTCCGTTACGGACCGCGCGCAGTTTTGTTTCTCCGCCCGTCGCCCGTCGCCGACCCCTTCCGGCGGCGGTCCCCTCCGACGACAGGGAGCGAGCAACCGTGCCCAGCAACAACGTCATCCGCGGCACCCGGATCGGGTCCGCCCCCGAGCGTTTCGACCAGCGCACCGAGCCGGCGCCGCGCCGCCCGGTCGTCTACTGGTGCCGCCACGAGCACCGGGTCGAGTTCCTGATCGCCGCCGAGGCGGAGACCCCGGCGTCGTGGGACTGCCCCCGCTGCGGGGAACCGGCCGGCCCCGAGCCGGGCAACCCGCCGGGCCGGCAGCGGGCCGAGCCCTACAAGACCCATTTGGCGTACGTGCAGGAGCGGCGCACGCCGGAGGAGGGTGAGGCGCTGCTCGCCGAGGCCCTGGCGGCGTTGCGCCGGCGCCGAGGTCGCGCCTGAGGGGCGTTAGGAAGGGGCCCCGCCCATACCGCAGGCGTTAAGCGGGGGCCCCTCCTTTCACCTCAGGCTGCGCGAGCGCGGTGGGACGTTCGCCGCGGCGGCGCGGTCCAGCAGCCAGAGGGTGCGCGACACGCCCCGCACCCCGGCCGCCGGAAGCTGCACCGGCCCGGCGCCGGCCAGCGCCATGCCCACCGCCCGGGCCTTGTCCGCCCCGGCGGCGACCAGCCACACCTCCTCGGCCGTGTTGATCGTCGGCAGGGTCAGCGTGGTGCGCACCGGCGGCGGCTTCGGGCTGCCCCGCACCGCGCTCACCGGCCGGCTGTCGTGGTGCACCGGGTGCTCCGGGAACACCGACGCCACGTGCCCGTCCTCACCGACGCCGAGCATCAGCACGTCGAAGTGGGGCAGCGCCGCGGTGCCCGGCCGGGCGGCGGCGGCCAGCTCCCGCGCGTACGCGGCGGCGGCCGCCTCCGGGTCGTCGCCGGCCGGGCCGTCGGAGGCCGGCATCGGGTGCACCCGGGCCGGGTCCAGCGGCACCGCGTCCAGCAGCGCCGCCCGGGCCTGGGTCTCGTTGCGCTCCGGGTCGCCGGCCGGCAGGAAGCGCTCGTCGCCCCACCAGACGTCGACCCGGGACCAGTCCACTGCGTCCCGGGCGGGCAACTGGCCGACCGCCCGGTGGACCGCCGCGGCGATCCGCCCACCGGTCAGCACTACCGACGCCTGACCGCGTTCGGCCTGCGCGTCGAGCAGCTTCACCACCAGCCGGGCCGCCACCGCCTGCGCCAGCAGGTCGGGGTCGGCGTGTACGGCGACACTCGCCTCAGTCATCCGTCGTGCCTCGTGTCTCTGTGCGTCCGACCGCCCGGTCCGGGCGGTCACTCGTTGGCTGTCGCGCCCGCGTGCGCGGTCACGCCGGCCTCGGCCCGCTGGGCGGTCGCCGGATCCTTCCACACGTGCACCCGCTGCGGCGCACGCTGGTCCAGGCCGGTCAGCCCGGCCGTCGCGCCGAGCGCCTCGGCGTAGACCTGGTCGGCGTCGAGGCGGCGCAGCTCCTCGGCCAGCTCGTCGCCGAGCGGCCGGCGGACCAGCGGCAGCGTCCGGTCCTCCTGCCCGGTACGCCGGAACACGGCGATGCTGTCGTCGCGGGTCAGCGTCAGCTCGTCGCCGTTGGCGCAGCGCAACTGCACCTCGCGCATGCGCGGGAACTCGTCGGTGTGCTCCCAGGACGGCTGGATGCCGAGCCGGGCGCTCAGCCAACCGCACATCAGCGCCGCCGTCGGGTCGGTGCGCGGCGCGACCACGGTCGCCTCGGTGACCCGGGCCTGGGTGGTGTCGAACGCGCCGGCGACGAGCGTGCGCCACGGGGTGATCCGGGTCCAGGCCAGGTCGGTGTCGCCCGGCGCGTAGTCGCAGGCCCGCTCCCGCAGCGCGGCGATCGGGTCGGCGGCCTGCGCCGCGTCGGTGATCCGCCGGTCGGCCACCACGCCGAGGAAGTCGGTCGCGATCTCGGCCGGCGGCTCACCGTGCCACCAGGTCACCACCGGCACGTCCGGCACCAGCAGCGGCATCACCACGGACTCGGCGTGCAGCGCCAGCCGGCCGTACATCCGGGTGACCACCGCCTCGCACGGGCCGAGCCGGCCACCCACGACGATCTCCGCGTCCAGCCGGTTGCGGTCCCGCTCGATGTCGGAGCGGACCACCACGAGCAGCCGGCACGGGTGCGCGGCGGCGGCGATGGTGGCCGCCGCCTCGGCCTCGCGGACCCGCTTCTCGTCCACCACGACGATCAGGGTGAGCGCCATGCCGCTGGCCACCCCGCCCGCGCTGCGCCGCTCGGCGGCCAGCGCCTTGACCACCTCGTTGCCGGTGGTGTCCCACAGCCCGATCATGCTCTTCTCCAAGCCCGGCCCTCGTGGGCCAGCATCTCGTCGGCGGCGCGGGGGCCCCACTCGCCGGCCCGGTACGGCTCCGGCTTCGTGCCCTCCCAGGCGTGCTCCAGCGGGTCGACCACCTGCCAGCTCTGCTCCACCTCGGCGGCGTCCGGGAACAGCGTCCGGTCGCCGATGAGCACGTCAAGCACCAGCCGCTCGTACGCCTCCGGGCTGGACTCGGTGAACGCCTCGCCGTACTGGAAGTCCATCGCGATGTCGCGGACCTCCATGGTGGTACCCGGCACCTTGGAGCCGAACTTCAGCACCACGCCCTCGTCCGGCTGGACCCGGATGACGAGCTGGTTGGAGCCGAGCGACTCCATGTCGGCCGGGTTGAACGGCAGGTGCGGCGCCTTCTTGAACATGATGGCCACCTCGGTGACCCGCCGGGGCAGCCGCTTGCCGGCCCGGATGTAGAACGGCACCCCGGCCCAGCGGCGGTTCTGGATGGCCAGCTTCACCGCCACGTACGTCTCGGTGGTGGAGTCCGCCGGGACGTCCTCCTCCTCCAGGTAGCCCTTGGCGCGCTCGCCGCCCACCCAGCCGGGCAGGTACTGGCCGCGCACGGTGTCCCGGGAGACGTCGCGGGGCACCGCGATCGCCTTGAGCACCTTGAGCTTCTCGGCCCGGATCTCGTCGGCGTCGAAGCTGGTCGGCTCCTCCATCGCCACCAGGGCGAGCAACTGGAGCAGGTGGTTCTGCAGCACGTCGCGGGCGGTGCCGACCGAGTCGTAGAAGGCGGCCCGGGTGCCGATGCCGACGTCCTCGGCCATGGTGATCTGGACCGAGTCGACGTACTTGGAGTTCCACAGCGGCTCGAACAGGTTGTTGGCGAACCGCAGCGCCAGGATGTTCTGGACCGTCTCCTTGCCCAGGTAGTGGTCGATCCGGAAGACGTCCTGCCGGGTGAAGACGTCGTCGACCAGGTCGTTGAGCGCCTTGGCCGAGGGCAGGTCGTTGCCGAACGGCTTCTCCACCACCACCCGCCGCCAGCCGCCGGACTTGTCGTTGTCCGCCATGCCGGTGCGGGCGAGCTGCTTGAGCACCACCGGGAACGCCGCCGGGGGGATGGAGAAGTAGAACGCGGCGTTGCCGGCGATGCCGTGCGTGTCGCGCAGGTCGTCGAGCGTGGTGGCGAGATGGTCGAAGGCGGCGTCGTCGTCGAACGAGCCGCCGACGAACTTGATGTTGCCGACGAGCCGGGCCCAGACCTCCTCCCGCCACGGGGTGCGGGCGTGCTTCTTGGCCGCGTCGTGGGCCAGCGACTCGAAGTCACCGTCGCCCCAGTCGCGGCGGGCGAAGCCGAGGACCACGAAGCCGGGCGGCAGGAGCCCCCGGTTGGCCAGGTCGTAGACCGCCGGCAGCAACTTCTTGCGGGCCAGGTCCCCGGTGACGCCGAAGATCACCAAGGCGCACGGTTCGGGGATCCGCGGCAGCCGCCGGTCCTGCGGGTCGCGCAGCGGGTTCACCGGGCCACCTCCTCCTGCATCTCGGTCCACTGATTCCAGATCGTTGATCGTCACGTAGGTGTCCGTCCGGCCGTATCCAGCAGTTGGGCGGCGCCCGCCGCCCGCTCGGTCAGGTGCAGTCGCAGCACCGGTCGCTCCCGGCCGGCCAGGGCCCGCCGGTCGCTGGCGGCCTGGGCCGCCTGGAGTTCCGCGAAGGTGTACGGGCGGCCGGGCACCGGCAGATCATCGGTGACCGCACCGGTGATCTGGAGGTGCCGGGCGCACCCGTCGGAGTGGCTCGGGTGGCGGGGGCCCCAGCCGAAGGTCACCGGCCGCCCGGTGGTGCGGGCCAGCAGCGGGCGCAGCCCGGCCACCGCCGCGTCGGCCCGCGGGTCGAGGTGGGCGGTCACGGCGAGGTGCTCGTCCGGGGCCAGCCCGTCGATGATCCAGCGCAGCGCGCCGGCCAGGTCGGTCGGGGCGCCGGCCGGGGCGTACACCTCGACCGCGCCGTCGACCGACGAGGGCGACCCGCCCGGGGTGTCGTCGTCGGTGCGGGCCGCCGGCTCCGCGAACGGGTCCACCCCCAGCGGCACCGCGGCGATCGCGGCGGCGTGTGCCCAGGTGAGGAACTGCGCGCCGAGCGGGCCGTTGACCGCCACGTCGGCGGCCACGCCGGGCGCCATCCCCGGGCCGAGCGCGCCGCCGATCCCGACCGTCAGCACGTCCGGGCCGGTGGCGCCGGGCGCGTCGGGGGACTCCGCCGCGATCGGCAGCACCCGCCCGCCGCCGGCGGCGGTGAGCAGCGCGCCGACCCAGTGCCGCAGCCCGTCGAGGCCGGTGCCGTCGGGCGCCAACGCGACGGTGTTCCGCCCGCCGGCAGCCGCCGCGCCCAGGGCCGCGCCGAGCGCGAGAGCCGGATTGTCCCGGTCCCGCTCCAGCGCGCCGGCGAGTGCCGCGGCCTCGTCCAGCAGTTCGGTGACCGGTGCGCCGGCGAGCGCCGCCGGCACCAGGCCGTACGCGGAGAGCGCGGACCAGGGCCCGGCCACCTCCTCATCGGCCGGGATCAGCACCGCGCCCAGCTCGTCGGCGAGCGCCGCCAGCGCCGAGCCGGGCGGGGTGACCACCACGACGTGCCGGTCCGCCTCCGGCCCGGCGTCGTGCCAGGCCTCCCGCCAGACCCGCAGGTGCGCGTCGGTGGTCGGGTCGGGGCCGGCTCGCCCGGCGAGCACCAGCACCGTGCGCGCCGGACGGTCCGCCAGGGCCGCGCGGGCCGGGCCGGGATCGGCGGTGTCGAGCACGGTCAGCGGCCGGCCCAGGCATTCGGCGATCACCCGGGCGGCCAGCGTGACGTCGCCGTCGCCGGCGAGCACCACGTGGTCCAGGTCGCCCAGTTCGGCGGTCAGCTCGGCGAGCTGGGGGAGCAGGTCCCGGCTGCGGCAGTGGGTGTCCACCCAGCCCAGCCGGTCGCGGGCGGTCGCCTCGGCCGCCGGCCCCCAGAGGGTCGGGTCCTGGGCGGCCAGCCGCGCGGGGACGTGCGAGGCGACCAGCGCGGCGCGCGCGGACACGTCCACCGCGCCCGCGCCGTGCACGGCCAGGCCGGCGGCGACGTCCGCCGGCCCGGCCAGCAGGTCGCTCATGTGCTTCACCTCACCGGGTCCACGGTACGGCGGAACGCGCCCCGGGGCGCTGCCCCGGGACGCGTCGCACGCCGTCGGTCACGCGTTCCCGCCGGCCTGCTGGGCGTTGCGGGCGTTGCCCTCGGCGGCCCGGTGCGGGCTGCCCGCGCCCTTGGCCGCCTCGGCGAGGGACTTCTTGACTCCCTCCAGCAGCTCCAGCCAGCTCGCCTCGAACTTCTCCACGCCCTCGCGCTCCAGGGTGGCGATCACGTCGGCCAGGTCCACCCCGACCGACTCCAGGTCGGCGAAGGCCTGCCGCGCGTCGTCGTACGCGCCGGTGATCGTGTCGGCCTGCGTCTCGCCGTGCTCCGCGTAGGCGTGCACGACCGGCTCCGGCATGGTGTTGACCGTGCCGGGGGCGATCAGCTCCTCGACGTAGATGACGTCCCGGTAGTCGGGGTTCTTCGTCGAGGTGGAGGCCCACAGCGGCCGCTGCGGGTGGGCGCCGGCGTCGGCGAGCTTCTGCCACCGGTCGGAGGAGAACACCTCGCCGTAGCGCTCGTAGGCCAGCCGGGCGTTGGCGACGGCGGCCTTGCCGCGCAGCGCCTTGGCCTGGTCGGAGCCGATCTTCTCCAGCCGCTTGTCCACCTCGGTGTCGACCCGGGAGACGAAGAACGAGGCCACCGAGCCGATCTTGGACAGGTCGTGGCCGTTGGCCTTCGCCTGCTCCAGGCCGGCGAGGAACGCCTCCATCACCTGCGAGTAGCGGTCCAGGCCGAAGATCAGCGTGACGTTCACGCTGATCCCCTCGGCCAGCGTCTTGGTGATCGCCGGCAGGCCCTCCTCGGTCGCCGGGATCTTGATGAAGAGGTTCGGCCGGTCGACCAGCCACCACAGCGCCTTGGCCTCGGCGGCGGTCTTGTCCGCGTCGTGCGCCGAGCGGGGGTCCACCTCGATCGAGACCCGGCCGTCGACGCCGTCGCTGGCGTCGTAGGAGGGGCGCATCACGTCGCAGGCCCACCGCACGTCGTACGTGGTGAGCATGCGGACCGCCTCCTCGACGTCCACGTCGCGGGTGGCGAGGTCACGGAGCTGCCAGTCGTACTCGTCGGCGTCGCTCAGCGCCTTGGCGAAGATCGTCGGGTTGGTGGTCACCCCGGCCACGTGGCTCTCCCGGCGCAGCTTGTCCAGCCCGCCGGAGGTCAGTCGTACCCGGGAAAGATCGTCGAGCCAGATCGCCACCCCGGCGTTCTGGAGCTCTTTCAGCCTGTCCGTCATGCCGTCCACGCTCCCCTCAGTTGCCGGTCGTGAAACCGGTGATGTCGCCCACCCGGGTCAGCGCCGCGTGCGCGGCGGCCACGATCCGGTCGGGGGTGAACCCGAACTGCTCGAAGAGCACGGTGTAGGGCGCGCTCGCGCCGTAGTGCTCGATGCTCACGCACTCGCCGCTGTCGCCGACGATCGCCCGCCAGGACATCGCGATGCCCGCCTCCACGCTCACCCGTGCCTTTACCCCGCGCGGCAGCACCGACTCCCGGTACGCCTCGTCCTGCGCGAAGAACCATTCCTGGCACGGCATGGACACCACCCGGGTGGGGGTGCCGTCGGCCTCCAGCCGCTCCCGGGCGGTGAGGCAGAGCTGCACCTCGGAGCCGGTGCCGACGATGATCACCTGCGGCTTGCCGGTGGACGCCTCGGCCAGCACGTACCCGCCCTTGGCGGTGCCCTCGGCGGAACCGAACTCGGCGCGGTCGACCGTCGGCAGCGCCTGCCGGCTCAGCGCCAGCGCGGTCGGCCGGTCGGTGTGCTCCAGCGCCTGCCGCCAGGCCCAGGCGGTCTCGTTGGCGTCGGCCGGGCGGACCACGTCCAGGCCGGGGATGGCCCGCAGCGCGGTCAGGTGCTCGATCGGCTGGTGGGTGGGGCCGTCCTCGCCGAGGCCGATCGAGTCGTGCGTCCAGACGTAGGTCACCGGCAGCTTCATCAGCGCGGCGAGCCGCACCGACGGACGCATGTAGTCGCTGAACACCAGGAACGTGCCGCCGTAGGGGCGGGTGCCGCCGTGCAGGGCGATGCCGTTGAGGATCGAGCCCATGCCGTGCTCGCGGATGCCGAAGTGCAGCGTGCGGCCGTACTCGTCGCCCGGGAAGTCCTTGGTGGCGTGCCCGGCGGGGACGAAGGACGGCTCGCCCTTCATGGTGGTGTTGTTGCTCTCGGCCAGGTCGGCCGAGCCGCCCCACAGCTCGGGCAGCACCGGGGCGAGCGCCTCCAGGACCTTGCCGGAGGCGGCCCGGGTGGCGACGCCCTTGGCGTCCGCCGGGAAGGTCGGCAACGCGTCGGTCCAGCCGGTCGGCAGGGTACGCGTGGCCATCCGGTCCCACAGCGCCTTGCGCTCCGGGTTGGCCTGCGCCCAGGCGTCGAACCCCTTGTTCCACTCGGCCTGCGCCTCGGTGCCGCGCTCGACCACCTGGCGGGCGTGCTTGAGCACCTCCTCGTCGACCTCGAAGGTGCGCTGCGGGTCGAAGCCGAGGATCTCCTTGGTGGCCTTGACCTCGTCCGCGCCGAGCGCCGAGCCGTGGATCTTGCCGGTGTTCTGCTTGTTCGGCGCGGGCCAGCCGATGATGGTGCGCAGCGCGACGAACGACGGCCGGTCGGTCTCCGCCCGGGCGGCCAGCAGCGCCTGGTAGAGCGCCTCCACGTCCTCGTGGTAGTCGCCCTGGTCGGCGTCGCCGGTGCGCCAGTCGACGGTCTGCACGTGCCAGCCGTACGCCTCGTAGCGGGCCGCCACGTCCTCGCTCTTGGCGATCCGGGTGTCGTCCTCGATCGAGATCTCGTTGTCGTCGTAGATCACGCAGAGGTTGCCGAGCTGTTGGTGGCCGGCGAGCGCGCTCACCTCGTGGGTGATGCCCTCCTCGATGTCGCCGTCGGAGGCGATGCACCAGATGTCGTGCCGGAACGGGGAGTCGGCGCGGTCCGGCTCGGGGTCGAACAGGCCGCGCTCGCGGCGGGCGGCCATGGCCATGCCGACCGCGTTGCCGAGGCCCTGGCCGAGCGGGCCGGTGGTGGTCTCGACGCCGGGGGTGTGGCCGTGTTCCGGGTGGCCGGGGGTGAGCGAGCCCCACTGGCGCAGCGCCTTGAGGTCGTCCAGGGCCAGCGGGTAGCCGGAGAGGAAGAGCTGGATGTAGAGGGTCAGGCTGGAGTGCCCGGCGGACAGCACGAACCGGTCCCGGCCGGGCCAGTTCGGGTCGGTCGGGTTGTGCCGCATGACCCGGTTGAACAGGAGGTAGGCCGCCGGGGCGAGGCTCATCGCCGTGCCCGGGTGGCCGTTGCCGGATTTCTCCACGGCGTCCATGGCCAGCACGCGGACCGTGTCGACGGCCCTGCGGTCGAGGTCGGACCAGTTGAGAGCGGGAAGCTCGGGTCGTTTCGCAGCCACGTTGATGTGCTCCTCGGCAGATGGGCGGAACCCTCACTGATGACCCTATCGAGCGCCGCTAAACGTCCGCCCGGGGATCTCGGCATGCTGACTTGTACGTTTGCGTCCCGGCCGGACGTTCAACCCCCGGTGTGACGGCCCGCACCGTTGCCGGGTCTGCGGGGCAGCCAAAACGACGACGCGTAGTGTGTGGGGCGGTGTGTGGACCCGGCTCGGGTCCGGGCCGACGACCTCCCCTGCCGAAGCCGGAAGGTGGCAATCCGTGAGCATGATCACCGAGCGCCCGGTCAGCAACCCTGCCGGGTCGTCACCGGTGGGCACGGTGGCGGAGGCGCCGGCGACCGGCCGGCGGGACGTGCGGGCCGTCGTGGCCGCGTACGTCGCGCTGACCAAGCCACGGATCGTCGAGCTGCTGCTGGTCACCACCGTGCCGGCGATGATGCTCGCGGACGGCGGCATGCCGTCGCTGTGGCTGGTGGCCGTGGTGCTGGTCGGCGGTTCGCTCGCGGCCGGCGCGGCGAGCGTCCTCAACTGCTACATCGACCGCGACATCGACCAGTTGATGCGGCGCACCAAGCGTCGTCCGCTGCCGGCGCACACCGTGTCGCCGCGCAACGCCCTGGTCTTCGGGCTGGTGCTGGCGGCGGTGTCGGTGGCGCTGATGGCGGCCACCACCAACTGGCTGGCGGCCGGCCTGACGCTGGCCGCGATCGCCTACTACGACCTGGTCTACACGCTCTGGCTGAAGCGGACCACGGCCGCCAACACGTTCTGGGGCGGCGTCTGCGGGGCCGCGCCGGTGCTGATCGGCTGGGCCGCGGTCACCGGCTCGCTGTCGCCGGCCGCCTGGGGCCTGTTCGCGGTGGTCTTCTTCTGGCAGATGCCGCACTTCTACGCGCTGGCCATCAAGTACAAGGACGACTACGCCCGGGCCGGCATTCCGATGCTGCCGGTGGTGGCCTCGGTCCGGCGGGTCAACGCCGAGATCATCGGGTTCTCCTGGCTGACGCTGCTGTCGTCGCTGGCGGTCTGGCCGCTCGGGATGAGCCCGATCTACGGGGTGACCGCGCTGGTCGTCGGCGGGATCTTCGTGGTGGAGGCGCACAAGCTGTGCCGGCGCGCGGCGCGCGGCGAGGCGGTCAAGCCGATGCGGCTGTTCCACTGGTCGACCACCTACCTCACCATCCTGTTCGCCGCCGTGGCGCTGGACGCGCTGATCTGACCGTCGCGCTCGTTCGCGCACGTGAGGCGGTTCATCAGAAGTTTTTTCCCGGTCCACCGTAGGGGACCAACCCGGACAGAGCGTGACGATCTCTGCCGCCCGGTTTGCCCGGTTATGAACGATAAATCCGGGC
Source organism: Micromonospora ferruginea (assembly GCF_013694245.2). Classification (NCBI taxonomy): domain Bacteria; kingdom Bacillati; phylum Actinomycetota; class Actinomycetes; order Micromonosporales; family Micromonosporaceae; genus Micromonospora; species Micromonospora robiginosa. The sequence continues at coordinate 799,030 of NZ_CP059322.2, forward strand.
AAATTACCTGTGGTTCTCCTTAAACGGAGGGGTAATTGGCATCACATTCAGTTCATCGTTCTCGCACATCCGGGTGGAAGTCTGCTTAGGCTTCGCGTCATGGCAGATGGTTCCGATACGACGCTGACGGCTGACAAGACCGACGAGCAGGCCCCCAATGGCCTGGTCGCGGGCATCAAGTCGTTCGCCGCCGGGCACGGCGGCGCGAAGGCGGTCATCGAGTACGTCGGCAAGCGCGGCGCACGGATCGTCCTCGTGGGTTCCGACGGAGCGTGGGCGGACCAGTTCGCCGACGACACCGTCGTCGCACGGCAGGCCTGTGCCACGGCCGGGGTCGACGTGGAGAACGCCTGGGAGCGCGAGCTGATGGACCAGATGCGTCCGAGCAACGACCTGTGGCGGTCGATGGCCCGGCGCACGATGGCCCGCTGACACACATAACCGCATGACCAACCACCACCAGTCGACCCGGGGGAAACCCCGGGTCGCTCTCGTCACCTGTGCCGCCCTGCCCGACCTCGACCCCGACGACCGGCTCGTGCTCGACCCGCTCGCCGCCCGCGGCGTCCACGCCGAGGCCGCGATCTGGGACGACCCGACCGTCGACTGGTCCGGCCACGACCTGGTGGTGCTCCGTTCGCCCTGGGACTACGCCCTGCGGCGGGACGAGTTCGTCGCCTGGGCGCGCACCGTGCCGGCCCTGGTCAACCCCGCCGACGTGGTCGCCTGGAACACCGACAAGCGCTACCTGGCCGAGCTCTCCGCCGCCGGGGCGCCGACCGTGCCGACGGTCTGGATCGCGCCGGGGGAGCGCTGGACGCCGCCGGCCACCGGCGAGCACGTGCTCAAGCCGGCGGTCAGCGCCGGCAGCCAGGACACCGGGCGCTACGACCTGGCCGACCCGGAGCACCGGGAGCTGGCGGCGGCGCACGCGCGACGCCTCGGTGCCGCCGGGCGGGTGACCATGGTCCAGCCGTACCTCGACGCGGTGGACACCGCCGGCGAGACCGCGCTGCTCTACCTGGCCGGCCCGGACGGCCTGGTCTTCAGTCACGCGATCCGCAAGGGGCCGATGCTCACCGGCCCGGACCGGGGCGAGGCCGCGCTCTACAAGGAGGAGCGGATCGACGCCCGCGCCGCCACCGCCGAGCAGCGGGCGGTCGCCGACACGGTGCTGGCCGCCGTTCCGGGCGGGACCGACCGGCTGCTCTACGCCCGGGTCGACCTGATCCCCGGCCCGGACGGCTCGCCGGTGCTGGTCGAGCTGGAGCTGACCGAGCCGAGCCTCTTCGTCGGCTACGCCGACGGCGCCCCCGACCGCCTCGCCGACGCGATCCTCGCCCACCTGCCCCGCCGCCCCTGACCGCCCCGCCCCGTCCAGGGTCGAGGCGCACCACCACCAGGCGCGACGAACGAAACGCCATGGAACGTCTCACGCCCCGCCCAGGCACCCACCGCGTTCCACCCGCCGTCCGTCGACGTCGTGGGCGGACCGCACCCCGTGGACGCCTGCTTGCCCAGCTCTCCGGGTGCGGTGAGCCCGGCGATCACGAAGTCAGCGACGCAGCGCGCCCGCTCTGTCACCCGGCCCGCCGACCCGCCGCGCCGATCTTGGAGTTGTGGCAGTTCCGATTTCAGGGCGTAAGCGACATATCATGGCACCACAAGTCCATGATCGAGACCCTCGGCTCCAACCCGCCGCACTTCCGGAAGTCGAGCAGGTGATCATGAAGTTGACGGCATCAACGGTGCCGCTCACTGCTGGCTGGGTGCTGGTCGCCGGGCGTGGCGGGCTGACGGAGCCTGAGCCGTCGGGGCGGCTGGGGAGACGTGTCAGCCGCGGTCGGTGTGGTTGCGGTCCCAGCGACCGCCGATCGGCGGGGTGTCCAGGCGCAGCGCGGCCGTCGACCCGGCGAGGTCGTTGTCCTCCACCGCGCACGACACGCAGCTTCCGGACTCGGTGATCCAGATCCCGTACGCCTGGGTGTCGGCCTCCCGGTGCCAGATCCGGTTGGCCCGGACGGTGGCCGAGTCGAACGGGGCCGCGACGGTGATCCCGGCGCTGGCCGCCGGCCCGTCCGGCAGCTCGTACGCCGAGCCGGGCTCCGGGATCGCCTCGTTCCAGGCGGTGGCGCCGTCCGGGCGTACCTCGGCCAGGGCGAGCCGGTCGTCGGTGTTGTCCGCGACCACGGCGTCGCGGGAGCCGACCCGGACGACCTTGCCCCGGTGCCCGCCGGCCGGCCAGTGCGCCGCGCCGTCGGTGACCTCGCGCAGGCCGTAGCGCACCGCGTCGCCGGAGCCCCGGTGGGCCGGGGCGGAGCGGCGCCCGTTGTCGCGGATCCGGTTGCCCACGATCGACGCGTCCAGCATCGGCCGGTCGATCCGGATGCCGTCCAGCGCGTTCTCCCGGATGTCGTTGTCCTGGATCACCACGTCCGCCGCCGCGCCCCGGTAGCCGTGGCCGAGGTCGTGCTCGTGGTAGCCGTACCCGCCGTTGCGGCTGATCCGGTTGCCCTGCACCGCGTACGGGCCGGGGGTGTTGCCCATGCTGATCCCGTCGCCGACGTTGCAGTCGATCACGTTGCCGGTGAGCAGGCCGCCGCGCCCGGCGACCCCGGCGGTGCCGTTGGCCGACACGTCGAAGCCGGCCTCCAGGTTGTTGGTCATGGTGCAGCCGGAGACGATCAGCCCGTCCGCGCCCCAGTCCGAGATGCCGAACCGGTTGGCCTGGCTGTGGCAGCCGATGATGCGGATGCCGCGCGGCGGGGTCCAGTAGTCCTTCTGCAGCTCCAGGAAGATCCCGTTGGTGCCGTTGCCGACGGTGGTGCAGTTGGCGATGGTGAGGCGCTCCACGTCGCCCCAGCCGCCGATGCCGACGCCGATCCCGGCGCCGCCCATCTGCTGGCCGTTGTCCAGTCGGCCGCAGCCCACCACGACCACGCCGTCGATCAGCGTGTCCTGGAGGAAGTCGCAGCCGAGGCCGGTCGCGCCGGTGTGGTGGATGTAGAGGTTGCGGAACACGCCCCGCACCACGTACTGCAGGCCGAGCCCCTTGGCCAGGTAGTCGTACTCGGCCTGGCCGACGCCGGAGCCGTCGATCTCGAAGTCGGCGAACGTGCAGTCGGCGATGTGCCGGTCCCGGTCCGCGCCGTGCTGCACGGTGGTCCAGTAGGCCAGCGGTACCGGGTCGGCCCGGTTGCCCTCGTTGCTGAGCAGGAACCGGGTCGCGGCCGGGCCGGCGCCGATGAGCGAGACGCCGCTGCGCCAGACCGTGCCGGCGTCGCGGATCGAGTAGAGGCCCGGCGGGCAGTGGATGACCCGGGCCCGCCCGTCCGCGTCATAGCCGGCGCCCAGGCGGTCCACCAGCGCGGCCAGCGCCGGCTGGTCGTTGGTGACGCCGTCGCCGGTGAGGCCGTGCTCGCGGGCGTCGCACCACAGCGGCGCGCCGGCCACCGGCGTCAGCCGCTGCGGCGTGGTCGTGGCAAGGCCCCTGCGCGACACCGGCGGCTCCCCTCGGGCGTACGGTCCGTCGTCCGGCCCGCATTCCCGCTCCCGCCGCGCGGTAACGCCCGGCTCAGGCGGTGGCGCCCACCGGCTCGGCGGTCGGCGCGGCCGGGGCCGGCGGGGCGGCCGGGAGGCGCTCGCGGGTGGCCCACAGCACGCCGAGCGTGGCGAGCAGCACCAGGCAGGAGCCGAGCATGTGCGCGGCGACCAACGCCGCCGGCAGGTGGGTGAAGTACTGCACGAAGCCGATCAGGCCCTGACCCAGCTCGACCGCGAGCAGCACCGCGGCGGCCCGGGCGGCGCGCGTGGCGCCGACCGCGCGGAACGCGAAGAACAGCGCCACCGAGAGGCCGAGCAGCAGGAAGACGCCGTCCGCGTGCACCTGGGAGATCGACTCGGGGTCCAGGCCGTTGCGGGCCGCGCCCTGGTCGCCGGCGTGCGGGCCGCTGCCGGTCACCCAGGTGCCGACCACCAGCACCGCCGCGCCGACCACGGTGGTGATCCAGGCGAGGGTACGCAGCGGCGCCGGCACGGTCGGCGTCACCGGCCCGTCCGGCTCGACGGTGCGCCGCCACAGCGCGTACGCGACCGCGATCACCACCATCGAGGCGAGGAAGTGCAGCCCGACCACCCACGGGTTGAGGTTGGTGAGCACGGTGATCCCGCCGAGGACCGCCTGCGCCGGGATGCCGAGCAGCACGCCCACGGCCAGCGGCAGCAGCCCCCGGCGGCGCGGGCGCTGGGCCAGCACGGCCAGCACCACGGCGAGCGCGATGATCCCCACCGCGAAGGTGAGCAGCCGGTTGCCGAACTCGATCACCCCGTGCACGCCCATCTCGGACGTGGTGGTGTAGGACTCGTCGGTGCACCGGGGCCAGGTGGGGCAGCCGAGGCCGGAGGCGGTGAGCCGGACGGCCCCGCCGGTGACCACGATCGCCACGTTCGCGATGATCGAGGTGAACGCGAGGCGACGCAGCAGCGTGGGGGAGACCGGGAACCGGACGGAACGCTTCACGGAGCGAATCCTACGCACCGTAGTTGATCCCGATCGGGTGACTCCGGAGACCCGGTGGTCGGGATCACCGGACCCCGGGTTTGCGGGGCCTGCGCGAATTACGTAACGTTGCCGTTGTGAAAAACGCGGCAGCGCTGTCCGAAGGGTCGGTGACCAGTACGGTCGCCGGCGCGACGGCCCCTGCCGACCTGTCGACCCGGGACCGGGTCACGCAGCTTCTGCTGGAGCGGGGCGCGACCACCGCCGCGCAGCTCGGCTCCGCGCTCGGTCTCAGCCCGGCCGCGATCCGCCGGCACCTCGACGCGATGCTCGCCGACGGTGACGTGGTCGCCCGCGAGCAGACGGTCCGGGGCAGCCGGGGGCGGGGCCGGCCGGCCAAGGTCTTCGTGCTGACCGAGGCGGCCCGGGTGCGCTGTGGCACCCACCACTACGACAACATGGCCACCGCCGCGCTGCGGTGGATCGCCCGCACCGGCGGCGCCGAGGCGGTCGCGGCGTTCGCGGCCGACCAGGTCGCCGCGCTGGAGCACCGCTGCCGGGCCGCCATGGAGGACGCCGGCGACGCCCCGCTCGCGCGGGCCGAGGCGCTCGCCGGGGCGCTCACCGCCGAGGGCTACGCTGCCAACGCGTCCACGATCGCGTCCGGCGGCCAGCTCTGCCAGCACCACTGCCCGGTGGCGCACGTGGCCGCCGAGTTTCCCCAGCTGTGCGAGGCCGAGACCGCGGTGATCTCCCGCCTGGTCGGCACCCACGTGCAGCGCCTGGCCACCATCGCGCACGGCGACGGCGTGTGCACCACGCACATTCCCGCCCAGTCCGGTTCCACCGTCACCACTGTGAGGACAGATAGATGACCGAGCAGATCGTCCAGCCCCTGACCCAGGAGGAGCAGCTCGCCGCCCTCGGTCGTTACGAGTACGGCTGGGCCGACCCCGACGTCGCCGGGGCCGCCGCCCAGCGTGGTCTGAACGAGGCGGTGGTGCGTGACATCTCGGCCAAGAAGAACGAGCCGGCCTGGATGCTCGACCTGCGCCTGAAGGGCCTGCGGCTGTTCGGCCGCAAGCCGATGCCGGCCTGGGGCGCCGACCTCACCGGGATCGACTTCGACAACATCAAGTACTTCGTCCGGTCCACCGAGAAGCAGGCCACCAGCTGGGAGGACCTGCCGGAGGACATCAAGAACACCTACGACCGGCTGGGCATCCCGGAGGCGGAGAAGCAGCGGCTGGTCGCCGGCGTCGCGGCGCAGTACGAGTCCGAGGTCGTCTACCACAAGATCCGTGAGGACCTCGAGGAGCAGGGCGTCGTCTTCCTCGACACCGACACCGCGCTGCGCGAGCACGAGGACATCTTCAAGGAGTACTTCGGCACGGTGATCCCGGTCGGCGACAACAAGTTCGCCGCGTTGAACACCTCCGTGTGGTCCGGTGGCTCGTTCATCTACGTGCCGAAGGGCGTGCACGTGGAGATCCCGCTGCAGGCCTACTTCCGGATCAACACGGAGAACATGGGCCAGTTCGAGCGCACGCTGATCATCGTCGACGAGGGCGCGTACGTGCACTACGTCGAGGGCTGCACCGCGCCGCTCTACTCCTCCGACTCGCTGCACAGCGCGGTCGTGGAGATCATCGTCAAGAAGAACGCGCGCTGCCGTTACACGACCATCCAGAACTGGTCGAACAACGTCTACAACCTGGTCACCAAGCGTGCCGTCTGCCACGAGGGCGCGACCATGGAGTGGGTCGACGGCAACATCGGTTCCAAGGTCACCATGAAGTACCCGGCGGTCTACATGACCGGCGAGCACGCCAAGGGCGAGGTGCTCTCGGTGGCCATGGCCGGCGAGGGCCAGCACCAGGACGCCGGCGCCAAGATGGTGCACGCCGCGCCACACACCTCCTCGACCATCGTGTCGAAGTCGATCGCCCGGGGCGGCGGTCGCACCTCCTACCGCGGCCTGGTGCAGGTGCTGGAGGGCTCGCACAGCAGCCGCAGCACGGTCAAGTGCGACGCGTTGCTGGTCGACACCATCTCCCGCTCCGACACCTACCCGTACGTCGACATCCGCGAGGACGACGTGTCGATGGGGCACGAGGCGACCGTCTCCAAGATCAGCGACGACCAGCTCTTCTACCTGATGAGCCGGGGCCTGAGCGAGGACGAGGCGATGGCGATGATCGTGCGCGGCTTCATCGAGCCGATCGCCAAGGAGCTTCCGATGGAGTACGCGTTGGAGCTCAACCGCCTGATCGAGCTGCAGATGGAGGGCGCGGTCGGCTGACCGTGACCGCGCTGCCCGGACCAGTCTGGCCGGGCAGCGCGGACCCCGTCCGACCCTCCGACTAATGACACCGCGTCGCTGAACAGACCAAGGAAGAGATGACTACCCAGGCTTCCGCGCCGCCCACGACCAAGTCGCAGGCGCTCCGCTCGTACGACGTCGCCGACTTCCCGGCCCTGACCGGCCTGGAGGAGGAGTGGCGTTTCACCCCGCTCAAGCGCCTGCGGGGCCTGACGGGTGACGGCTCCGGGTCGCCGCGCGGCACGGTCCGGCACGAGCACGACGACCTGCCCGAGGGCGTCACCGTCGACCGGATCGCCTCCGACGACCCGCGCGTGGGCAGTGTGCTCACCCCGTTCGACCGGGTCAGCGCGCTGGCCCACGGCGAGGCCGACGGCGCGCTGCTGGTGCAGGTCGCCCGGGACGCCGTGGTGGCGACGCCGGTGCGCCTGCGGGCGGTCGGCGAGGACGCCGGGGCGCCCGCGTTCGGCCACACCTTCGTCGAGGTGGGCCGGTTCGCCGAGGTGACCGTGGTGCTGGAGCACGTCGGTTCGGCCACGCTCGCCGACAACGTCGAGGTGACGGTGGCCGACGGCGCGAAGCTGACCCTGGTCACGGTCGCCGACTGGGCCGACGACGCGGTCCAGGCGCAGCACCTGAAGGTGAAGCTGGGCCGCGACGCCAAGGTCGTGCACGTGCAGGTGAGCCTCGGTGGCGACCTGGTCCGCCAGCACACCACGGTGGAATACACCCAGCGCGGTGGCGAGGCCGAGCTGTACGGCCTCTACTTCGCCGACTCCGGGCAGCACCTGGAGCACCGGCAGCTCGTCGACCACACCGTGCCGGACTGCCGCAGCAACGTCGGCTACCGCGGCGCGCTGCAGGGCGACGACGCGCACACCGTCTGGGTCGGCGACGTGCTGATCCGGGCCGAGGCGACCGGCACCGACACGTACGAGATCAACCGGAACCTGCTGCTCAGCGACGGCGCCCGGGCCGACTCGGTGCCCAACCTGGAGATCGAGACCGGCGAGATCGCCGGCGCCGGGCACGCCAGCGCGACCGGCCGGTTCGACGACGAGCAGCTCTTCTACCTGATGGCCCGGGGCATCCCGGAGGGTGAGGCCCGTCGCCTGGTGGTGCGCGGCTTCTTCGCCGAGATGATCAACAAGATCCCGGTCGAGGAGCTGCGCGAGCGGCTCGGTGACGCGATCGAGGCGCGCCTGACCAAGGCCGGCGCCTGATGATCAGGATCTGTTCCACCGAGGACGTGCCGAAGGGCGCCGCGATCAGCGCCGACGTGGACGGCGTGCAGGTGGCGATCGTGCACGGCGAGGACGACGCGTTCTACGCCGTCCGCGACGAGTGCTCGCACGCCGCCGTGGCGCTCTCCGAGGGCGAGGTCGAGGGCTGCACGCTGGAATGCTGGCTGCACGGATCCCGTTTCGACCTGCGTACCGGCGAGCCGACCGGGCTGCCCGCGACCGAACCCGTACCCGTCTACCCCGTCGAAGTCCGCGACGGCGAGATCTACGTCAGCATGACGCCGAGCAATGGAGTGACGCGATAATGAGCACCCTGGAGATCCGCGACCTGAAGGTGTCGGTCAAGCTGCCCGAGGGTGAGCTCAAGCCGATCCTGCACGGGGTCGACCTGACCGTGCGCTCCGGTGAGACGCACGCGATCATGGGCCCGAACGGCTCCGGCAAGTCGACGCTGGCCTACTCGATCGCCGGCCACCCCAAGTACGAGATCACCGGCGGCGAGGTGACCCTCGACGGCGAGGACGTGCTCGCCATGTCCGTCGACGAGCGGGCCCGCGCCGGCCTCTTCCTGGCCATGCAGTACCCGGTCGAGGTCCCCGGCGTGTCGGTGGCCAACTTCCTGCGGACCGCCAAGACCGCCATCGACGGCGAGGCGCCGAAGCTGCGCACCTGGGCCGGCGAGCTGCGCGGGGCCATGGAGAAGCTCCAGATGGACCCGGCGTTCGCCCAGCGCAACGTCAACGAGGGCTTCTCCGGCGGTGAGAAGAAGCGGCACGAGATCGTGCAGCTGGAGCTGCTCAAGCCGAAGATCGCCATCCTCGACGAGACCGACTCCGGCCTGGACGTGGACGCGCTGCGCGTGGTCAGCGAGGGCGTCAACCGGGTCCGGGACACCGGCGACACCGGCATGCTGCTGATCACCCACTACACCCGGATCCTGCGCTACATCAAGCCGGACTTCGTGCACGTCTTCGTGGCCGGGCGGATCGTCGAGCAGGGCGGCCGCGAGCTGGCCGACAAGCTCGAGGAAGAGGGCTACGAGCGGTACGTGGCCGGGGCCGGCGCGGCGCGGGCCTGACCTGACATGACCTCCTCCATCGCGATCCCGGCCGGCATGCCGCAGTACGACGACGTGCCGCGCTTCGACTCCGCGGCGGTGCGGGCCGACTTCCCGATCCTGGACCGGGAGGTCAACGGTCACCCGCTGGTCTACCTGGACAGCGCGAACACCTCGCACAAGCCGCGGCAGGTGCTGGACGTGCTCACCGAGCACTACGCGCGGCACAACGCCAACGTGTCGCGTTCGGTGCACACGCTGGGCACCGAGGCGACCGAGGCGTACGAGGGGGCACGGGCGAAGATCGCCGCGTTCGTCAACGCGCCGAGCGTGGACGAGGTGGTGTTCACCAAGAACTCCACCGAGGCGATCAACGTGGTGGCGTACGCGTTCTCCAACGCGTCGCTGCGCGCGGACGGCGACGAGCGGTTCCGGCTCGGCCCCGGCGACGAGATCGTGATCTCCGAGATGGAGCACCACTCGAACATCGTCCCGTGGCAGTTGCTCGCCGAGCGCACCGGCGCGACGCTGCGCTGGTTCCCGGTCACCGACGGCGGCCGGCTCGACGAGTCGGGGCTGGACGACCTGGTCACCGAGCGCACGAAGATCGTCTCGCTGGTGCACACGTCGAACATCCTCGGCACGGTCAACGCCACCGGCCGGATCACCGAGCGGGTCCGCCAGGTCGGCGCGCTGCTGCTGCTCGACTGCTCCCAGTCGGTGCCGCACCAGCCGATCGACGTGGTCGACCTGGACGCCGACTTCATCGTCTTCACCGGGCACAAGATGTGCGGCCCGACCGGCGTCGGCGTGCTCTGGGGCCGGGGCGAGCTGCTCGCCGCGATGCCTCCGGTGCTGGGCGGCGGCTCGATGATCGAGACGGTGACGATGGCGCGCACCACGTTCGCCGCGCCGCCGGCCCGGTTCGAGGCGGGCACGCCGCCGATCGCCGAGGCGGTCGCGCTCGGCGCGGCGGTGGACTACCTGACCGGGGTCGGGATGCGGGCGATCCAGTGGCACGAGAAGGAGCTGACGGCGTACGCGCTGGACGCCCTCGCCACCGTGCCCGGGCTGCGGATCTTCGGCCCGTCCGTGCCGGTCGGCCGGGGCGGGACGATCTCGTTCGCGCTCGGTGACGTGCACCCGCACGACGTCGGGCAGGTGCTCGACTCGCTCGGCGTGCAGGTGCGGGTGGGGCACCACTGCGCCAAGCCGGTGTGCGCCCGCTTCGGGGTGCCGGCGATGACGCGGGCGTCGTTCTACCTCTACACCACCACCGCGGAGATCGACGCCCTGGTGGCGGGCCTGGAGCAGGTGCGGAAGGTGTTCGCGTGACGAATCCTGATTCTCTCTACCAGGAGATCATCCTGGATCACTACAAGCACCCGCAGGGCCGTGGCCTGCGGGAGGCGACGGACCCGGCCACCCGGGTCGGCGAGGCGCACCACGTCAACCCGACCTGCGGTGACGAGATCACCGTGCGGGTGGCCACCGACGGCACCGTGTTCACCGACATCTCGTACGACGGGATGGGCTGCTCGATCAGCCAGGCGTCGGCGAGCATCCTGCACGAGCTGCTGCGGGGCCGGGCGGCGGGCGACGCCGCGGTGGTGCACGAGGCGTTCGTCGAGTTGATGTCCGGGCGTGGCCAGGTCACGCCGGACGAGGACGTACTCGGAGACGGGGTGGCGTTCGCGGGTGTCGCGCGCTACCCGGCCCGGGTCAAGTGCGCGCTGTTGTCGTGGATGGCGTTCAAGGACGCTGCGGCACGCGCCGGGGTGGGCGTGAGCCCGACGGAGGTGAAGGCATGAGCGAGCACGAGACCACGACGCCGGAGACCGGCGCGGTGGCGACCGACAGCCCGGCCACGCCGGCCGGCGGCAAGGCCGCCGTCGGCGACATCGAGGAGGCGATGAAGGACGTCGTCGACCCCGAGCTGGGCATCAACGTGGTCGACCTGGGCCTGGTGTACGGCGTGCACGTGGACGACGAGAACGTCGCCACGCTGGACATGACGCTGACCTCGGCGGCCTGCCCGCTGACCGACGTGATCGAGGACCAGGCCCGGCAGGCGCTGACCACCGGCCCGGGCGGCGGCCTGGTGAACGACATCCGGATCAACTGGGTCTGGCTGCCGCCGTGGGGCCCCGACAAGATCACCGACGAGGGGCGCGACCAGCTCCGCTCGCTCGGCTTCAACGTCTGACCGGTTCCCCGGTCACCGTTCGCGGGCGCGTCACCCCTTCCGGGGTGGCGCGCCCGAGTCGTTTGCCCGCCCACCTGGTCCCCGCCCCGCCCCGCCACCTCCACCAGTGCCGCCTTCACGGTCGACAGTGCTCCGGCCCGATCTGCGCCGGCGGTCAGCTCGTCCAGGACCGCCAGCGACCAGAAGATGAGATCGAGCGTCCATCGAGCGGGACGCCGGTAGATCTTGGAAGAAACCGGCCCCCATAGGGGCCTTTTCGTTCCAAGATCTCCTCCGACCCGACCCGAGCCGAGCCGAGCCGAGCCGAGAAATCGGGTGGCGGGGGCGGGGGCGCGGGTCGGAGGATGAGGGGGTGATCGAGGCGTACCCGAAGCAGGCTCCTGTCCGTGCGGCCACGGCCGCGCGTCGACAGCGCGCCCTGCCGGCCGTCTCGACCCGTCGTCCGCCGTCGTGACCGGCGGGTTCCTCGCCGGCCTGGTCGCCGGCTACGGCGTGGCGATCCCGGTCGGTGCGATCGCGGTCCTCATCCTCGGGTTGAGCGCCCGCGACGGGTTCCGGGTCGGCGCCGCCGCGGCGCTGGCCGTGGCGACCGCCGACGGGCTCTACGCGGCGCTCGCCGCGCTCGGCGGCGCCGGGCTGGCGAGGCTCCTCGCCCCGGTCGCCGGGCCGCTGCGGGTGGTCGCCGCGTTGGTCCTGCTCGGCATCGCCGCGCACGGCCTGTGGCGGGCCTGGTCCACCCGGCGAGCCCGGCCGATGGACGAGCCCCCGGCGGTGCGCGGCGGGCACGACCCGGCGGTGGGCGGGGCCCCGGCGGTGCGTGGCCCGGCGGGAGCGGACGTGCCGGCGGGTCGCGGCCTGCGCACCCCGGCCCGGGCGTACCTGGCGCTGCTCGGCCTCACCCTGCTGAACCCGGCCACGGTGCTCTACTTCGCCGCGTTGGTGCTCGGCCGCCGCGACGCGGCCGAGCCGGATCCGGCCGTCGCCGCGGCGTTCGTGGCCGGCGCGTTCCTGGCCTCGGCGAGCTGGCAACTGGTGGTGGCCGGCGGTGGCTCGGTGGTCGGCCGGGCGCTGTCCGGTCCGCGCGGCCGGCTGGTCACCGGCGTGGTGTCCAGCGCGTTGATCGCCGCTCTCGCGGCGGCCACCCTGCTGTCCGGCTGACCGCGTACCGTCGTGTCATGAGCAGCCGACCCGCAGCCGGGGGCGGCCGGTGGGTCGAGGTCGACCCGGCCCGCGTCCTGCGCTGGGCCGAGGGCTTCGCCGACCGGCACGGCCCGCCCACCGTCACCGCCCTGGGGTACGGTCTGCTGCTCACCGCCCCGGACGGCGCCACCGCCGAGTTGCACACGCCGCCCGGCGCCCGCCCGGCGCCGGACCTGCGGGCGTTCGCCGGTGTGGCCGCCGCGCCCCGCCGGCTCGGCCTGCTACTGGCCCGCAAGGGCGCGGTGGCGGTCGGGGTGGCCGACGGCACCGAGCTGGTGACCTCCAAGGTGGACACCCGGTACGTGCAGGGGCGCACCGCCGCCGGCGGCTGGTCGCAGCAGCGGTTCGCCAGGCGGCGCGACAACCAGGCGAAGGCGGCCCTGGGCGACGCGGCCGACCTCGCCGTACGCCTGCTGTTGCCGGCGGCCGGCACGCTCGCGGCGCTGGTCTGCGGCGGGGACCGGCGGGCGGTGGACACGGTGCTGGCCGACCGGCGGCTGGCGCCGCTCGCGGCGTTGCGTGCCGAGCGCCTGTTGGACGTGCCGGAACCTCGGCACGCGGTGCTGGTGGCGGCCGTCGCCGCCGCCCGGGCGGTCCACATCCTGGTCCGCTGAACAGGAAAGATCACATCAAGCCGGTCAATCTCCCGCGCCGCCAGTGCATCGAGCGAAACCGATCTCTAAGGTTGGTGTCACGAAGTGGTGGGTCTCCGGGCGACCCACCGGGGCAGCTTCGCCTCCGCCATCCGTGCACCGACATCGTTGGGAGAGAACATTTTCATGAGCGGACATCAGGACGGCCGGCCCGGAACCCGGTGGCGCCGTGCGACCAGGCTGCTCGCCGCCGCGGCGGCGATGTGCACCGGAAGCGTCGTGCTCACCGCCGCGCTGACCACGGGCCCGGCGGCGGCCGGTGCGGCCGAACGCGCCGCGCTGGCGGCCCCGGCGGTCACCAGTGTCACCACCGGCGGGGCGCACACCTGCGCGATCCCGACCGACGGGGGCCTGTGGTGCTGGGGCTCGAACTACGGCGGCCAGCTCGGCGACGGCACCACCACGAACCGGAGCACCCCGGCGCGGGTCGGCACCGCCACCTGGGCGTCGGTCGACGGCGGCTCCGGCCACACCTGCGCGATCCGGACGGACGGGACGCTGTGGTGCTGGGGCTCGAACTTCCGGGGCCAGCTCGGCGACGGCAGCACCACCAGCCGCAGCGCGCCGGTGCAGGTCGGCACCGCCACCACCTGGGCCCGGGTCAGCGCCGGCCCGGCGCACACCTGCGCGATCCGGACCGACGGCACGCTCTGGTGCTGGGGCTTCAACCGGACCTCGCAGCTCGGCGTGGGCACCTCGCCGTACGTCGCGACCACCCCGCTGCAGGTCGGCACCGCGACCACCTGGGCGAGCGTCTCGACCGGCTTCGCGCACACCTGCGCGATCCGCACCGACGGCACGCTGTGGTGCTGGGGGCTGAGTTCGGACGGGCAGCTCGGTCTCGGCACGCTGGGCTCGCAGACCACGCCGGCGCAGGTCGGCACCGCGACCACCTGGTCCGGCGTCGCGGCCGGATACGCGCACACCTGCGGGGTCCGCTCCGGCGCGCTGTGGTGCTGGGGGGAGAACGGCTACGGGCAGCTCGGCGTGGGCGGCACCTACCAGACCACGCCGGTCCAGGTCGGCACCGGCACCACCTGGAGCCGGGTCGACGCGAGCAGTGACACGTCGTGCGCGTCGCGCACCGACGGCAGCCTCTGGTGCTGGGGCAAGAACGGCTCCGGGCAGGTCGGGGACGGCACCACCACGCACCGGTCCGCGCCGACCCGCGTCGGCACCGAGACGACCTGGACCGGCGGCCTGGCCGTCACCGACCACGGCTGCGGGATCCGCACCGGCGGCGGCCTGTGGTGCTGGGGCGACAACAGCGGTGGGCAACTGGGCGACGGCACCACCGTCCAGCGGCCGACGCCGGCCCAGGTGAACCTGCCGGGCTGACCGGCGGGCACCACGGGACCGGGCCGCCGGCCCGTGCCGCGGGACGTCCCAGCGGTACGGGCCGACGGCCCGGGGTGGAGCGGTCGCGCCTACTGGCCGGCGCCGAAGGTGTCGCAGGCCTTCGGGTCGCCGGTGGAGAAGCCCTTGGTGAACCACTGCTTGCGCTGCTCGGAGCTGCCGTGGGTGAACTCGTCCGGGTTCACCGGCCGGCCGGAGCGCTGCTGGATGGCGTCGTCGCCGATCTTCTCGGCGGTGTCGATCGCCTGCTGGATGTCCTGGTCGGTGATGCTCTTGAAGATCTTCTGCCCCTTGTCGTCGGCGGTGCCGGTGGCGTTCTTGGCCCAGGCGCCGGCGTAGCAGTCGGCCTGCAACTCCAGCTTGACCGAGAGCGCGTTGGCGTTCTGCGGGTCGCGCTGCTGCTGGCGGCGCATCTGCGCCTCGGTGCCGAGCAGGTCCTGCACGTGGTGGCCGTACTCGTGCGCCAGCACGTACGGCTGGGCGAACTCGCCCTCGGCGCCGAGCTGGTCGGCGAGCAGCCGGTAGAACGTGAGGTCGATGTAGACCAGGTCGTCGGCCGGGCAGTAGAACGGCCCGACCCCGGAGTCGGCCGCGCCGCAGCCGGTGTTGACGTTCTGGCTGAAGAACACCGTCTTGGACGGCTGGTACTGCTCGCCGAAGACCTCCGGCATGGCGGTGCGCCAGTATGCCTGGATCGAGTTGACGTAGAGGGTGTTGCGGCAGTCGAGCTGCTTCAGCGCGTCCTGCGCGGAGCACTTCTGCTCCAGGGAGGTGTTGTCGCCCTGCTCGGATCCGCCGCCGCCGTTGGTGGCCGCGTTGAGGCCGAAGCCGCCGCCGACCAGGGCGACGAGCACGGCGATGATGATGCCCACGAGCCCGCCCCGGCCACCGCCGCCACCCGGGATGGGAATGCCCATCCCGCCTCCTCCTCCGCCGCCGGACCCTCGCCGGTCGTCCACCTGGCTGGTGTCGACCCGCGCGTTCTCGTTCAGCTCCATGTTGACCCCGATCACCGATGTGTCCGTGTGTGATGGTTGCGGTACCGGACCGGGTCCGGACGGCGCATTCGGTACCCGATGATCTTGTCCGGTAATCCGGCGGGGGCGGCGCGGCGCGCCCGGTACACTTGACCCGTGCTGCGCTGCGAAGGCTGAACGGCCCCGCGCCGACGGGAGATGACGACCCGCCGGCGCTTTCGCGTGCCCTGAATCAGCCCTTCCGGAACCCCGAGAGCGAGTACTCCGAAATGATCACTGCCACCGGCCTGGAACTGCGCGCCGGTTCCCGGATCCTGCTGTCCGACACCACGCTGCGGGTGCAGCCGGGGGACCGGATCGGCCTGGTCGGGCGCAACGGCGCCGGCAAGACCACCACCCTGAAGGTGCTCGCCGGCGAGGGTCAGCCGTACGCCGGGCAGATCGACCGGCGCAGCGCCATCGGCTACCTGCCGCAGGACCCGCGTACCGGCGACCTGGACGTCACCGGGCGGGACCGGGTGCTCTCCGCACGCGGCCTGGACGTGCTCATGGCGCAGATGAAGGAGCTGGAGGACAAGCTCGCCGAGGGCGCCGACGACGAGAAGCTGGTCCGCCGCTACGGCGCGCTGGAGGACCAGTTCGCCTCGCTCGGCGGCTACGCGGCCGAGGCCGAGGCGGCCCGGATCTGCGCCAACCTCGGGCTGCCCGACCGCGCGCTGGCGCAGACCATCGGCACGCTCTCCGGCGGCCAGCGCCGCCGCATCGAGCTGGCCCGGATCCTGTTCCGCGACGCGGGCGAGAACGGCGGCGGCATCCTGCTGCTCGACGAGCCGACCAACCACCTCGACGCCGACTCGATCACCTGGCTGCGCGGCTTCCTCGCCAACCACAAGGGCGGCCTGATCGTGATCTCCCACGACGGCTCGCTGCTGGAGTCCGTGGTCAACAAGGTGTGGTTCCTGGACGCCACCCGGTCCGTGGTCGACACCTACAACCTCGGCTGGAAGGCGTACCTGGAGGCGCGCGAGACCGACGAGCGGCGGCGGCGCCGGGAGCGGGCCAACGCCGAGAAGAAGGCCGGCGCGCTGATGGCCCAGGCGGACAAGATGCGCGCCAAGGCCACCAAGACCGTGGCCGCGCAGAACATGGCCCGCCGGGCCGAGAAGCTGATCTCCGGGCTGGAAGAGGTACGCCACGCGGACAAGGTGGCCAAGGTCCGGTTCCCCAACCCGGCGCCGTGCGGCAAGACGCCGCTGACCGCCGCCGGCCTGTCCAAGTCGTACGGGTCGCTGGAGATCTTCACGGACGTGAACGTCGCGGTGGACCGCGGTTCCCGGGTGGCCATCCTCGGCCTCAACGGCGCCGGCAAGACCACCCTGCTGCGGATGCTCGGCGGGCTGCTGGAGCCGGACACCGGCGAGGTGCGCCCCGGGCACGGCCTGCGGCTCGGCTACTACGCCCAGGAGCACGAGACACTGGACGTGGACCGGACGATCCTGGAGCACATGCGCAGCGCCGCGTCGGACCAGACCGACACCGACCTGCGCAAGATCCTCGGCGCGTTCCTCTTCTCCGGCGAGGACGTGGACAAGCCGGCCGGTGTGCTCTCCGGTGGCGAGAAGACCCGGCTGGCGCTGGCCACGCTGGTCTGCTCGGGCGCCAACGTGCTGCTGCTGGACGAGCCGACGAACAACCTCGACCCGGTCAGCCGGGAGCAGGTGCTCGACGCGATCGCCCGCTATCCGGGCGCGATCGTGCTGGTCACCCACGACC
This sequence comes from Micromonospora ferruginea, assembly GCF_013694245.2. NCBI lineage: Bacteria > Bacillati > Actinomycetota > Actinomycetes > Micromonosporales > Micromonosporaceae > Micromonospora > Micromonospora robiginosa. The sequence goes on from NZ_CP059322.2 coordinate 816,317, forward strand.
CGGGCGCGGTGACCGCGCTCAAGCCCGACCGCGCCATCCTGCTGCCCGACGGCGACGAGGACGCGTGGTCCGACGACCTCCTGGAACTGGTCGAGCTGGCCTGACCCGCTCCCGTCGGAAGGTCAGGGGAGCAGGGCGGCCAGGCGGGGGAGCACGCCGGAGGTGAGCAGGATGGTCGCGCCGATGGCGATGAAGATCGCCGGGACCAGCCAGTGGCCGGCGCGGCCGACCAGCGCCACCACCCGGGGGTGACCGCCGAGCGCGGCGGCGACCGCGCACCAGACGGCCACCAGCACGGCGAAGACCAGCAGCCAGACCAGGCCGGTGGCCGGGTCGAGGGTGCGGAAGACCGGCACGTAGACGGCGATGTTGTCGGCGCCGTTGGCGACCGTGACCCCGGCGACGCCGAGCAGCGTGCCGACCACCGCCGGCGGCTCGTCGTCCTCGGCGTCCCGCCTGAGCAGCGCCCGGACGCCGAGCGCGACCGGCAGCAGCCCCAGCAGGCCGGGCCACGGGTCGGGCACCACCAGCAGGCCGGCGGCGGCCACCACCGCGACGGCGACCAGCGCGCCGATGCCGGCGTACTGGCCGGCGACGATCTGCCAGGGTCGGGGCCGGCCGCTGCGCCGGGCCGCCACGAACAGCACGGTGAGCACGACGACGTCGTCGAGGTTGGTGGCGGCGAATACGCCCGCGGCGCCCGCCGCGGCGGCGATCAGGTCGGTCACCGGGGGCACGATACGACCCCACCGGTACGGATCGGACGGTCGGGAGGATCACTCTATCGGGAAGCTGACAATGCGTAGCGTGTCGGTTGGCGAATAGTTGATATCTGGCGCATGATCGTCCGAGGCGGTCTAATAGGTGGGACCGTATCCGAACCGCACAGTCTGGGACGTGAGGAATCAGCATGGCAGCCACCGGCACAGCCACCAGCACTGAGAAGGGTCGCCGGATCGTCGGGGCCGAGCGTCAGACGCTCGCCAAAGACCTGGTAAAGCGGTACACCGGGGGTGAGAGCATCCGTGCGCTGGCGGCCTCGACCGGCCGTTCATACGGATTCATCCACCGGGTGCTCACCGAGTCCGGGGTGCAGCTGCGGCAGCGCGGCGGCGCCCGGCGCCGCAAGAAGGCGTGACCCGCCCCCCAGCGTCGTCCATCAGCGTCGCGCTCCGGGCGGTCCGGTGACCGCCGAGACGGCCGGAGTTCGACTCGACTGCGACGGGCCGGTCGCGACGGTGACGTTGTGCCGGCCCGACGTGCTCAACGCCCAGACCCCGGCGATGTGGCGCGCCATGAGCGACTTCTCCCGGGACCTGCCCGGTGACGTCCGGGTCGTCGTCGTACGCGGCGAGGGGCGGTCCTTCTCCGCCGGCCTGGACCTGGCGTTCGCCGGCGCGTCCGGGCCGGGCTCCTTCGCCGAGCTGGCCACGCTCCCGGAGAGCGAGTGCGCCGACCGGATCGCCGAATATCAGGCCGGCTTCACCTGGCTGCACCGGCCGGACGTCATCTCGATCGCCGCGGTGCAGGGGCACGCGATCGGCGCCGGCTTCCAGCTCGCCCTCGCCTGCGACCTGCGGGTGCTCGCCGCCGACGCCCGGCTCTCGATGGCCGAGGTGACCCTCGGCCTGGTTCCCGACCTGGCCGGCACGGGTCGCCTGGTCGACCTGGTCGGCTATTCCCGGGCCCTGGAGATCTGCGCCACCGGCCGCCGGATGGACGCCGCCGAGGCGGACCGGATCGGCCTGGCCACCCTGGTGGTGCCGACCGACGAGTTGGACGGCGCGGTGCGGGACCTGTCCGCCGGGCTGCTGGCCAACAACCGGGACGCGATCGTGGAGATCAAGGCGCTGCTCGCCGGCGCGGCCGGACGCCCGCCCGCCGAGCAGCAGCGGGCCGAGCGGGAGGCGCAGACCCGGCGGATCCGGGACCTGGCCGGGCAGGGCGAATAGTAAGGACCGTTCGGGAAGATCTGGGTTACTCGCGAGGTTGTCACAGGCGTCGGGAGAATTGACCCCGACGGTTCGGCCTGCCCGACGATCCGGAGGTGACGAGTGTCCAGCCACATGGCCGGCGGCGGCATGGGCGGCTGGAGCATGCTCCGGTCGCTGCGCAACCGCGACGAGGTCTCCGCCCACCGGCTCAAGCGCGGCACCGCCCGGCGGATCGTCGCGTTCGCCCAGCCCTACCGGCGCGACATCGTCGTCTTCCTGCTCACCGTGATCGTGGCCGCGGTCATCGGCGTGGCCACCCCGCTGCTCGCCGGCGACGTGATCGACGCGATCGCCGGCGGTGGTCCCGACGCCCGCGAGACGGTGGTCCGGCTCGCCCTGGTCATCGCCGCGCTGGCCGTGGCCGACGCGCTCTTCTCGCTGGCCCAGCGGTGGTATTCGGCCCGCATCGGCGAGGGCATCATCCTCGACCTGCGCACCCGGGTCTACGACCACGTCCAGCGCATGCCGCTGCAGTTCTTCACCCGCACCCAGACCGGCGCGCTGGTCAGCCGGCTCAACAACGACGTGCTCGGCGCCCAGCGCGCGTTCACCTCGACGCTGTCCGGGGTGGTCAGCAACGTCATCCAACTCGTGCTCACCGCCGGGGCGATGCTGGTGCTGTCCTGGCAGATCACCGTGCTGGCGCTGGTCCTGCTGCCGATCTTCATCATCCCGGCCCGCCGGGTCGGCAAGCGGCTGGCCGAGATCACCCGCGAGTCCTACAACCTCGACGCCAAGATGAACGCCACCATGACCGAGCGGTTCAACGTCTCGGGCGCGTTGCTGGTCAAGCTCTTCGGCGCGCCCGAGGTCGAGGCCAGCCGGTTCGCCGGCCGGGCCGAACGGGTCCGTGACATCGGCATCCAGTCCGCGATGTACTCCCGCACCTTCTTCGTGGCGATGCTGCTGGTCGCCTCGCTCGCCCAGGCGCTCACCTACGGGCTGGGCGGCTGGCTCGCGGTCGCCGGCGCGGTCAGCGCGGGCACCGTGGTCAAGCTGGCGCTGCTGCTCACCCGCCTCTACGGTCCGCTCACCGCGCTCTCCAACGTCCGGGTCGACGTGATGAGCGCGCTGGTCTCCTTCGACCGGGTCTTCGAGGTGCTCGACCTGCGTCCCGGCATCGAGGAGAAGCCCGACGCGGTGCCGGTGCCCCGGGGCAGCGGCCGGGTCGAGTTCCGCGACGTGCGCTTCCGCTACCCGAGCGCCGCCGAGGTGTCGCTGGCCTCCCTCGAAGAGGTCGCCACGCTCGACCGCACGGTCAACGAGCCGGTGCTCAAGGGCGTCTCGTTCGGCGTCGAGCCGGGGCAGATGGTGGCCCTGGTCGGCCCGTCCGGCGCCGGCAAGTCGACGCTGTCCATGCTGATCTCCCGGATCTACGACGTGAGCGACGGTCAGGTGCTGGTCGGCGGCGTCGACGTGCGCGACGCGACGCTCGCCTCGCTGCGCGACGAGATCGGCGTGGTCACCCAGGACTCGCACCTGTTCCACGAGACGATCCGGGAGAACCTCCGCTACGCCAAGCCCGACGCCACCGACGACGAGATCTGGGCCGCGCTGGCCGGCGCGCAGGTCGCCGACCTGGTCCGGGCCACGCCCGACGGGCTCGACACCACCGTCGGCGAGCGGGGCTACCGCTTCTCCGGCGGTGAGAAGCAGCGGATCGCGATCGCCCGGCTGCTGCTCAAGGCCCCGTCGATCGTGATCCTCGACGAGGCCACCGCGCACCTCGACTCGGAGAGCGAGGCGGCGGTGCAGCGGGCGTTGGCGGTGGCGCTGACCGGGCGTACCGCGCTGGTGATCGCGCACCGGCTCTCCACCGTGCGCGACGCCGACCAGATCCTCGTGCTCGACGAGGGGCGGATCGTCGAGCGGGGCCGGCACGAGGAGCTGGTGGCGGTCGGCGGTCTCTACGCCGAGCTCTACCGCACCCAGTTCGCGGTCGCCGACTCCCCGGCGCCCTACGCCGATCCGGAGCAGCCCGAGCCGATCGTGACCACGGTGCCGATGGGCACCTACGTCGCGCAGGAGGCGATGCCGCCGGCGGCGGCGAACTAGGGCCTGTTTCCCAGGGACCGGTCGCTGGGCGTTCCGCCCCCGGGTGCCTTTCGCCCGGCCGGCGGGGTCTGCTGGCGTGGCACCGACCGCTGGGCCCCGCCCCACGTCTCGGCCAGACGTTCCCGGAGCAGGTCGTGCCGGAACTGGTAGACCGGTCCCGCGGTGCGGAGGATCTGCCGTTCCCGTGCGTCCTCCAGGAACCGTCGCATCCGCAGGGGGAGCCGGAAGCGTACGGCCATCTCCACCTGCCGGCAGAACGTGCGCCAGACGGTGGAGAAGGACCAGAGCCAGATCCCGTTGGCGAGGGCGCCCAACCCGCCGATCGCCACGGCCCGGGGCAGGTCGGCGTCGTGGTGCATGCCGAAGCCGATGCCCACCACGAACGCGCCCGACGTTCCGGTGGCGGCGAGCGTCGCCCCGGCCACCGCGTCGTCGCGCCACGACCGTCGGGGATCGAGCGCGTAGTCGTCGGGCTGCACCGTGCTGAACAGCGACGCCCCCAACTCGATGGTGAGCCACACCGCCAGCCCGGTGAGCAGGTAACCGCCGACGCCGGGAAGCACGGAGCCGATCAGGCTGAGCGGCAGGACCAACCCGAACCCGAGGGGAAGGGTGACGAGGATCCGGCGCGGTGCGAACATCGCCCGCCACCAGCCCCGGGGCACCCGCCGGCGCATCGGTTCCCGCCCCCGGATCGAGGCGAACGCGGACACCAGCCCCATGAGCAGCCCGATCGGCAGCCCGCTGGAGATGTCGCGCCCGTCGGCCAGTCGGTAGGACAGGCCGAGAAGCAGGCTGGTCGGGAGCGCGATCGTGAACCAGACCGCCAGGGCGGACAGCGTGCCCGGGACGGGGTGCTGCGGACCCGTCGGAGGCATGTCCCACCACTTGAGGCCGCTGTCGCCGGTGTGGCCGAGGTGGTGAGCGAGGAAGCCGAGCGTCCTCTGGGCGGTACGGAGCGAGTAGCGCGGCGCCGGCCGCTCCGGGCCGGAAGCGTACGCCGTGGCCAGCGCGCGGTCGAGCAGATGGCGTTCGACCTGCCGGGCCTTGCGGAACCGTCGACGGTCCAGGAGTTCGTCCACCGGGTCGAGCGGCCCGTACGCGTCCCGGAGCAGGGTGAGCAGGAACGGGTTCTTCAGCGGGCCGGTGAGCGGGCCGGCCGGGCCGCGCCGGAGCCGGTCGGTGACCTTCTGCCAGGCGGACGGCGGTGGCGAGGAGAGCCGGCTGAGCAGGTAGTCGACCGCGACGTCCTCGTCGACGGGCCGGAGTTCGACGCCCGCCGCGCCGACCAGTGGATGTCGCCGGACGGCGCCGCTCAGCTCGTCGATGCGGCTCAGCAGCACCAGCCGGAGGTCGGCCTGCCGGCTCAGCTCGCGCAGCACGACCGGGCGCAGGCCCTCGCCGATCTCGTCGAGACCGTCGACGAGCACGGCGACCCGGTGGCCCGCGACGAGCCGCGCCGCGTCCTTGGCGGCGAAGCCGGGGATCTCGGCGATCTGATCGGTGATCCAGGTCGCGAGCGAGGTGGTGTGCGCGTCCCAGCCGCGCAGGTTGGCCATGATCGGCACGGGCACGCGTGACCGCTGATCCGGGCCGACCCGCTCACGTGCCGCCAGCGCGTCCCGGAAGAGGAGGACGGCCGCGGTGCTCTTGCCGGCGCCGGCCGGCCCGGCGATGACCAGCCGGCCGGAGGGCAGGCCGGCGTAGTGCCCGTAGAGGTCCTGCTGCGTGCCCTCGACACGGTCGTGGCCGGTGACGCGCTCCGACCCGGGAAGCGGCTCGAACGGGCCGGTCAGCGAGTTCCGCGCGGGGGCGCCGATCGGCGCCGAGGCCCGGTGCCAGGTGATCGGCATGGGCGCGGTGAGGTCCCGCTCGACGACCTCCTGGCCGGCCCGCTCCCGCATCGCCCCGGCCAGGTCGTCGGCCAGGTCGTCGAGCGATCGGGTCGGCCTTCGCGGGAACCGCGTGGAGATCAGCGAGGCCAGCGCGATGAGCGCCGCGACGACGGTCACCACGAAGGGCGCGACCCCGCTGGCGATGCTCCGCTCGATCGCATCCCAGGGACCGGACGCGGCCAGTGCATGCATGGCGGCGATTATGGCAGGAGGATCTACGGTGCGCGGTCCCGCCGACGCGGTGCGTCATCGCCGGTGGGCGTCGCCGGCCGGAACGGGCCGCGCTACCCGCCGGTGACCGCCGCGCGCAGCTCGCCGAAGGCGGCACCGAGCGTCTCCGGGGTGAAGTGCGCGTTCAGTCCGCTCGGGTTGGGCAGCACCCAGAGGCGGGCCGGCCCGAGGTGCTCCGGCTGCGGCCCGAAGCCGGCCTTCGGTCGGGCGAACCCGATCCGGTAGGCGGTCACCCCGACCACCGCCACCCAGCGCGGCCGGTGCCGCTCGACCTTCGCGGTCAGCAGGCGCGCGCCGTCGACCAGCTCGGTGGCGGTCAGCTCGTCGGCGCGGGCGCTGGCCCGGGCCACCATGTTGGTGATGCCCAGCCCGAGCGCGGGCAACTGGTCCTGCTCGCTGGGGTGCAGCAGCCGAGGGGTGAACCCGCCGCGGTGCAGCGCCGGCCAGAACCGGTTGCCGGGGCGGGCGAAGTGCCAGCCGGTGGCCGCCGACCACAGGCCCGGGTTGATGCCGACGAAGAGCACGTCCAGCCCGGGCGCGATCAGATCGGGCAGCAGCCGGTCGGCCGCGGCGGCGAGCTGCTCGCGGCTGGGCCGGGGGTGCCGGCGGGCCGGCGTGCCCGGGCCGGGGGCGGCCTCGGGCCGGCCGCCGCCGGGGCGGCGTCGGTCGTTCACAGGCCGCGCAGCGCGCCGCCGTCGACCGGCACGGTGATCCCGGTGACGTAGCCGGCGGCGGGGGAGAGCAGGAACGCGGCCACCCGACCGAACTCGGCCGGGTCGCCGATGCGGCCCAGCGGGATGGCCGCCTCCGCCTCGGCGCGGGCCCGGTCGGCGTCGCCGGAGGCGGCCAGCAGCTCCCGGTTGCGGTCGGTCATGATCCGCCCGGGCAGCAGGCTCAGCACCCGCACGCCGCGGGGGCCGTACTCGTCGGCCAGGTCCTTCGCCACGCCGGCCAGGCCCGGTCGCAGGCCGTTGGAGATGCCGAGCCCGGCCAGTGGCGCGCGCGCCGAGGTGGACAGCACCAGGGCGATCGCGCCGCCGTCGGTGAGCGCGCCGGCCACCGTACGGGCGATGCGGACGCTGCCCAGGAAGACGGTCTCGAACGACTCCCGCCACTGCGCGTCGGTGACCTCGGCGGCGGTGCCCCGGGGCGGGCCGCCGACCGAGACCAGCGCGCCGTCGAGCCGGCCGAAGTGCTCCCGCGCCGCCGCGACGAGGCGGTCCGGGGTGCCGGGGTCGGCGAGGTCGGCGGTCAGCCCGATGGCCCGCTCCGGGTCGCCGAGCGCCTCGACGGCGGCGGCCACCCGCTCCGGGGCGCGTGCGGAGATCACCACCCGGGCACCGTCCGCGACGAGCTGCTCGGCGGTGGCGAAGCCGAGGCCGCCGGAGGCGCCGGTCAGCACGTACACCCGGTCGGCGAGTCCGAGATTCATACGCCCGATCCTGCCGTATCGGGCGGCACCTGTCAGCGCGGGGCGGGCCGCAGCAGGCGTACCCGACCGGCGGCCTGGACCGCGACGGCGCCGCCGACGCGGGCGAACGCCGGCCGGCGGCGGGGCCGGGGCGCGGTGCGACCGTCGTAGCGGCTCGCGGCCTCGCGCACGGCCAGCTCCTCCGCGCCCAGCGGCGGCAGCGTGCCCTCCGCGCGCAGCTCGCGGGCCAGGTCCCAGCCGTCGCGCAGCGAGCCGCCGGTGGGGCGGCCGTCCGCCCAGGCGGTGAACACCGCCGGCCACTCGGCGCCGAGGCCGGCGGCGAGCAGCGGCCAGTGCCGGGCCACGTCGCCGGCCCGCTTGCGCAGCAGCGCCCGGCGGGCCGCGTCGACCGGCGCCGGCGCGAAGCCGGGCGGCAGCGGCCCGCCGGCCACCAGCGCCGCGACCAGCTCGGCCTGCCGGGCCGCCAGGTCGCCGCTCACGTGACCACCGGGTAGCCGGAGGCGGCGGCCAGCGCGTCCAGCTCGCCGCGCAGCTCGTCGGCGGGCGGGTAGTGGCCGTCGCGCTCCAGCAGCAGCGCCGGCGGGCGGCGCCGGTCGCAGAGCACGCGGACCAGGTCGAGCACCTCGGCGGGCACCGGGTCGGTGTGCGTGTCGTGGTAGAAACCGCCGGCCTCGGCGCCGCCGGCCACGTGGACGTAGGCGACGCGTTCCAGCGGCAGCCGGTCCAGCAGCGCGGCCGGGTCGTCGCCCCGGTTGCGGGCGTTGGCGTGCACGTTCGCCACGTCGAGCAGCAGCAGCGCCCCGGTGGCGTCGAGGATCTCGGTGAGGAAGTCGGCCTCGTCCAGCTCGTCGTCGGGCCAGTCGAACAGCGCCGCGATCGGCTCCAGCGCCAGCGGCGCCGGCAGCTCCGCCTGCGCCCGCCGCACGTTGGCCACCACCGCGGCCACCGCCTCCCGGCTGCGCGGCAGCGGCAGCAGGTGACCGGCCTCCAGCCCCCCGGCCCGCACGAACGCGATGTGCTCGCTGACCAGCGGCGCCGCCAGCGCCGTGGCCACCCCGGCCAGGTGCGCCACCCGGTGCGGGTCGACCGGTTCCGCGCCGCCGAGCGACAGCCGCACCCCGTGGGGTACGACGGTGACGCCGCGTTCGCGCAGCTCGGCCAGGCCCTCGGGCAGCGGCCCGGTCGGGGTCACCGCCTCGGCGACCACCTCGACGAAGCGCAGGCCCGGCAGCCCGGCCACGAAGCCGGCGATCTCGGGCCGCCAGCCGATGCCGACGCCCGACGGGCCGGTCATCCGCCGCACCCGCCGCCCCCGCACCCGCCGCCACCGCCGCAGGAGCTGCCGCCGCCGCACGAGGAGCCGCCCCCGGAGCAGGAGCTGCTGCCGCCGCCGCACGAGGAGCCGGAGCTGCCGGCGGTGCCCATGGCCTGGCGCTGGATCTCGGCCTGCTCCGCGAAGCCGGGGTCCATGGTCCAGAGCGTGGCGGTGCCGAACAGCGCCACCGCCATGGCCGTGGCCGACGGGCCGTACGTGGCGTACGCCGGCGTGGCGGCCGGGCGCAGCGCGGTGTGCCGGCGGCGCAGGTCGCGCAGCGCGGCGGTGGCCGCCCGGGTGCGCCAGGGCACGCGGTTGAGCAGCAGGAACGCGACGAAGAGCGGGAACAGGGCGAGGAGCAGGAAGCCGGCGGGGCGACCGTTGGTCAGGCCGACGAAGGCCCGCGCGACGCCGAGGACCAGCAGCAGGCCGACCAGCACGGCGCCGCGCTTCAACGTGCGGCGCCGCTCCGGGTCCAGGGCCAGGCCGCGGCGGACCAGCCCGTCGCGCAGCTCGTCGAGGGCGCGCCGGACCCACTCGTCGCCGGCCAGCTCGCGGGAGCGCAGGCCGCGGCCGGCCGCGTGGTGGACGGCCTGGTCGAGCGGGGTCACGCCGGCGGGCAGCGGCCCGCCGGGGGCCAGTCGCCGGTCCGGGTGCACGCCGAGGGCGCCGGCCCGGCGCAGCCCGCCGAGCGAGGTCCAGACCGCGAGCTGGTCGCCCCCGTTGAGGTACGCGACCTGCTGCGGACCGAGCGCGGCGTGGTCGGTGACGGCGGTGCCGGCCAGCGCGCGGAACCGGTACACCGCCGCGCCGACGACCAGGACGACTGCTGCGACGAGGTACCAGCGCAGGAAGACGGGGCCGGGGATGCCCCAGGTGTCGGCCGCGAGGACGGTCATGGGCTGCTCCTGTCGACAGGGGTGTCGCGGCCCATTGTGGAGCAGGCGCGCCAGCGTTGATCTCCCCGGTGGGGGCAGTTACCGGACCGAGACTCAGTGCCGGCGGACGGCCTCCTCGACCAGGTCGAGCACGCGGGTCAGGTCGCCGGCGGGTCGGCCCATGGCCAGGTGCAGCACCAGCCCGTCGTACGCCAGCTCCAGGAACTGGGCGAGCACGTCGATCGGTACGTCGTCGCGGAGCACGCCCGCCTCGCGCTGGCGGAGCAGGCGCTCGCGGGTCGCCTCGGCGATCGCCGCCGAGCGCTCGGACCAGCGCTTGGCGAACGCCGGGTCGGTGCGCAGCCGGCGGGAGACCTCGAGCTGGCTGCCGAGCCAGCCGGTGGTGTCCGGGGAGACGGCGCGGGCCAGCAGGTCCCGCATCACCTGGACGAGGCCGTTGCGGGCGACGGTCTCCACCATCGCGGCGGCGTCGTCCTCGGCGACGGCGAGGAAGAGCGAGTCCTTGTCCCGGAAGTGGTGGAAGATCGCGCCCCGGGAGAGGCCGGTGGCCTCCTCCAGCCGTCGCACGGTGGCGCCCTCGTAGCCGTGTCGGGCGAAACACGCCCGGGCCGCGGTGAGGATCTCCTGCCGGCGCGCGTCGAGCTGGTCCTGACTTACTCTGGGCACGTCACGATCGTCGCAGGTGAGTAGGGCCGACGCAAACCGTACGTACGGCTTGCGAGGATGGTTCGCTACCATCCGGGCGTGTCCCTCCCCACCGCGCCGCTGACCGTCGCCGCCGTGCAGGCCGAGCCGGTGCCCGGCGACGTCGCCGGCAACGCCCGCACCGCCGCCCGCCTGGTCGGCCGGGCCGCCGGCGCCCGGGTGGTGGTGCTGCCCGAGCTGTTCCTGCCGGCGTACCACCCGCCGACGCTGGGCGCCGACCCGACCGGGACGGACGTCGCCGCCGACCCCGACGGGCGGGTCGACGACGCGAGGCTGGACCCGCTGCGCGTGGCCGCCCGCGACGCCGGGGCGGCCGTGGTGATCGGTGCGGCGGTCCGCCACCCCGACCGGCGGCGCACCATCTCGTCGCTGGTCGTGGACCCGGCCGGCACGGTCACCGCGGCGTACGACAAGCAGCAGCTCTGGAGCGGCGAGCGCGAGCTGTTCGACGCCGGCCGGTGCGGCGCGACGCTGGTGGTCGAGCGGTGGCGGTTCGGCCTCGGCATCTGTTACGACGGCTGCTTCCCCGAGCACGGCCGGGCCGCGGCGGCCGACGGCGCGCACGGCTACCTCTGCCCGAGCGGCTACCTGGCCGGCTCGGCGCACCGCCGGGACCTCTACTACGCCGCCCGCGCGCTGGACAACACCATGTTCGTGGTCTTCGCGAACGCGGTCGGCGGCGCGGATCCCTGGCGGTTCAACGGCGGCGCGGCGGTCTACGACCCGGAGGGCCGGCCCCTCGCCCGGGGCGCGGACACCGGCGAGGACGTGCTGGTGGCGGTGCTGGACCCGGCCGTGCTGGCGGACACCCGGGCGGCGCACACCATGCTGCTCGACCGGTTGCCCGACGCCGGGGCGGCCCGCGCCGCGTTCGTCGCCTGAGCGTCAGGAGGGGACCCTCGGCCCTGCCGGTGCTCCGGCCGTTCCCGTAGGGTGCTCAGGTGCCGTTGCTCCTGCTCGCTCTGGACGACACCCTGCTGGACCGCGACGGGCCGTTCCGCGCCTGGGGAGCACGCTTCCTGGAGAACGTCGGCGCGCCGCCCGCCGACCTCGACTGGCTCGTCTCCGTCGACGCCGACGGGCTGACCAACCGCTGGGACGTGGCCGACGCCGTCCGCGACCGCTACGGCCTGCGCATCCCCTCGATCGACCTGGTGGAGGAGTTGCACGACGGCGTGGTGGAGCACATGCGGCTCGACCCGCTGGTGGCGTGCGCGCTGCGGATCGCCGCCGACGCCGGCTGGGTGCCGGTCGTGGTCACCAACGGCGCGGCACGCCAGCAGGACACCAAGATCCGCAGAACCGGCCTGGACCGGTACGTCGCCGACTGGGTGATCTCCGAGGAGGCCGGCGTCAGCAAACCCAACCCGCGGATCTTCGCGCTCGCCGCCCAGCGGGCCCGGATGCCGTTGCGCGGCGCGTGGGTGGTCGGCGACAGCCCGGAGGCGGACATCGGCGGTGCGACCGCGGTGGGCCTGCCCAGCGTCTGGCTGCACCGGGGACGCCGCTGGTCGGATCCGCGGTTCGCGCCGACCCGGGTCGAGGACGGGGTGATCCCGGCCGTGGCCGCCGTGCTGGCGGGCTGAGCGGAAAACCGGTTGCCCCACCCGCTCCGGCCGGCGAGCATGGTGCCGCGCGAGGGCGCAGCCGGGTGTCGCCCGGTCGAGGAGAGGAGGTCGGTCATGGCCGTCTTTGCAGGGTCGTTCCGCCTGCCTCCACCAGCCTCGATCGAAGGACAGATCCACCCGTGCGCGATCCCGACCTCCCGGCGCCGCAGCGCCGTGGCCGCGGCAAGAGCCGCTTCGACGACGACGAACCACGCTTCCTGAAGCGGGGGCGGCCCCAGCCGACCCTCGCCGACCCGGACGCGGAACCCGACACCGAGGACCACTGGTCCTCCTGGGACCAGGCCGTCCACGGTCCCGAGCCGCACCCGGCCTGGCTGGTCACCGAGCTGGCCGCCCGCGACACCGAGCTGGGTGTGCTCAAGACCGGCAAGGAGGCGGACGTCCATCTGGTCCGGCGCGCCGTGCCGGACACCGACCGCGGCTGCCTGCTCGCGGCCAAGCGCTACCGGGACGCCCAGCACCGGCTGTTCCACCGCGACGCCGGTTACCTGGAGGGCCGCCGGGTCCGCCGCTCGCGGGAGATGCGGGCGATGACCGGCCGCACCGCGTTCGGCCGGCAGATGATCGCCGGGCAGTGGGCGGCGGCCGAGTTCGCCGCGCTGTCCCGGCTCTGGGAGATCGGCGCCGAATCCGGGCGGATCGCCGTGCCCTACCCGGTGCAGTTGCTCGGCACCGAGCTGATGCTGGAGTTCGTGGGTGACGCCGAGGCGGGGGAGGCCGCGCCCCGGCTGGCCCAGGTCCGGCCCACCGACGCCGAGCTGGCCGACCTGTGGGAGCAGATGGTCGAGGCGCTGGTGGTGCTCGCCCGCGCCGGGTACGCCCACGGCGACCTGTCCCCGTACAACCTCCTGGTGCACGCGGGCCGGCTGGTCATGATCGACCTGCCGCAGGTGGTGGACGTGGTGGCCAACCCGCAGGGAGGCGAGTTCCTGGCCCGCGACGTGCGGGTGGTGGCCGCCTGGTTCACCGCCCGGGGGCTGCCGGCGTCCGCCACCGACCCGGTGGCGTTGACCGAGACGCTGTTGCGGGAGGCGGGGATCCGCTGATCCGCGGGGTGCCCCGGGCGGGATCGCTCCCGTCCGGGGCGCCGGGTCACTGGAGGTAGCGCTCGACCTCGGGCACCGGGCGCTCGCCCTGGGCGTCCGGGTCGCCGTGCGCCTGGCGCGCCGCCCGGCGGCGGCGGAGCAGGTCCCAGCACTGGTCCAGGGACTCCTCGAGGTGCCGCAGCCGCTCCCGGGCCTCGTCGTCGGTGCCGGCCTCGTGCTGCTGCGCGTCGGAGCGCAGGCGGTGCTCCTCGTCGACGAGTTCCGAGATCCGGCTCAGGATGGTCTTGTCGTCCATGCCCGAAGCTTGGCACAGCGGAGGGCCCCGCGCCCGCGTTCCCGCGCCCGCGAGGCGCGTGTTAACAGGGGGCCCCGGCTATGCCGGAAACGTTAAGCGGGGGCCCGGCCTTGCACCGGAAGGCTTGCGGCGTGACGCATATCCCACCGGCTCCATTCTCGACATAGAGATTGTTGTTAAGTGAAATATCCTCCGAGCTGTCTTTTGATTCGCGGCTCAGGATGGCATGCTCACGAGCAACGTTCACGGGTCGAGACGGGGTAGCGACCCTCAGTCAACCCGAGGGGGCGTTCAGGTGGCCGATTCGTCCGGCCCGTCCCGGCCCACCGGCCGGCCACGCACCGTGCCGCTGCGGCAGATCCTGCCCGCCGTCCTGCGGGACCCGGCCCGCGCGCTGATCGACGTCGGCAACCGCACCGACGGCGACATCGTCCGGCTCAACCTCGGCTCGTTCCGCCCCTACCTGGTCACCCACCCCCGGCACGTGCAGCACGTGCTGCGCGACCGGGCGGACAACTACGAACGGGCCGGCGACGGGCTGTTCTGGCGCCCGGTCAAGCGGCTGTTCGGCGAGGGCATCCTCGGCGAGGGGCAGATCTGGTCGGCCAGCCGCCGGATGCTCCAGCCGATGTTCACCGCCAAGCGGGTCGAGGCGCTCATCGACGGCATGGCCGAGGCCATCTCCGACGCGGTCGACGAGCTGGACGAGCCGTACCGCGCCGGGCGGCCGGTCGACATCGGAGTCGAGCAGGCCCGCATCGTCAGCCGGGCCATCATGAAGGTGCTCTTCGCCGACCGGATCTCGGTGCCGGACGCGATGCGGGTGATCGACGCCCAGGACCGCATCGCCACCGCCGTCATCCCCCGGATCGTGGTGCCGTTCGCGCCGCTGTCGCTGCCCATGCCGGGCGACCGCACGTTCCGCCGCGCGGTGCGCGTCGTCGACGACGTGCTGGTGCCGATCGTCCGGCAGACCCGTGACGAGGCCGACTCCGGCGACGACATCATCTCCACGCTGTGGCAGGCCCGCACCGACGACGGCCGCCAGCTCGACGAGCGGCAGGTCCGCAACGACACCGTGGCCATGTTCGCCGCCACCACCGAGACCACCATCAACGTGCTGACCTGGGCCTGGCCGCACCTGCACCAGCACCCCGAGGTCGCCGAGCGGCTCTACGCCGAGATCGACGAGGTGGTCGGCGGCGAGCCGGTACGCCGCGAGCACCTGGACCGGCTCACCTACACCAAGATGGTGCTGGACGAGCTGCTGCGGCTCTACCCGATCGGCTGGATCATCCCGCGCCGTGCGGTCGCCGACGACGTCATCGACGGCGTGCCCATCGAGGCCGGGGCGACCATGGCGGTCAGCCCGCTGATCACCCAGCGGATGCGGCAGTTCTGGGACCGCCCGGACGAGTTCGACCCAGACCGGTTCCGGCCCGAGCAGGTCCGCGCCCGCCACCGCTACGCCCACTTCCCGTTCGGCGGCGGCCCGCACCAGTGCCTCGGCATGTACCTGTTCTATCTGGAGGCCCAGCTCATCCTCGCCACCATGCTCAGCCGCTACCGCTTCCGGCTGCGCCGCACCGACGTACCCGGGTTGCGGCTGGCCGCGGCGCTGCGACCCCGCCAACGGGTCGAGCTGACCCTGCTCGCCGCCGGCCGGGCGGAGTCGGCGTGACCGGCGCACCGGCGCCCGACCCGATCGAAGCCGCCGCGGAGCAGGGACGGATCTGCGCGCTCGCCGCGCACGGCCAGCGCGGCCTGCGCAAGGTCGCCGCCGCGCACCCGGAGCTGTTCCCCGGTGAGCCGTTCGACGCGACGCTGTTCAGCAGCATCGCCTCGGCCATGGCGTTCAGCGCCCCCTGGCACACGGCCGCCGAGCTGGCCGTCACCAACCGGGCCGTGCTGTGGGGCTTCGCCGTCGACTGGCAGGTCGACCACCAGGCGACCAGCCGGGCCGAGGTCGACCGGATCGCGGCCACCTGCCTGGGCGTGCTCGACGGTGTCGCCACCGACGACCCGCTGGGCCGGTTCCTCGCCGAGCTGCGCGACGACGTCGCCGCCGCGCCCGGCTACCCCGCGCTGCGCGGCCGCTGGCGCGCCAGCATGGAACGCACGTTGGACGCGATGGCCCGGGAGTGGACGTGGCGCGCCACCGGCCGCCCGACGCTGGCCGAATACCTGGCCAACGCGGACAACCTCGCCGCCACCGTGGTCAACGTGGCCCACTGGATCCACACCGGATCGGTGACCGACGCCGCCGCGCTGGACCGGCTGGTCGAGGTCGGCGACGAGGTGCAGCGGGCCCTGCGCCTGGTCAACGACCTGGGCACCCACCGCCGCGACGTGGAGTCCGGCGACCTCAACGCGTTGCTGCTGGTGGATGACCCGGCGGAGATCGAACGACGGTTCGCCGAGCAGGTCGAGCACTGCCGCGTGCTGCTGGCGAAACTGGCCGGCGAGGCGCCCCGGGAGGCCGACTTCCTGTCCCGGCAGCTCGGCTACACCACCGGGTTCTACCGGCACACCGACTTCTGGGGCGTGCGGTGAGCCTCACCGCCGAGCCCGCGACCCGTACCTGGCCGGTGCGCGAGCTGGTCGACGCGCTCGCCCACGACCCGGCCGGGCAGACCTCGCCGTCGGTCTACGAGACCGGCCGGCTGGTCGCGCTCGCGCCGTGGCTGCCCGGCCACGACGCGCGCCTGGCCTGGCTGCTCGACCAGCAGCGCCCGGACGGCGGCTGGGGCGGCCCCGGCGGCTACGCGCTGGTGCCGACGTTGAGCGCCGTCGAGGCGCTGCTGGCCGTGCTGCACCGGGACGGCCCGGCCCCGGCGTCGGCCGCCGCCGCGCACCGGGGGCTGGCGTTCCTGGCCGGCGCGCTGCACGGTGACACCCCGCCCGACCTGCCGGCCACCGACCTGATCGTGCCGGCGCTGCGGGACGCCGTCGACCGGCATCTCACCGGGCCGGCGGGTCCGCCGCCCGGGCTGGCCGGGTGGGCGGACCGGCCCCGCCTGCCGCTGCCGGCCGGTCTCGACCCGACCCGGCTGAGCCGGGTACGCGGAATGCTGGCCGCCGGTCGGCCCGTCCCGGAGAAGCTGGCGCACGCGCTGGAGGTGGCCGGCGAACTGGCCCACCGGGCGGCGGGCGTCCGGCCCTCGTCGAGCGGGGCGGTGGGCGCCTCACCGGCCGCCACGGCCGCCTGGCTCGGCCGGCCCGAACCCGGCGCCGCCCTGGACTACCTGCGAGCCGTCGCCCGGTCCGGCCCGGTGCCCTGCGCCAGCCCGATCACCGTCTTCGAGCGGGCCTGGGTGCTCGCCGTGCTGATCCGGGCCGGTGTCCCGGTGCGCGCGCCCGAGCCGGTCCTGACCGCGCTGCGCGCCGCCGTGGGCGGCTCCGGCGCGGCCACCGCGCCAGGGCTGCCGGCCGACGCCGACACCACGGCCGTCGCGCTCTACGCGCTGGCCCGGCTGGGTCGGCCGCTCGGCGTCGGGCCGCTCGCCGGGTACGACACCGGGCGGCACTTCTGCACCTGGCCGGGGGAGGACGGGGCGTCGCTGACCACCAACGCGCACGTGCTCGACGCGCTCGGCGAGCACCCGAGCCGGCCCGGCGTCACGGCGGCCCGGCGGCGGGTGACCGAGTGGCTGGTGGCGCGGCAGGAGGCGGACGGGCGGTGGGACGACCGCTGGCACGCCTCGGCCTACTACGCCACGTACGCGGTGCTGCTCGCCCTGGCCGACCACGCGCCCGACGGCGCGGCCCGGGCCGCGGTGGAGCGGGGCGTCGGCTGGCTGCTCGACACGCAGCGGCCGGACGGCTCCTGGGGCCGCTGGCACGGCACCGCCGAGGAGACCGCGTACGCGGTGCTCGCCCTGGCCGGCGCCGGCCGGGCCGGGGACGCGCGGGTCGCCGCCGCGCTGGCCCGGGGCCGCGATCGACTGTCCGAGCTGGACGGAAGCGACGGCGGGCCGGCGCTCTGGCACGACAAGGACCTGTATCGGCCGACGTTGATCGTGCGCGCGGCGGTGCTGGCCGCCTCGGGCCGCGCGGGCTGGGCATCGACGTACCGGGCACCTGCCATGATCAGGATCGCTTGAATGGAGTTCACGACGGCTGCTAGCGTGCGCCGGAGTCGATCGGATTTCGAGCCGACCGGAGACCGGGCCAGGACGGTGTGATGGGTTCCCGCAGTACGAATCTCCGTACGAAGATCATCGCCCTGCTGGCGTCGCTGGTCGCGCTCTGGGGCTTCGCGGCCTGGGTGACCGTGCGCGACGGGTTCAACCTGCTCGGCGTGCAGGCGCTCAACGCGCGCGTCTTCGAGCCGAGCGACCCGCTGCTGCTGGAGCTGCAGAACGAGCGCCGGCTCTCGTTGCGCTACCTGGGCGAGTCCGACCCCGGGCAGTTGCAGGAGTTGCAGGCCCAGCGCGGGCGCACCGACTCCGCGGCCGCCACACTGTGGAAGTCGGTGCAGGACTGGCGTACCGAGGTCCCGGCCAGCGACGAGCTGGAGCAGCGGCTCGCCGAGCTGAAGTCCGAGCTGGGCCAGCTCACCCAGGTCCGGGACGAGGTCGGCCGCAAGACCATCGACCGGACCGCCACCCTGTCCGCGTACGACGAGGCGGTCGACGGGATCTTCGCGGTCTTCGACGCGCTCGGCGGCCTCGACGACGACCAGATCGCCCGGGACACCGCCGCGCTGATCGACCTGAACCGCTCCCGCGAGCTGCTGTCCCAACAGGACGCCCTGCTCACCGGCGCGGTCGCGGCCAACCGGCTGACCGTCGCCGAGCAGACCGCGTTCGCCCGGCTGGTCGGCGCGCAGTGGTTCCTCGCCGACCGCACCGCCCGCGAGCTGGCCCCGAGCGACCGGGCCCGCTATCAGCAGATGGTCGAGGGCGAGGCGTTCGGGCAGCTCCGCACCCTGCAGGACCGGGTGCTCGCGGCCAAGGGCGAGGACGTGCGTCCCCCGCTCACCGCCGACGCCTGGCGGGCCGCCGCCGACCGGGCGATGGCCGACCTGCGCGGGGTGATCCTCGCCGGTGGTGAGGACATCGTGTCCCGGGCCACCCCGGTCGCCGTCGGCGTCATCGTCCGGCTGGTGCTCGCCGCCGGTCTCGGCCTGATCGCCGTCGTCGCGTCCGTCATCGTCTCGATCACCACGGCCCGGGCGCTGGTCCGGCAGTTGGAACGGCTGCGCGAGGCGGCGTTCCGACTGGCCAACGAGCGGCTGCCCAGCGTGGTGGAACGGCTCGGCCGGGGCGAGGAGGTGGACGTCCAACGGGAGGCGCCACCGTTGCAGTTCGGCGACGACGAGATCGGCCAGGTCGGCAAGGCCTTCAACGTGGTGCAGGAGACCGCCGTCCGGATCGCCGTCGAGCAGGCCGAGCTGCGCCGCAGCGTCCGCGACGTGTTCCTGAGCCTGGCCCGGCGCACCCAGGCGCTGGTGCACCGCCAGCTCACCCTGCTCGACGCCATGGAACGCCGGGAGCACGACGCCGAGGAGCTGGAGGACCTGTTCCGGGTCGACCACCTGGCCACCCGGATGCGGCGCAACGCGGAGAACCTGATCGTGCTCTCCGGGTCGACCCCGGGCCGCGCCTGGCGGCGCAGCGTGCCGATGGTCGACGTGGTGCGCGGCGCGGTCGCCGAGGTCGAGGACTACACCCGGGTCACCGTCCGGCCGCTGGGCGCGGTGTCGCTGACCGGTCGCGCGGTCGGTGACGTGATCCACCTGCTGGCCGAGCTGATCGAGAACGGCCTGTCCTTCTCGCCGCCGCAGACCACCGTCGAGGTCCGCGGCCAGTTGGTCGCCAACGGCTTCGCCATCGAGATCGAGGACCGGGGCCTCGGCATGAGCGGCGACGAGCTGGCCGCCGCGAACGCGCGCATCGTCGACCGTTCCGAGCTGAACCTGGCCGACGCGGCCCGGCTCGGCCTCTTCGTGGTCAGCCGGCTCACCGAGCGGCACGGCGTGCGGGTGCAGCTCCGCGAGTCCGCCTACGGCGGGACCACCGCGGTGGTGCTGATCCCGCGCGAGCTGATCGCCGAGGACACCAACGGCTTCGTCGGGGCCCCCGAGGTGACCGCCGCGCCGGCGCCGGCCGACGAGCCGGTCGAGACGCCGCCCGCCGCCGCTGACGAGACCGTCGCGGTCCGGCCGGTCGAGGCCGGCGACAGCACGGCGACCACCCCGGAGGACAGCGGCACGCCGGAGGTCGAGCCGGAGCCGGAGGCGCCCCGGCTGACCCCGTCCGGGCTGCCGGCGCGTACCCGCAAACGGCAGTCGGCGGTGGCCGGGCCGACCGCGGAGCTGGCCATGGTCGAGACCCGCGCCGCACCGGCGGCGGCCGACGCGGCCCCGCCGGTCACCGACGCCGGGTTGCCGGTCCGGGTGCGCCAGGCCAGTCTGAACCCGGAGCTGCGGCACGAGCAGTCCGATGCGGACGACGACGGGGCGGAGGACGCGGCGCGCGCGCCCGAGCAGGTGCGCCGGATGATGAGCTCCTACCAGAGCGGAACCCGACGCGGCCGCACCGACGCGGCGCGGCTGCTCGGCGGGGCGCGCGGGGCCGGCGGCGGGCCGGCCGACGACAACGAGCAGGCCACCTGACCGGACGTCGACGCGGACGGATCCGGGACGAGAACGGCACACCAGCCGGGGAGAAGAGGACGACGAGTGGCGCAGAAGACGGCTTCGAGCGCGGATCTTGCGTGGCTGCTGGATGACCTGGTCGGCCGGGTCAAGCAGGCGGAACACGCCGTGGCGCTCTCCACCGACGGACTGCTGATGGCCTCGTCCCGCGGGTTGAGCCGGGACGACGGCGAGCACCTGGCGGCGATGGCGGCGGGCATCCAGAGCCTCGCCCGCGGCGCCGGCAAGCGGTTCGGCGGTGGTCAGGTGCAGCAGACCATCATCGAGATGCAGTCCTCCTTCCTCTTCGTCACCGCGGCCGGCCGCAACGCCTGCCTCGCGGTGCTCGCGTCGGAGGACGCGGACGTCGGCCTGATCGCGTACGAGATGGCCATGCTCGTCACCCGGGTCGGCCGGTTCGTCGCGTCACCGACCAGGGAACAGCCCCTCGGCGAGAACGCGGCGCGATGACCGGCCCGGGGGAGCCCACGGAGCAGGAGTGGGTGGACGACCACGCGGGCCCGGTGGTTCGCCCGTACGCGGTGACCGGCGGCCGGGCGCGCCCGGTGACCGGCACGTTCGATCTGATCTCCCTGGTGACCGCGACGCGGAACGAGGTGGGGTCGGAGTCCGGGCTCGGCCCGGAGCACGTGGCGATCGTGGGCCTCTGCCAGCGGATCCAGTCCGTGGCCGAGATCGCCGCCCATCTCGACCTGCCCGTGGGCACCGTCCGGGTCCTCCTGGGAGACCTGGCCGCCCGCAGCCTGGTGCAGGTACGCGAGCCGCGCGCGACCCCCGCCGGCCTTCCCGACGAGCACGTTTTCGAGGCGGTAATCAATGGACTACGGGCGCTCTGAGCGGCCGGCGGGAGCGGCGCCGCTGCCCACCGCGATCAAGATCCTGATCGCCGGCGGTTTCGGCGTGGGCAAGACCACCATGGTCGGCGCGGTCAGCGAGACCAGGCCGTTGCGCACCGAGGAGGTGCTGACCGAGACCGGGATCGGCATCGACGACCTGTCCGGTGTGGAGGCGAAGTCGACCACCACCGTGGCGATGGACTTCGGCCGGATCACCATCAGCGACGACCTGGTGCTCTACCTGTTCGGCACGCCCGGTCAGGACCGGTTCTGGTTCGTCTGGGACGAGCTGGCGCTCGGCGCGCTCGGCGCGGTGGTGCTCGCCGACACCCGCCGGCTGGCCGACTGCTTCCCGTCGATCGACTACTTCGAGGGACGGGGCACGCCGTTCGTGGTGGCGGTGAACTGCTTCGAGGGCGCCCGCACGTTCCGGCTGGACGAGGTGCAGGCGGCGCTCGACCTGGACCCGGGCGTGCCGGTGGTGCTCTGCGACGCGCGGCAGCGCGAGTCCGCCAAGGAGGTGCTGATCACGCTGCTGGAGCACGCCATGAAGCTGCGGGAGGCGCGGCGGCGGGCCGCCGGTGACTGACCCGACCGTGTCCGTCCGGGCGATGGCCCCGGCGGAGTTCGACCGCTGGCAGGACGAGCTGGCCGTGGAGTACGCGCGGGAGCACGTCACCGCCGGCAACTGGACCGCCGAGGAGGGCCTCGGTCGGGCGCGGACGGCCATCGCCGCCCTGCTGCCGGACGGCATGGCCACCGTCGGCCAGCTCATCCTGGTCGGCGAGCTGGCCGACGGCACCCCGATCGGCCGGATCTGGATCAGCCTGACGCATCCGCGTGGCCTGCCCGACTGCGCCTTCATCCAGGACATCGAGGTGTCCACCGAGCACCGCGGCAGAGGGCTGGGGCGGGCGCTGCTGGCGGCCGGCGAGCGGGTGGCCCGGGAGCGGGGTGCCCGGGCGCTGGAGCTGAACGTCTTCGGCGCCAACGAGACGGCCGCGACGCTCTACCGCACGTCCGGCTACCGGGTGGTCACCCAGCAGATGCGCAAGGACCTGCTCGACTAGGGGCGCGCCGGCGCGGCCGGTGACCGTGCGGCGTGGCGTCGTCAGAGGCGGGTGGCGGTGCGGACCAGGGCGGCCAGGGACCGCGACCGGCTGTGCGGCGGCCACGCGATCACCGTGGTCACCGCCGGCGCGTCCGGCACCGGCACGGCGGTCAGGTCGGGGCGCAGGAGCGTCCGGCACGACTCGGGGAGCACCGCCGCGGCCCGGCCGAGCGCGATGAGCTGGAGCAGTTGGGCGTGGTCGCGGACCTCGGGCCCCGGCCCGTCCGGATACGAGCCGTCCCGGCGCGGCCAGCGCGGCAACGGCAGGTCGGGAAGCGCCTCCACGTCGGCCGACCGCAGGTGCGACCGGGCGGCCAGCGGGTGCGCCGCCGGCAACACCACGACCTGCTGCTCCGTCACCAGTTCCTCGGTGTCCAGGCCGGCCGTCGAGTCGAACGGCAGGTGCAGCAGCGCCACGTCGGCCCGCCCGTCACGCAGCAGCCGTTCCTGCTCCCCGACGCCGCACAGCAGCACCTCCACGGCCACCGCCTCGGGCTCGGCGGCGTAGGCGTCGAGCAGTTTCGGCAGCAGCTCGCTGGACGCGCCGGCCTTGCTGGCCAGCACCAGGCCGGGCCCGCCGCCGGCGGCGGACGCGGCACGTCGGGTGCGGCGGTCGGCGGCGGCCACCGCGTCCAACGCGGCCCGGCCCTCGCGCAGCAGCACCACGCCGGCCGGGGTCAGCGTGACGGACCGGCTGTCGCGGTCCAGCAGCGTCGCCCCGAGCCGCCGTTCGAGCTGCCGGATCGCCCGCGACAGCGGCGGCTGGGCGATGCCGAGGCGTCGCGCGGCACGCCCGAAGTGCAGCTCCTCGGCGACCGCGACGAAGTAGCGCAGCTCCCGCGTCTCCATCCGGCCACCGTACCCCGTTCGATACCCGCCGGGTATCGGCGGCTACCGAGACGGTGTTGGCCGGCGGCCGGCGGCGCGGACAGGATCGACCGCATGAGCGAACGCACGACCGCGCTGGTGACCGGTGCGAACAAGGGAATCGGGTACGAGATCGCGGCCGGCCTGGGCGCGCTCGGCTGGCAGGTGGGCGTCGGCGCCCGGGACGAGCAGCGCCGGGAGGCCGCCGTGGCGAAGCTGCGCGCGGACGGCGTGGACGCGTTCGGCGTACCGCTGGACGTGACCGACGACGCGAGCGTGGCCGCCGCCGTCGGCCTGCTCCGGGAGCGGGTCGGCGGCCTCGACGTGCTGGTGAACAACGCGGCCGTCACCGGCGGGACGCCGCAGCAGCCCGGCGGCGCGGACGTGGCGACCGTGCGGGCGGCGGTCGAGGTGAACGTGATCGGGGTCGTGCGGGTCGTGGAGGCGATGCTGCCGCTGCTGCGCCGCTCGGCGTCGCCCCGGATCGTCAACATGTCCAGCGGGGTCGGCTCGCTGACCCGGCAGAGCGCCTCCGCCGGGGATCGCCAGACCGGGCCGCTGTCGGTGGCCTACGCGCCGTCGAAGTCGATGCTCAACGCGGTGACCATCCAGTACGCCCGGGCGCTGGCCGACACGAACATCCTGGTCAACGCCGCCTGCCCCGGCTACGTCGCGACGGACCTGAACGGCTTCAGCGGGGTGCGGACGCCGCAGCAGGGCGCGGCGATCGCGATCCGGCTCGCCACGCTGCCGGACGACGGGCCGACCGGCGGGTTCTTCGAGGACGCCGGCGTGGTGCCCTGGTGACGGCCGGGTCGGCGTCACGTGGGACGGGGTGGGCGGTGCCTCAGGTGACCGCCAGCAGCACGCCCTCGCCCTGCGTCGCGGCGGTGCGGTAGAACCGGCGCAGCTCGACGAAGCTCGGCCAGAGATAGGTGTCGAACTCATCGTCGCCGTCGTGCCAGATGGCCGGGTAGATCCCCTCGTCGGTCATGGCGTCCGGGTCGAAGCGGGCGCGCAGCGTCGCCTCGTTGACCGCGTCGAGCCCGTCGGCCACCGCGCGGACGGCGTCCGGGGCGAGCAGCCGGGGCGGGCCGTAGCCGACGTCGTCGCCGATCGGCTCGCCGCCGAGGATCGCCGCCCCGGCGCCGTCGTCGGTGTCCCACGCGGTCCCGGTCAACAGGTAGTGCAGCCCGTGCCAGGATTTGTCCAGGTCGAGGAGGGGGTCGTCGCCGTGCAGCAGCGGCGCCACCGTCGTCGGGTCGGCCGCCGCCGCCGACAGTTCCGGGCCGGAGAGCCGGCGTCCAATCAAAACCATGCCCATGGCGCGGCACGCTAGCGCGACGGTACGACGGTCGTGCCATGATCGGCGGCGTGGCTACCGAGTCCCGGCACCTCAGCGTGCACATCGATCGCCCGGTGGCGGCGGTCTACGCGTTCGTGGCCGACCCGGCCAACCTGCCGCGCTGGGCGCCCGGCCTGGGTGGCTCGGTGACCCGTGACGGCGACGACTGGTTCGTGGACACCCCCGAGGGGCGGGCGCGGCTGACGTTCGCCCCGGCCAACGACTACGGCGTGCTCGACCATGAGGTGCACACGCCGGCCGGTGAGACGGTGTACGTGCCGCTGCGTGCCGTCGCCGACGGCGAGGGCACCGAGGTGGTGTTCAGCCTGCGTCGAGGACCGGGCATGAGCGACGCCGACTTCGAGCGGGACACCGCGCTGGTCCAGGGCGACCTGGCCCGGCTCAAGGCGGTGCTGGAGGAGATGTAAGGAGGGGCCCCTTGTTAACAGACGTCTGTTAACAAGGGGCCCCTCCTAACCACAAAACCTCAGCTCGCGATCATCCGGCGCAGCACGTACTGCAGGATGCCGCCGTGCCGGTAGTAGTCCGCCTCACCGGGGGTGTCGATGCGGACCACGGCGTCGAACTCCACGCCGGTGTCGGTGGTGACCTTCACCGTGCGCGGGGTCTCGCCGTCGTTCAGCGCGGTCACGCCGCTGATCGAGAACGTCTCGGTGCCGGTCAGGCCCAGCGACTCCGCGGTGGTGTCCACCGGGAACTGCAGGGGCAGGACGCCCATGCCGATCAGGTTCGAGCGGTGGATCCGCTCGTACGACTCGGCGACGACCGCCTTCACGCCGAGCAGCATGGTGCCCTTGGCCGCCCAGTCGCGCGACGAGCCCGAGCCGTACTCCTTGCCGGCCAGGATGACCAGCGGGACGCCCGCCTCCTGGTAGGCCATCGAGGCGTCGTAGATCGAGGACTGGTCGCCGGTCAGGTGGTTGACCGTGAAGCCGCCCTCCACACCCGGGACGAGCTGGTTGCGCAGCCGAATGTTGGCGAACGTGCCCCGGATCATCACCTCGTGGTTGCCGCGGCGGGAGCCGTACGAGTTGAACTCGTGCCGGGCCACGCCGTGCTCGGCCAGGTACGTCCCGGCGGGGGAGTCCGCCTTGATCGAGCCGGCCGGGGAGATGTGGTCGGTGGTCACCGAGTCGCCCAGCTTCGCCAGCACCCGCGCGCCGGCGATGTCCTGCACCGGGGTCGGCTGCTGCTGCATGCCCTCGAAGTACGGGGGCTTGCGCACGTAGGTCGACTCGCCGTCCCAGGAGAACGTGTCACCGGTCGGGGTCGGCAGCGACTGCCAGCGCTCGTCACCGGCGAACACGTCGGCGTACGCGGCGCTGAAGCCGGTGGCGCCGATCGCCGAGGCGATGACGTCCTGGATCTCGGCGGTGTTCGGCCAGATCTCCCGCAGGAACACCGGGTTGCCCTCGGAGTCCTCGCCGATCGGCTCGTTGGCCAGGTCGATGTCCATGGTGCCGGCGAGCGCGTACGCGACCACCAGGGGCGGGGACGCCAGGTAGTTCATCTTGACGTCCGGGTTGATCCGGCCCTCGAAGTTGCGGTTGCCGGACAGCACCGAGACGACGGCCAGGTCGCCCTCGTTGACGGCGGCGGAGACCTCCTCCGGCAGCGGACCGGAGTTGCCGATGCAGGTGGTGCAGCCGTAGCCGACCAGGTTGAAGCCGAGCTTCTCCAGGTAGGGCGTGAGGCCGGCGCGGTCGTAGTAGTCCATGACGACCTTGGAGCCCGGCGCCAGGGTGGTCTTCACCCACGGCTTGCGGGCCAGGCCCTTCTCCACCGCGTTGCGGGCGAGCAGCGCCGCGCCGATCATCACCTGCGGGTTCGAGGTGTTGGTGCAGGAGGTGATCGCGGCGATCACCACGGCGCCGTGGTCCAGCTCGTACTCGACGCCGTCGGCGCCGGTCACCCGGACCGGGTTGCTGGCCCGGCCGCCCGCGCCCACGGCGGCGGTCTCCAGGTCACGCGGCGCGTCCGCCGGGTCGTTGACCCCGTTGGCCGGGGCGTCGCTGGCCGGGAAGGACTCGGCGCTGGCCTCGTCGGCCGGGCCGTCGGTGCCGAACGGCTTCTGCTGCTGCGGCACGCCCGGCTTGCGGCCCGGGTCGCCGCCGGTCTCGTCGGCCGCGACGTAGTCGGTCAGCGCCGAGCGGAACAGCGTCTTGGCGCTACCGAGCGGCACCCGGTCCTGCGGGCGCTTCGGGCCGGCCAGGGAGGGCTCGATGGTGCCGAGGTCCAGCTCCAGGCGCTCCGAGTACGCCGGCTCGTGGTTCGGGTCGTGCCAGAGGCCCTGCTCCTTGGCGTACGCCTCGACCAGCGCGACCTGCTGCGGGTCGCGCCCGGTCAGCTCCAGGTAGCGCACGGTCTCGCCGTCGATCGGGAAGATCGCGACGGTGGAGCCGTACTCCGGGGACATGTTGCCGATGGTGGCGCGGTTGGCCAGCGGCACCGCGCTGACGCCCGGGCCGTAGAACTCGACGAACTTGCCGACCACGCCGTGCTTGCGCAGCATCTCGGTGATGGTCAGCACCAGGTCGGTGGCGGTGGTGCCGGCCGGCATCTCGCCGGAGAGCTTGAAGCCGACGACCCTCGGGATCAGCATGCTGACCGGCTGGCCGAGCATCGCGGCCTCGGCCTCGATGCCGCCGACGCCCCAGCCCAGCACGCCCAGGCCGTTGACCATGGTGGTGTGCGAGTCGGTGCCGACGACGGTGTCCGGGTACGCCTGACCGTTGCGCTCCATGATCGTGCGGGCCAGGTACTCGATGTTGACCTGGTGCACGATGCCGGTGCCCGGCGGGACGACCTTGAACTCGTTGAACGCGCTCTGGCCCCAGCGCAGGAACTGGTAGCGCTCCTTGTTGCGCTCGTACTCCAGCTCGACGTTGCGCTCGAACGCGTCCTCGCGGCCGAACAGGTCGGCGATGACGGAGTGGTCGATGACCAGCTCGGCCGGGGCGAGCGGGTTCACCTTGGTGGCGTCGCCGCCCAGGTCGCGGACGGCCTCGCGCATGGTGGCCAGGTCGACGACGCAGGGCACGCCGGTGAAGTCCTGCATCAGCACCCGGGCCGGGGTGAACTGGATCTCCACGCTCGGGTCGGCACTGGGGTCCCAGCCGCCGAGCTGCCGGATGTGGTCGGCGGTGATGTTCGCGCCGTCCTCCGTCCGCAGCAGGTTCTCCAGCAGGATCTTCAGGCTGTAGGGCAGTCTGTCGTGCCCCGGAACCTGGCCGATCTTGAAAATCTCGTAGCTCGCGTCTCCGACGCGTAGCTGGGTCTTCGCACCGAAGGTGTCGAGGCTCGCCACGTCGTACTCCTTCACACCAGCGACCGTGAGTAGTCCTGAGCAGTTTGTCGCACCGACCGGGGCGCCGCCGTGCTTAGGCGACACTTACCTGCGTCGGTCTCTACAAAACCGTACGTCCGTCTTGCTATTCGCGCAACCTCGTGCCACGCTGCGGGACGAGGAGGTGCCACCATGATCCACCACGTCCTGCTGGCCTGCCCGCGCGGCTCCGAGGACCTCTCCCGCTCCTTCTACGCCGGGCTGCTCGGCCTCACCGAGAAGCCCAAACCCCCGGCCCTCGCCGCCCGCGGCGGTTGCTGGTTCACCGGGTACGACGCCGAGCTGCACCTCGGCGTCGAGGACGACTTCGTGCCCGCCCGCAAGGCCCACCCGGCGCTGGTCCGCACCGACCTGGACGACCTCGCCGCCCGCCTCGACGCCGCCGGCCACGCCGTGACCTGGGGCGACGACGAGATTCCCGGGATGCGGCGGTTCCACACGCACGACCCGCACGGCAACCGGCTGGAGTTCCTGGCACCCACGGGCGGAGGTCCGCGCGGGTAGTGTCGAGGCGTGGTCGACGTGCAGCACTGGCTCTCCGCGCTACCCCCGGGCGTGATCTACCTGATCGTCGCCGGGGTGATCGGCGTCGAGAGCATGGGCGTCCCACTGCCCGGCGAGATCGTGCTGGTCAGCTCCGCCCTGCTGGCCGCCACCGGGGTGGTCCAGCCCGAGTGGGTGGCCGCCGCCGCCGCGACCGGCGCGATCGTCGGCGACTCAATCGGGTACGCGGTGGGCCGCCGCGGTGGCCGGCCGCTGCTGGAACGGCTGGGCCGGCGCTTCCCCAAGCACCTCGGCCCGGCCCACCTGGCCCGCGCCGAGCAGAGCTTCGCCCGCCACGGCGTCTGGGCGGTCTTCTTCGGGCGGTTCGTCGCGCTGCTGCGCATCCTCGCCGGCCCGCTGGCCGGGGCGCTGCACGTGCCGTACCGCCGGTTCCTGGTGGCAAACGCGGCCGGCGGCCTGGTCTGGGCCTTCGGCACCACCTACCTGCTGTTCTACCTCGGGCGGGCCGCCGAGCACTGGCTCAAGGACATCTCCTGGGCCGGGCTGGTGCTCGCCGTGCTGGCCGGCCTGGTCAGCACCTGGTGGCTGCGCCGCCGCGCGAAGCGACTGGGCCCGGTCGAGACGCCGCCCGACCAGGTCGAGCCGGTCGGCGCCACGGAACGCTGAGACGCAGGAAGGGCCCGTCCCCTGGTGGGGTCGGGCCCTTCGTGTGTGTGTGGGGGGTGTCAGCGGGTGCTGTAGCCGCGGGTGGCGATCCAGTCGGCGAGGTTGTCGACGGTGATGCGGTAGGAGGCGGTGTTCGGGTTGGCGCTGTCGGCGATGGTGACGGTTTCGCCGTTGTTCTGGTAGCCGACGACGCTGATGTAGTGGCCGCCTTCGAAGGAGTGGGTGGTGCCGTCGGTGTCGGTGGTGGTGCCGGCGATGTTGGCGACCACGGCGCGTCCGTCGTCGACGGTGTGGACGATGTCGGCGCGCAGCTTGTCGGTCTGGGTGTTGTCGGCCTTGGGGCTGCGGATCTCGACGGAGCGGTAGGGCTTGCCGGTTTCCTTGTTCAGGACCGGGGTGATGTCGTTGATGCTGTTGGTGCCGTTCTCGGTGGTGCCCATCTCCTTGGCCATGGCGTCGACGTCGATGTTCTTGCCCAGGACGCTGATGGCGTTGCGGGCGGCGGCGGGGCCGCAGTAGTAGAAGTTCGGCTGTGCCTCGTAGCGCACGTTCAGCTCCCGCTCGCCGTGACCCTTGCGGTCGGCGACGACGGTGCTCTTCTCGGCCGGGGCGGCGTGGGCGGCGATGGCGGGCCCGGCGATACCGCCGGCGGTGGCGGCGATACCGGCAGCGGTCAGCACGGTGTTACGCAGCAGGGTGGTAGCCATGATGGTTGCCTCCCAAGGGGGGTGACGCGGCAGGGGTTGCCGCGAGAGAGGGGGTAAGTCTTGGCGGGGTGGGCTCGGCGGCCGGTTGGCCTGCTCGGGGCCCGTACGCCGGGGCCACGGGGGTGGCCTGCTCGGCGGCTCAGGGGGATGTAACGACGGCCGGTGGCCGGTCATTCCGACGCCTGCCGGGCCGAGGGCTCGGCGGCCCGGGGGATGTAACGACGGCCGGTGGCCGGGCATTCCGACCGGGGCTGCCGGCGGCCAGGGGCCGGGCTCCACGCGGTCTGCCAGGTATAACGCCCCACCCCCGGCGACGATTCCGCCACCACGATGACGCCCACCACCGCCGATCCGGACATCAGCGCCGTGCGGCCCAAGCGGGATCGACCAATCGTGGATCTTGGTATGAAACGGCCCCCGGAGGGGCGGGTTCGCACCAAGATCTCCACGTCTCCCAACGCTCGGACAACTGTGACACCCATGGGGTGGACGTGCCCGACTCCGACGATGGGTGCGGCCGCGGCGGAACGGCGCCGATGCGGCGGCACGGTGATATGGCGGTCGTCGTCCCGACCGCGTCGGATGTCCGGATTTCGTAGCGGGGCCGGACTCGACGGGCGCGAGCCGGCCGGGCGGACACCGACGCGGGGGAGCGGCGTGGAACGCCGTGGGCGCCGCGAGGCGACGCGACACCCCACGCCTTCCACCGATCGGACCCGGACCGGCGGCACGCGACGCGGCCGAGCGCCGCCGGGTCTGGTCGGCTCAGTCGGAGGTGAGCAGGTCGAACAACGCGTCGCGGGCGGCACGGACGGCGGTTCGTGACTCCTCGGTGTGGTCCAGGGCGTCGAACCCGTGCTGACCGTTCGGCACGTCGACGATCCGCACGGGCGTACCGTGCCGGGTGGCGACGGCCAGGAACGCCCCGGCGCTCGACGCGACCTCGGGTCGGTCCCGCCCGACCCGGGTCAGCACCAGCGGCACCGCCCGGCTCGCGCCCACCGGCGCGCCGGCGGCGTCGAGGGCGTCGATCGGGTGGAAGCGCGGGTCGACCGGCGGCCACTCGGCCAGGGGCGCCAGCAGCGGATAGGTCGCGGCGAGCCCTCGCAGCCAGCGGGGTGGGTCGCGCAGCCAGTCGCCGAGCAGCAGGCCGGCGCCGGAGAAGAACCAGAGCGCGAGCCGGTCCGGGTCGACGCGGGGGTCGGCGCGGAGCAGGTCGGCCGTGCCGGCGACGCGGTCCGCGACCGTGGTCAGGTCGTCGGGGTGCGCCACGGTGAGCCGGGGGATCGCGGCCACCATGCCGCGTTCGGCGAGCAGGGCGCCGTAGCCGCGGTAGAGCGGCCAGTCCCGCGCGTCGGGTGCGTCCGGTGGTCCGGGCACACCGTGCACCACCACGACGGCCGGTCGGCGGCCGTCGCCGGTCGGCAGGTGCAGGTCGACGTCGCCGTGCCGCTCCACCGGCGCGGGTGGGGGATCGAGAACAAACTGTGTCTCCCAGAAACTGTTTCCCATCAGGACGATGGTAGGGCAGCACCTCGCCGTGCGCCGCCCCGGAACGCCGCCGATCAGGAGGACGAGGCCTTGGCGTGCCGCTCGCGCAGCCGATCCCGGATCTCCTCCGGGGTGTACGCCCGGCGCTGCCGTTCCGCCCGGGCCACCACCACGCCCGTCGCCGCCACGCCGGCGAGACCGGCCAGCCCGAGCAGCTTCCACCACCGCATCCGTTGCCGCATCGGCTTAGGGTAGTCCTCCATGAGCATCAGCCTGGACGAGGCCGTGGAGCTGACCCGTACCGGAGATCTGTGGGTGTTCCGCGGGCGCAGCGTGCCCGACCGCGCCATCCAGTTCACCACCAACAGTCCGGTCAACCACGTGGGCATGGCGGTGGTGCTGGACGACATGCCGCCGCTGATGTGGCACGCCGAGCTGGGCCGCTCGCTGCCGGACATGTGGACCGGCGCCCGCCAGCGCGGCGTGCAGTTGCACGACCTGCGCGACGCGGTCTGCGTGTGGGCCAATCGGTACGGCCAGCGCGGCTGGCTGCGCCAGCTCGAACCACCCGCCGACACCACGATGGAGGAGGCGGTGCTGCGTACCGTGGCGCGGCTCGACGGCACGCCGTTCCCGTCCACCGCGCAGCTCGCCTGGCGGTGGGCCCGGGGCCGGGTGCCGCAGCTACGCCGGCCGTCCATGTCGGACGCCGACCGGACGCCCGACGACGGCGGGAGGACGGCGCGCGACCGGGCGCTGGAGACCGCGTACTGCGCCGAGGTGGTGGCGGTGACGTACGAGGCGATGGGGCTCCTGCCGGCCGGGCGGCGGCCCAACTGGTACGACCCGGGGCGGTTCTGGAGCGGCGACGACCTGGCACTGACCGGCGGCGCCCAGCTCGGTGCGGAGATCGAGGTTCGCATCCCGCCCCGCTGACCAGGTTTGCCGAGGTCGCGGGCCGGTAATGGAAGCCGGTGTGACGGCTTCCACCGACCTCGACACGCTCACCGACTTCTTCGACCGGTACGGCGTGGCGCTGACCAGCGCCGACGTGCCGGCCCTCGCCGGCTGCTACGCCCTGCCCGGGCTGGTGGTCGCCGACACCTACAGCTTCTCGTTCGCCTCGCCGGCGTCGGTGGCGCTGAGCTTCGTCGGCGCCGCGCCCGACTACCAGGAGCGGGAGCTGATCGCCGCGAACGCGCAGATCGAGGACGTGCAGCAGGTGTCCGCGCTGCTCACCGAGGTCGCGGTGCGGTGGGAGTTCCTGGACAGCCAGGGCCGGGCGGTGCCCGGTGAGCGCTACCGATACCTGCTGCGGGCCACCGACGAGGGCCCGGCCATCTGCACCGTCATCCGCACCGCCTGACCCGGAATCCAGGTGTTAAGAAGGGGCCCCTTCTCTACCGAATGCGTTAAGAAGGGGCCCCGCCTTACGTGCTCAGCGGTGGCTGGTTGCCCAGCGGTCGGCCTCGGGGGCCGAGTGCAGGCCGGGCTCGTGCAGGCCCTCCTCGTCGAGCTGGCCGATCCGGCGGTAGGTGTCCGGCCGGCTGGTCCGCAGCACCACGCCCCAGAGCAGGCCGAGCACGCCGGCGACCACCGGGATCGCCGGGAGCAGCCACTTCAGGTAGCTCGCGGTGTCCGGCGCGAGCAGCGCGTCGAAGTTGAACAGCAGCACCAGCAGCACGGCGGTGAGCAGGACGGTGCCGAGCGCCGGGGCGATCGCCCGCTGCCAGGCCGACTCGGGGCCGCCGCGGCCCCGGAAGAAGCCGACGACGGCGGCCGAGGTCAGCGTCATCAGCAGCACCACGCCGACCGCGGCGGAGCCGGACAGCCAGGTGAACAGGTCGATGACCGGGTCACGGCCGCTCATCGCGAACGCCAGGAAGACCACCACGGCCAGCACACTCTGGATCAGCGAGCCGGCGATCGGGGCGCCGCTGCGGCTGGAGGTCGCGCCGAGGAAGCGGGGCAGGACGTTCTCCCGGCCGAGCGCGAACAGGTAGCGGGCCACGCCGTTGTGGAACGACAGCAGGGCGGCCAGCACGCTGGTGATGAACAGGACGTTCGCGATGTCCGCGATCACGGTGCCGGCGTACTGGTCGAGGGCGCCGAAGACCACGCCCGGCCCGGCCTCGGTGCTGGCCTGCTGCGCGTTCTCCGGGCCGGTCAGCACGGTGAGCGCCCAGGCGGAGAAGGCGTAGAACAGGCCGGTGAACGCGACCGCGATGTAGGTGGCCCGGGCCACCGTGCGCCGTGGGTCCTTGACCTCCTCGCTGTAGATCGCGCCGCTCTCGAAACCGGTGAACGAGGCGATGGTGAACGCCAGCACCGCGCCGAACCCGGCCCCGAACAGGTGGGTGGGGCTGATGCCGGCGGTGGTGACGCTGCCGCCGGCCGGGTGCGCGAACGCCACCAGGTCGAAGATCAGCACCGCCACGCACTCGAGGACCAGCAGCACCGCGAGCACGCTGGCGTTCAGGTCGATGCGCAGCACGCCGAGCACGCCGATGAACACCCAGGCCAGCAGCGCCCAGACCCACCAGTCGAGGGTCAGCCCGGCCTTCGCCGTCATGAAGTCCTTCATGATCGCGCCGAACAGCCCGTAGAGGCCGATCTGGATCGCGTTGTACGCGGCCAACGCGACCGCCGAGCCGGCCACCCCACCGGCCCGGCCGAGGCCGTTGGCGATGTACGCGTAGAACGCGCCGGCGTTCGCGACGTACCGGCTCATCGCGGCGTAGCCGGTGGCGAAGACGGCGAGCACGGCCGCGAGCAGCACGTAGCCCAGCGCGGCGCCGATGTTGCCGCTGACCGCGTACATGGTGGTGACGCCGCCGCCGAGAACGGTCAGCGGCGCCGACGCGGCGACGGTGAAGAAGACGAGGTGGGCGGTGCCGAGACGGCCACGGCGTAGCCCACCGTCGGAGAAGAACGGATCGGAGGACAAGGCTTCTCCAGGGGGAGGGGGAAGGGTTGGGGGTGTCTACTTCGGAACAGCCTGAAGCAGGGTATTGGTGATCACGGATCGTCACAAGCCCACTTCGATATCGATTAGGGCGCGCATGATCGACCAGAATTGAGCTGTGCGTGTTCATGCCGTACCGTCCCGTGGCGACGATCACGGCCACCGTTCGAGGATGGACCATGACCTACCCCGGGGCACAAGCCACGTACCGGCTCGCCGATGCGCTGTTCCTCATCGGACACGACGAGTTCACCGGTAAGCCGCATGTCGCCGTCGACCGGCTGGAGTGCGGCCTGGCCGGCGCCGCGCTCGCCGAGTTGATGTTCGAGGGCCGGATCGCCCTCGACAACGGCGGCATCGCCGCGGTCGATCCACGGCTCTGGCAGGAGCCGCTGACCGACCTGCTGATCACCGAGATCCTGCGGCGTGAGGGCGCGCATCCGGCCCGGCTGTGGATCCGCTACCTGCGGACCCAGTTGAACATCAACGAGCGGGTCGGCACCCGGCTGGTCACCGCCGGCGTGCTGCGCCGGGAGCAGGGCAAGCTGATCGGTCGCCAGGTGCGCTGGCCGGCCATCGACCCGAACCAGGCGGCCTCGCCGCGGGTCCGGCTGACCGCCATGCTGATGCACTCGTCCCCGGCCGAGCTGGACCCGGGGACGTTGCTGCTGGCGAGTCTCGGCGAGGCGGTCGGGCTCGCCGCGCACATCTTCGACCCGCAGGTCGGCGGCCGGATGCGGGACTGCCGGCGCTTCCTTCCGGCCCAGTTGGAGGGGCTGCTCGCCGCGGTGGTGGGCGCGCTCGACGTCAGCACCACCACGGTCCGCCGCTGACGGTCCGCCGCGTCCCGCCCCGGCGGATCCGGGGCGGGACGGCACGCTCTCTCAGGCGGGGTCGCGCCACATCGGGTAGAGGCTGGGCCCGTCCGGCAGGTCCAGCGTGACCGGGCGGCGCCGGAAGCCGAGCCGCTCGTAGAGCGCCGCGTTGCGCGGCGTGCTGGCCTCCAGGTAGCCGGCCGCGCCGGCCTGATCCAACTCGGTCAGCCGGTCGCGCAGCAGCGCCGAGCCGACGCCCTTGCCGTGGTGGTCGGGGTGCACGCCGACGAACGGCAGGTACCAGTGCGGCTCGCCGGGGTGGTTCGCGGCCATCAGCTCGTCGAGCACGGCGAAGCGCTTCATCGCCTCCGGGCCGATCGCGGCCTCCAGGTCGGCGAGCTCCTCGCCGTCGTCGCCGTCGTGGTCGCCGCCGACCGGCAGCCAGAGCGTGGCGCCCAGCCCGTCGCCGGCCACGTGGACCTGGCCGGTCCGCAACGCCAACGCGACGAACGGCCCGAAGAACGCGGGGTGGACCCGCGCCCGGTGGTCGTCCGCCGGGAAGATCCAGCCGCTGACCGGGTCCCGCATGAAGGCCTCGGCGAGGATCCCGGTCACGAGGGCGTGGTCCGCTGTGGACGCACGCCGGATGTTGCCCTGCCACTCAGTCATTGGCCATCCGTCCTGCCGCTGCACGAGCCATTGTGGTCATCGATCGGCGTGCAACGTATCAGGTCGCTGAGTCACGGGTCAGATCCGTTCGGTTCGCTCGCCGCAGGTGATGTTGCTGGCTAGGCTGGCGCAGTCCACCAACGGGGGAGGGCAGCCGGGTGTTCGCCCTGCCCGCCGACAGGAGGAACATGTCCCGCACGCGCCGTGCCGCCCCGTCGCCCGGTTCCGCCATCACCTCGTCCCCCTGGGTTCTGGTCGCCACCGGGGTGATCGTGATGGTGGTGCTGCTGGTGGTGGCGCTCGGCTCGGTGCGGGGCCGGCGGACCTTCCCGACGCAGGGGCCGACGGACCCGGCCATGTCCCTGCCCGGCCTTCCGGTCGCGCCGGCTACCTCGCCCGCCGTCACCGGTCAGGCGTCGAGCCCGGTGACGCGTCCGGTGGCGCCCGGGCTCTCGCCCCGGTCGACCGTGCTGCCGGCCCGGCCGACGCCGGCCGCGTCGACCGGGAGCCCGCGCGGCGACGTCCGGCCCGCGTCGCCCGCACCCCCGCCGCCGGCCCCGCCGTCGGCGGTGACCGGGCGGTACGGAGTGGTCAGCACCTTCGACGGCGGCTTCATCGGCGAGGTGCTGCTGGCCAACACCGGTCGCTCGGCGCGGGGCTGGACGGTGCGGCTGACGTTTCCGCAGGGTCGGCTGGTCACCGCCTGGGTGGAGGGCGCGGAGCAGGGCCGGTTCGGCTTCGAGGGTGGCGTCTTCACCTACCGCAGCGGGGTCGACCTGGCCGCGGGCGCGTCGGTGCCGGTGCGTTTCCACTTCGAGCGGACCGGCACCACCCGGCCGGACTCGTGCGCGGTCGACGGCGCGACCTGCGCCGGTCTCTGACCCACCGGTCCTGACGGCGGGGACGCCGATCGCCCGTTTTGCAAGATGACTGCCGTGTTGCGACGTCGTTTGCAAGGTATTGCAGAATGTTTCGGCAAGGGCTAGCGTGCGGGCGAATCAGCGACCAGAGAAAGGCCGTCGATGAAACCGACGCCGATATCCCCCAAGGCGTTGCTCGCCCTGGTCTCCTCCCTCGTACTCACCCTCGTCGGCGTGCCGGTGGCCCTCCACCAACTCGGCGCCGAAGGCGCCCAGCGCGCCGTCACCCCCGACGTCCTGGCCGCCGGCAACGCCCCCCAGTGGAACCGGGAGCCGTCCGCCGAGGCGCTGCTCAAGGCCGGGACCAACACCGCGAAGGCGGAGCAGTTCTACTTCGTGCTGCCGGACCGCTTCGCCAACGGCGACAAGCGCAACGACGCCGGCGGGCTGACCGGGGACCGGCTCACCACCGGCCTGGACCCCGCGGACAAGGGCTTCTACCACGGCGGTGACCTCAAGGGCGTCATCGACAAGATGGACTACATCCAGCAGATGGGCACCACCGCCATCTGGCTGGCCCCGATCTTCAAGAACCGGCCCGTGCAGGGCACCGGCGCCGACGTCTCGGCCGGCTACCACGGCTACTGGATCACCGACTTCACGCAGGTCGACCCGCACTTCGGCACCAACGCCGAGCTGAAGAAGCTGGTCGACCTCGCGCACCGGCGCGGCATCAAGGTCTATCTCGACATCATCGTCAACCACACGGCCGACATCATCCGCTACGCGGAGGACAAGTACGGCTACGTGGACAAGAAGACCTCGCCCTACACCGACGCCTCGGGCCGGGCCTTCGAGGACCGCAACTACGCCGACGGCACCCGGAAGTTCCCCGCGGTGAACTCGACGTCGTTCCCGTACACCCCGACGTTCGCGAGCCCGGCCGACGCGAAGGTCAAGGTCCCGGCGTGGCTCAACGACCCGACCATGTACCACAACCGCGGTGACTCGACGTTCGCCGGGGAGAACAGCGAGTACGGCGACTTCTTCGGCCTCGACGACCTGTGGACCGAACGTCCCGAGGTGGTCCGCGGCATGACCGACATCTACGGCCAGTGGATCGGCAAGGCCGGCGTCGACGGCTTCCGCCTCGACACGGTCAAGCACGCCAACCTCGACTTCTGGCCGCAGTTCACCCGGGGCATCGACGCCTACGCGGCGAAGGCCGGCAAGAAGGACTTCTTCATGTTCGGCGAGGTCTACAGCGCCGACCAGGCCATCGAGTCGACCTACGTGCGCCAGGGCGGCCTGCCCGCCACGCTCGACTTCTCCTTCCAGGAGGCGGCGCGCGGCTACACCGCAGCCGACGGCTCGGCCAAGGCGCTCGCCGACGTGTACGCCAAGGACGACCTCTACTCCGCCCGGGACACCGACGCCAACCGGCTCACCACGTTCCTCGGCAACCACGACATGGGCCGGATCGGCTCGTTCATCGCCGCGTCCGGCGGTGACGACGCCAGCCAGCTCCGCCGCGACCAGCTCGCCCACCAGCTGATGTTCCTCACCCGAGGGCAGCCGGTGGTCTACTCCGGCGACGAGCAGGGCTTCACCGGGCCGGGCGGGGACAAGGACGCCCGCCAGGACATGTTCGCCTCGCGCACCGCGGACTACCTCGACGACGACCTGATCGGCACCACCCGCACCCACGCCTCCGACCAGTACGACACCCGGCACCCGCTCTACCGGACCATCGCCGAGCTGGGCAAGCTGCGGGCGGTGCACCCCGCGCTGCGCGACGGCGTCCAGGTCACCCGGTACGCCGCCGACGGTCCCGGCGTGTTCGCGTTCTCCCGCGTCCTGAAGACCGAGCGGGTGGAACACGTAGCCGCGGTCAACAACGCGTCCACCCCGCAGACTGTCACCGTGGACACCTGGTCGGCCGGCGCCCGCTTCACCGGCATCTACGGCGGCGCGGCCACCGCCACCGCCGGCGCCGACGGCAAGCTGAGCGTCACCGTGCCGGCCATGTCGGCCGTGGTGCTCAAGGCCGACCGGGCGATCCCGCAGCCCGGCGCGGCCCCGACCGTCACGCTCACCGAGCCGGGCGCCGCCCCGGTCGCCACCACCACCGCGGTCACCGCCCAGGTCACCGGCGACCCGCTCGCCACCGTCACGTTCGCCGCGCGGGTGCCCGGCGGCAGGTGGACGCTGCTGGGCAGCGCCGACCGCGCGCCGTACACGGTCCACCACGACCTGACCGGCCTGCCCGGCGGCACCAAGGTCGAATACAAGGCGGTGGTCCGCGACGGCAAGGGACGGACCGCCACCGCCCGCACCACCGGCACGGTCGGCACCCCGGCGCAGGGCGCGTCGCGGGACTGGGCGATCGTGCACTACCAGCGCCCGGCCGGCGGGTACGCCGACTGGGGGCTCTACACCTGGGGCGACATCGACCCGGCGTACGCCACCGAGTGGCCGAAGGGGCAGCCGTTCGCCGGTGAGGACTCGTACGGCCGGTTCGCCTGGGTGAAGCTCAAGCCCGGCGCGAAGTCGGTCGGCTTCCTGGTGGTCGACAAAGACGGCAACAAGGACGTGGCGAACGACCGCACCATCGACGTCACCCAGACCGGCGAGGTCTGGGTGAAGCAGGGCGACCCGACGCTCTACCCGACCCGGCAGGCCGCCACCGGCGAGCCCGACCCGGCGGTCGACCAGGGCACCGCGGTCATCCACTGGCGCAAGGCCGACGGCAACTACGACGGCTGGGGCCTGCACCTGTGGGACGGCGCGGCCAACCCGACCGACTGGGCCGCCCCGCTGAAGCCGGAGAAGATCGACTCCTACGGCGCGGTGTTCCGGGTGCCCCTGGCCGCCGGCGCGACCGGGCTGAGCTACATCCTGCACTCCGGCGACGAGAAGGACCAGCCGGACGACCAGCGGCTCGACCTGACCGGCGTCGGGCACGAGGTGTGGCTGCTGGCCGGCGTCAAGGGCCGGCTGCTGCCGGCGGCCACCACCGGCGCCGCCAAGGACCTCGACGTCACCAAGCAGAAGGCGCAGTGGATCGACCGGTCCACCGTCGCCTGGGCCACCGGCCCGACCGACGGCAAGAAGTACGCGCTGGTCGCCGCGCCGGCCGGTGGGATCGGCGTCGCCGACGGCGAGCTGACCGGCACGTACACCACGCTGCCGCTGCGGGCGCAGCGCAACGGGCTGACCGAGGCGCAACGGCAGGCGTACCCCCAGCTCTGGGCCTATCACGCCTTCTCGCTTGATCGCGCCGACCTGGCCAAGGTGCCGGCGGCGCTGCGCGGGCAGCTCGTGGTGACCGAGCGGGACGCCGAGGGCGCGCTGCTCGGCGCCACCGGGGTGCAGATCCCCGGCGTGCTCGACGACGTCTACCCGGCGGCGACCGGCGCGAAGCTCGGCCCGACGTTCGCCGGCCGGGTGCCCACCCTCGCGGTGTGGGCACCGACCGCGCGGAAGGTGTCGCTGCAACTGTTCGACTCACCGACCGCGCAGCCGAGCACGGTGGCGATGAGCCGCAACGACCGCACCGGCGTCTGGTCGGTGCGCGGCACCAAGGCGTGGACCGGGCGCTACTACCGCTACCAGGTCGAGGCCTGGCAGCCGGCGGCGCAGAAGGTGGTCACCGCGTCGGTCACCGACCCCTACTCGGTGGCGCTCGCGCCGAACTCCACGCACAGCCAGATCGTCGACCTGACCGACCCGGCGCTCGCGCCGGCCGGCTGGGCGAACCTGCGCAAGCCGGCGCCCGTGCCGGCGGCCAAGGCGCAGATCTCCGAACTGTCGGTGCGCGACTT
Source organism: Micromonospora ferruginea (assembly GCF_013694245.2). NCBI lineage: Bacteria > Bacillati > Actinomycetota > Actinomycetes > Micromonosporales > Micromonosporaceae > Micromonospora > Micromonospora robiginosa. The sequence continues at coordinate 856,500 of NZ_CP059322.2, forward strand.
CTCCATCGCCGACAGCACGGTCCCGGCCGAGAAGCGGGGCACCTACCTCGCGTTCACCGACCCGAACACCGCCGGGATGAAGCACCTGCGGGCGCTCGGCGACGCCGGCGTCAACTACCTGCACCTGCTGCCGGCGTTCGACTTCGCCACGATTCCGGAGAAGCGGGCCGACCAGGCCCAGCCCGCCTGCGACCTGGCGAAGCTGCCGCCGGACTCGGACCAGCAGCAGAAGTGCGTCGCCGCGGTGGCCGAGAAGGACGGCTACAACTGGGGGTACGACCCGCTGCACTACACGGTGCCGGAGGGCGGCTACGCCGTCGACCCGACCGGCGCGAAGCGCACCACCGAGTTCCGGCAGATGGTCGCCGGGGTGAACCAGGCCGGCATGCGGGTGGTCATGGACGTGGTCTACAACCACACCTCGGCCGCCGGCACCGATGGAAAGTCGGTGCTCGACCAGGTGGTGCCGGGCTACTACCACCGGCTGCTGGAGGACGGCACGGTCGCCAACTCGACGTGCTGCGCCAACACCGCCCCGGAGCACGCCATGATGGGCAAGCTCGTGGTGGACTCGCTCGTCACCTGGGCCAAGGCGTACAAGGTGGACGGCTTCCGGTTCGACCTGATGGGGCACCACCCGAAGGCGAACATCCTGGCCGTACGCGCCGCGCTGGACAAGCTCACGCCGGCCCGCGACGGCGTCGACGGCAAGAAGATCATGCTGTACGGCGAGGGCTGGAACTTCGGCGAGGTCGCGAACGACGCCCGGTTCGTCCAGGCCACCCAGGCCAACATGGCCGGCACCGGGATCGGCACGTTCAACGACCGGCTCCGCGACGCGGTGCGCGGCGGCGGCCCGTTCGACGCCAACCCGCGGGTGCAGGGCTTCGCCTCCGGCCTGTTCACCGACCCGAACGGCGACGCGGCCAACGGCTCGGCGGCCGAGCAGAAGGCCCGGCTGCTGCACTCCCACGACCTGATCAAGGTGGGGCTGACCGGCAACCTGCGCGACTACCGGTTCACCGACTCCGCCGGGAAGACGGTCACCGGGGCGCAGGTCGACTACAACGGCTCCCCGGCCGGCTACACCGCCGCGCCGGGCGAGGCGGTCACCTACGTCGACGCGCACGACAACGAGATCCTGTACGACGCGTTGGCGTACAAGCTGCCGCAGGGGACCTCGGCGCAGGACCGGGCCCGGATGCAGGTGCTCGCGCTGGCGACCACCGCGTTCGGGCAGGGGACCGGGTTCGTGACGGCCGGCTCGGAGCGGCTGCGGTCGAAGTCGTTGGACCGCAACTCCTACAACTCCGGTGACTGGTTCAACCAGATCCGCTGGGACTGCGCCCAGGGCAACGGGTTCGGCGCCGGCCTGCCGCCGGAGCAGGACAACAAGGACAAGTGGCCGTACGCGAAGCCGCTGCTGGCCGACGCGAAGCTGGTGCCGGACTGCGCGGCGATCGACCTGGCCGATGCCCGCTACGCGGAGCTGCTGCGCATCCGGCGGTCCTCGCCGGTGTTCGGGCTGCCCACCGCCGAGCAGGTGCAGAAGCGGGTCGCGTTCCCGCTGTCCGGGGAGAAGGAGACCCCGGGCGTGCTCACCATGACCCTGGACGCCCGCGGGCTAAACGGGAAGTGGAAGTCGGTGACCGTGGTCTTCAACGCCACCCCGGAGACGGCGAAGCAGACCGTCGGCGGCCTGCGCGGGGCGAACGTGGCGCTGCACCCGGTGCTGCGGAACTCGGCCGACCCGGCCCTGCGGACGGCCTCGTTCGACCGGGCGGCCGGCACGTTCACCGTGCCGGCGCGCAGCGTGGCGGTCTTCGTCCAGAGCTGACCGTGACGGCGGACCGGCCCCCCAGCCACGTGTGGCTGGGGGGCCGGTCCGTACCCCGGGTCCGTCAGGTCAGTTGAAGCAGTCCTTGACGGTGTTGGCGCAGTTGGTGGGGTCGTTGTCGCTGATGAGGGAGTCGTCGTCGAGCGTGACGTGGCCCTCGTTGTTGAGGACGCCGCCGGCGACGCGGTGCAGTTTGCTGGTGTCGGTGGCGGTGTTCTTGGTGACGTGGGTCTTGGTCAGGGTGATGGTGGCCTTGTTGTTGAAGATGCCGCCGCCGTTGAGGGCGGTGTTGCCCTTGACCAGGGTGTCGCGCAGGGTGAGGGCGGCGTTGTCGTCCTCGTCGTGGTCGCGGGTGAGGAAGCCGTCTTCGATCTTGACGAGCCACTCGCCGTTGTAGATGCCGCCGCCGAAGCGGTTGGCGGTGTTGTCGACGATGACGCTGTCGGAGATGGTGGCGTTGCCTTCGTCCTTGGTGTTGGGGTAGCCCCAGTGCTTGCCGCCGGTGGTGACGACGCCGCCGCCGTCGCCGTCGGCGTGGTTGCCGGCGATGACGACCTTGTCGAGGTCGAGGTCGGTGTTCTCGGCGTAGACGCCGCCGCCGTTCTCGCAGGCGGTGTTTCCGGTGATGTGGGTGAAGGAGACGGTGACGTAGCCGCCGCTGCTGAACAGGCCGCCACCGTTCTTCCCGGCCCGGTTGTTCGACACCGAGGAGTTCTCGCCCTCCTTGCCGCCGTTCTTGCCGTGGTCGGAACCGATGATCTCGACCGTCCCGGCCTCGTCGTGCTTGCCCGACGGGACGTAGCTCTGCAGCTCGGTGGCGTCGGCGCCGTGCTTGCCGGAGAGGCCGTTGCCGTTGGCGATACCGCCACCGTTGCCGCCGGCGGTGTTGTCGTCGACCTTGGTCTCCTCGACCTTGAGGATGCCGCGGTTGAAGATGCCGCCGCCGTCGCCCTGGGCGTGGTTGTTGACGACCTTGCTCTCCTCCAGCCACACGCGGCCGTAGTTGGCCACCGCGCCGCCGTTGTGCTCGGCGTTGTTGTCGGTGAGCTTGACGTTGGACAGGTGGGCGCTGCCGCCGCGCTCGACCAGCAGCGCGCCGCCGTCACCCTCGCCCTGCTTCTCGGCACCGTTCTCCGGGCCGGAGACCACGATGGTCGTCGCGGTCGCGGCCTGCGCCGCCGTGGTGGCCTGCGCCGGAGCGGTGGCCGCCTGCGCCGCGACCGGAGCAGCCGCGACCGGAGCAGCCGCGGCCTGCGCCGCGACCGGAGCCGGCGCGGCGGCCGCGACCGGAGCGGTGGCCTGGGCCGCGGTGGCGGCCTGCGCCCCCGCGACCGCCGGGGCGGCCGGGGCCGACTGGGCCGCCGTGCCGTTCGCCGTCGCCGGCGCCATCGGGCCGGGTCCGCCCGGGTACTTGAACTCGGACGCGTTGCCACCCTTGACCGTCAGGTCCTTGAGGGTGAGGTGCCCGCCGTCGGCGACGCGGAAGATCCGGAAGGTGTCCTCGGCGTCGCGCTCGATGGTGGAGCCGTTGCCCTTGATGGTGACGTCCTGCTTGATCTCGGGCAGCGCGCCGCCGACCTTGCGGTCCTTGACGCCGAGTTCGTAGGTGCAGTTCTCGGCGAGCTTCAGCGTGCCGCCGTGGTCGCGGTTGGCCAGCTCCAGCGCGTCGACCAGGGCGTCGTCGTCGCAGGGGACCTCGCGGGCCTTGCCGTGGTCCTCCTCGCCGCCCCACTCGCCCCGGTCCCGGCCCTCCTGGCCCCGGTCCTTGCCGTCCTTGCCGTACTCGTCACCGCGGTAGTCGTCCTTGCCGTGCTCGTCCTTGCCGTGCTCGTCCTCGGTGGCCTTGTCGCCGCCGTGGTCGTCGTCGCTGAGCTGCTGCGTGGTCGACCACTTCACGTCGGCGAGCCGGTGCGGACCGGTGACCCCGGTGGTCGCGTAGGCCACGCCGGCGAGGCTGACCGCTCCGGTCAGGCCCACGACGCCGGTCGCGAGCCAGAGCCGGCGGCGCCGGAGCGGGGAAACGGTCTCGCGGGTGGTGGTGGCGTCATCGTTATTGCGAAGGTAGTTGGACATCGGAGCTCTCTGCCCTCTCCTTGTACCTGACAAGGTCGCTTCGCCACAGCGAGGCGGCCTTCGCTACAAATCGGTTGTAGCTGCTGAACAACACCGTATGAGAACCTTCTTCACCCTGTGCCCATATACGAAAAAAACCCGCATAAGGGTGCGGGCGGGACCGGCGGTCGCAGCGGGGACGGAGGCCCCGGCGGGGGACACGACGCTCGGAGCGGGCCCCTTCCCGCCGGCAGTCGGCGGGAAGGGACCTCGGGCTCTATGTGGTGGTGCGCTAGTTGAAGCAGTCCTTGACGGTGTTGGCGCAGTTGGTGGGGTCGTTGTCGCTGATGAGGGAGTCGTCGTCGAGCGTGACGTGGCCCTCGTTGTTGAGGACGCCGCCGGCGACGCGGTGCAGTTTGCTGGTGTCGGTGGCGGTGTTCTTGGTGACGTGGGTCTTGGTCAGGGTGATGGTGGCCTTGTTGTTGAAGATGCCGCCGCCGTTGAGGGCGGTGTTGCCCTTGACCAGGGTGTCGCGCAGGGTGAGGGCGGCGTTGTCGTCCTCGTCGTGGTCGCGGGTGAGGAAGCCGTCTTCGATCTTGACGAGCCACTCGCCGTTGTAGATGCCGCCGCCGAAGCGGTTGGCGGTGTTGTCGACGATGACGCTGTCGGAGATGGTGGCGTTGCCTTCGTCCTTGGTGTTGGGGTAGCCCCAGTGCTTGCCGCCGGTGGTGACGACGCCGCCGCCGTCGCCGTCGGCGTGGTTGCCGGCGATGACGACCTTGTCGAGGTCGAGGTCGGTGTTCTCGGCGTAGACGCCGCCGCCGTTCTCGCAGGCGGTGTTTCCGGTGATGTGGGTGAAGGAGACGGTGACGTAGCCGCCGCTGCTGAACAGGCCGCCACCGTTCTTCCCGGCCCGGTTGCCGTCCAGCGTGCTCGGCGACGTGTTCTTGCCGTCCCGGACGCCGACGATCTCCACGGTGCCGGCGTCGCGCCCCCCGTGCCCGCCCATGCCTAGGGCGGCGAGCGCGACCGGAGCGCCCTGGCCGCGCCGCTCGTCGCTGCCGTTGGCGACACCACCGCCGCTGCCGGCGGCCGTGTTGTCGTCGACGTGCGACGCCTCGATCGTGAGGAGGCCGTGGTTGACGATGCCGCCGCCGTCGCCCCGCGCGTGGTTGCGGTCCACCGTGCTCTCCGTCAGCCACACCCGGCCGTAGTTGGCCACCGCGCCGCCGTCGTGCTCGGCGTTGTTGCCGGTGAGCGTGACGTGGGACAGGTGGGCCTTGCCGCCGCGCTCGACCAGCAGCGCGCCGCCGTCGCCCTCGCCCTCGTCCCGTGCCGGGCCCGACGCGGTCGGGCCGGGGTGCCGCGCCGCGGAGGCGTTACCGCCGGAGACGGTGAGGTCGTCGAGGGTGAGGTGGCCGCCACCGGCGACGCGGAAGATCCGGAAGGCGTCCTCGGCGTCGCGCGCGATGGTCGAGCCGTTGCCCTGGATGGTGACGTCCTGCCTGATCACCGGGAGGCCGCCGCCGACCTCGCGGTCCTTGACCCGCAGCTCGTAGGTGCAGTTCTCGGCGAGCTTCAGGGTGCCACCGTGGTCGCGGTTGGCCAGCTCCAGCGCGTCGACCAGGGCGTCGTCGTCGCAGGGGATCTCACGGGCCCTGCCGTGCTCCTCCTCGCCGCCCCACTCGCCCCGGCCCCGATCGCCGCCGTCCTCGCCCGTCCGGTGGTCCCCGTGGGAGTCGCCGCCGGCGTTCTGCGGCGCGGCGGCGCGGTTGTCCGCCACCCGCTCCGGCCCGCCGGCCTTGTCGTCGCGGGCGGCGAGGCCACCGAGCGCCGCCAGGCCGACGACGCCGGTCAGCCCGGCCACCCCGGTGGCGACCCAGAGCGCCCGCCGCCTGCCGGTCGGCGGGGTCGTGGCCGGCGCGTCGCCGTCGGGTGTCGTTACCTCGTTGGACATGAGAGCCTTCCGCCCTTTCGGTTCTCCCCAAACGGATCGGATCGCCCCAGAGGGAGCGAGCGGCTACAAACGGGTGGTAGCCCCTGATCGACACCGTAGAAGAAGGATCCTCGCGAGAAGGTCTTATCCGAAGAAACTACGCAAAGATGATGGAAAGCGGGCGGGCCTGCACCGGAGACTGGTGCGGGCCCGCCGAAGACGTCGGTCGGTCCGGGAGACTCAGCCGGGCAGGCGCGGACCCGCCTCACGCTGCTCGGCCAGCCAGGTCTCCACCTCGTCGGAACCCCGCGGCAGGCCCGCCGAGAGGTTCACCGGACCGTCGGCGGTCACCAGGATGTCGTCCTCGATCCGCACGCCGATGCCGCGCAGCTCCTCCGGGACCAGCTCGTCCTCCGGCTGGAAGTAGAGCCCCGGCTCGACGGTCAGCACGTAGCCCTCGCCGAGCGGCCCGTCGCGGTAGGTCTCCTTGCGGGCGTTGGCGCAGTCGTGCACGTCGAGGCCGAGCATGTGGCTGGTGCCGTGCAGCGTCCAGCGGCGGTAGACCGTGGAGGCCGGGTCCATCGCCTCGTCCACGCTCACCGGCAGCAGCCCGAGATCCTTGAGCGCCTCGGCCAGCACCCGCATCGAGGCCAGGTGGACGTCGCGGAACCCCACCCCGGGCCTGCACATGTCGATGCCAGCCTGCTGGGCGGCGTGGACCGCGTCGTAGACCTGCCGCTGCAACGGGGTGAACCGGCCGTCGACCGGCAGCACCCGGGTCACGTCGGCGGTGTAGAGGTTGCGGTTCTCCACCCCCATGTCCATCAGCAGCAGGTCACCCGGACGGGTGGCGCCGTGGTTGTGCACCCAGTGCAGGATCGTGGCGTGCTCGCCGGCCCCGACGATCGAGCCGTAGCCGACCTCGTTGCCGTCGTGCCGGGCACGCAGCGCGAAGACGCCCTCCAGCAGCCGCTCCGAGATCGCCCGGTCGGCCGGCAGCACCCGCGCCACGTCCTCGAAGCCGCGCACCGTCGCGTCGCACGCCTCCTGGAGCTGCGCGATCTCCCACTCGTCCTTGACCAGCTTCAGCTCGGAGATCGCGATGGCCAGCTCGCGGTCGCGACCCGGCTGGCCCTCGGCCCGCGGCCCGTCGTGGCGGCGCACCGCGGCGTCCACCCGGGCGTCGAAGCCGCGCAGCACCCGGGTCCGCCCCGGGGCCAGGTCGGCCAGCGCCGCGTCCAGCTCGCTCAGGTCGGCGGTCGGCAGGCCCAGCTCGGTCGACTTCTCGCGCAACGTCGGCCGGCGGCCCACCCACAGCTCGCCGTGGCGGCTGCGGAAGAACTCGTCGGTCGCCCGCGACGACCGCGGCCGCATGAACAGCGTGGCCTCGCCGCCCGGCCGCAGCACCAGGACGCTGTCGGGCTCCATGTCGCCGGTCAGGTACGCGAAGTCGCTGCCCGGCCGGAACCGGTGGTCGGTGTCGTTGGCGCGGACCTTCTCGTTGCCGGTGGGGATGACGAGCGTCTCGCCCGGGAACGCCTCGGCCAGCGCGGCCCGCCGCTTGGCGTGGTTGGGCACCTCCGCGCGGGGGGTGACCGGCAGCTCGGTGTCCCGCCAGCCCTGCCGCATGAACGACAGGAACGCCTCCGGGAAGTCCGGGTCGTGCGACTCCGTGCCGTCCGCCGGCTTGCCCTGCTGCGTCCGCTCCTCGGCCATGATCCGCCCCTCCCTGAGCCTCGTCGCTGGTCCCGACGGTACCGCGCGCACGACGGCGGGGAGTGCCTGCGGTGCCGCGACGGCGGCTTCCGGCGCGTGGAAAGATGGCCGTCATGTGCGGACTCCTGGCCTTCTTCAGCGCGCGCGGCGACGCCGCCGCCCACCGCGACCACATCGCCGGCGCACTGGAGTGCCTGCACCACCGGGGCCCGGACGAGACCGGGGTCGAGGTGGTCGGCGACGCCTCCGGCCGGTACGCGGACGGCGTGTTCGCGCACAAGCGGCTGGCGATCATCGACGTGGCGCTCAGCCACGAGCCCCTGCCCTACGCGGGCGGGCGCTACCTGCTCACCTTCAACGGCGAGATCTACAACTACATCGAGCTGCGCGACGAGCTGATCCGCGACTACGGCGCCCAGTTCGCCACCAACGGCGACGGCGAGGTGATCGTCGCCGGCTACCACTACTGGGGTGAGCAGGTGCTCACCCGGCTGCGCGGCATGTTCGCCTTCGTGATCTGGGACCGGCAGGAGCGGCGGGCGTTCGGCGCCCGGGACTACTTCGGCATCAAGCCGCTGCACTACCTCCAGACCCAGGACGGCCTCTACCTGGCCTCGGAGAAGAAGGCGCTGCTGCCGTTCGCGCACTCCGCCTACCAGGGCGACGCGGGGATCGACACCGCGAACCTGAGCCACTACCTGACCCTGCAGTACGTCCCGGAGCCGGGCACGCTGCACAAGGGCATCAGCCGGATCGGCTCGGGGGAGTACCTGACCTGGAGCCCGGACGGCCGGATCGACGTGCGCCGCTGGTACCGGCCGGTGTTCCGGCCCGCCCCGGTCCCGGACGAGCAGCGGCTCTACCACGACATCCGGGAGACGCTGCGGGAGAGCGTCCGGATGCACATGCGCTCGGACGTGCCGGTCGGCTCGTTCCTGTCCAGCGGCATCGACTCCACCGCGGTGGTGGCGCTGGCCCGCGAGTTCAACCCGAACATCCTCACCTTCACCGTCGGCTACGACGTGCCCGGCTACTCCGAGATCGACGTGGCCCAGGAGTCGGCCCGGCACCTCGACGTGACCACCATCCCGACCAAGATCGGGCCGCAGGACATGATCGACGCGCTGCCGAAGATCGTCTGGCACCTGGACGACCCGGTCGCCGACCCGGCCCTGGTGCCGCTCTACTTCGTGGCGAAGAAGGCCGCCGAGCACGTCACCGTGGTGCTCTCCGGCGAGGGCGCGGACGAGTTCTTCGGCGGCTACACGATCTACCGCGAGCCGCTCTCGCTGAGCAGTGTGAACGGCCTGCCGGACGGCGTGCAGAAGGGCCTGCGGGCGGTCTCCCGGGCGATCCCGCAGGGGGTCAAGGGCAAGAGCTTCCTGGAGCGCGGCACCACCCCGATCGAGGAGCGCTACTACGGCAACGCCCGGATGTTCACCGAGGAGGAGAAGCAGCACCTGCTGCGCCGCTACGACCCCTCGGTGCGCTACACCGACGTGACCGCGCCGATCTACGCCGAGTGCACCGAGCTGGACGACGTCACCAAGATGCAGTACGTCGACCTCTACACCTGGCTGCGCGGCGACATCCTGGTCAAGGCGGACCGGATCTCGATGGCGCACTCGCTGGAGGTGCGGGTGCCGTTCCTGGACCGGGAGGTGTTCGACGTCGCCGCCGGCATCCCGGTCGACCTGAAGCTGCCGCCGCGCTCCGAGGCCACCAAGTACGCCATGCGCCAGGCGCTGCAGGGCGTGGTGCCGCCGGCCATCGTCAACCGCAAGAAGCTGGGCTTCCCGACCCCGACCCGGGTCTGGCTGCGCGGCGAGATGTACGAGTGGGCCCGGCACGTGCTGGCCACCTCCGGCGCGGGCGACCTGATCGACCTGTCGTACGCGATGCGGCTGCTGGAGGAGCACAAGCGGGAGGAGGCGGACCACTCCCGCAAGGTGTGGACCGTGCTGATCTTCTGCATCTGGCACGCCATCTTCGTGGCGAAGACGCTCGACCCGGGCATCCAGCGCAACCAGTCCGCGCTGCTGACCAAGCCGGTCGTGGGCAGCATGGTCCGCTGACCCGGACGTGACGATGGGCCCCCGGGGTGCGCCCCCGGGGGCCCTCGCTCAATCGGTGGTCACCGGCCGGTGCAGGTGACCGTGGGTAGCGTGTTCTGGCCGGAGACGTTCGCGGTGAAGCCGAACGTCGTGGTTCCCTCGGGTGCGATGCTGCCGTTGTAGGCGGCGTTGGTGACCGTCACCGACGCCCCGCTGCCGCTCAACGTGCCGTTCCACACCTGGTTGATGGTCTGGCCGCTGGGCCAGGTCCAGTTCGCGGTCCACCCGGAGTACGTCCGGGTGCTGTGGTTCATGATCATGACCTCGCCCTGGAAGCCGCCGCCCCAGGCGCTGACCACCTTGTAGACCGCCATGCAGTTGCCGGCCGGCATGGTCGGCGTGGGCGTCGGGCCGGTCGGCGTCGGCGTCGGGTTCGTCGGCGTCGGGGTGGGGTTGGTGGGCGTCGGGTTCGGGTTCGTCGGCGTCGGCGAGGGGTTGCCGCCCGAGCCGATGCCGGTCACCTCGCCGTTGCCGCCGTCGAACGTCACGTCCGAGCAGCCGAAGAAGTTCTCCTGGCTGTCCGAGCGCACCCAGCGCGAGTAGATGATGTGCCGGCCGCTCTTGTTCGTCGGCAGGGTGCCGGTGAAGTAGTAGTGGCCGTCGTTCGTGCCCACCGCGCCGCTCTGCGGCGGGTTGGTCACCTGCAGGAACGGCTGCGTCTCCAGGTCGCTCCAGGCCAGCGGCCGGGTCGGGGACCAGCTGTCCTTGGTCACGTAGAAGTAGAACGTGCCCGGGTGGTGGGCCCAGTTGCTGTAGCGGAACTCCATCGACCGCCCGGCGGTCAGGTGGGTGACCGGCCAGTCGTTGCGGGCCGCGTCGTAGCCGCTGAAGTTCGGGTTGCCGCCGCTGCACAGCTTGCCGTCGGGGATGAACCCGGTGGTCCGGCCGCCCGCGTCGGAGCGCAGCACGCTGAACCAGTTGTAGAGCGAGTTCGCCCCGTTCTCCGCGACGGCCGACGCGCAGGCGGGGTTGTTGGGCCGGATCTCACCGGTGCCGGTGAGGCCGTCCTTCCAACACAGGTAGGTGCGGGCGCCCGGCGTCATCGCTGCGCCGTGCGCGGCGGCCGGGTCGGGCCCGGAGGCCAGGGCGAACGCGCCCACGGCCAGGGTGAGGGCCGCGGTGACGAGCGCGGCCGTACGGGATCGGTGCACGGGGATCTCCTGACTCGCGGAGCGTGGCCCGCTTCGGCCCGCCCCGCTGCGACGAGCGGATGCGATCATCGCGGTGCCCGCGCCCGGCGGTCGGCGTGCGGCCGGGGCCGTCGGTGGGCGCGCACCGCCTGCGGTCCGTGCCACGGACCGGGGATGCCCTCGCGTCGGCTCGACCCGGCGACGCGGCAGCCCACCGCGCCCTTCCGGTAGCGCCATCCCATCACGTCCGGTCGCCGCATGCAATAGCCACCGGTCGATGCCCCGGGTCGCGTCGCGTGGCCGCCCGCGATGCGCCAGGATCGGGGGAGGACAACGAGGGGAGCCAGGATGGGGTACGCGGTGGTGCTCGGCGAGGCGCTCGTCGACCTGCTCGACGCCGAGCACGACGGGGAACCCGTCTACCGCCAGGCCGTCGGCGGCGGACCGCTCAACGTGTCGGTGGCGATCGCCCGCCTCGGCGGGGACGTGCAGTTCGTCGGCTCGCTCGGCGACGACGCGCTGGCCGGCCGGATCCGCGCCTTCCTCACCGGCGCCGGTGTGGGCGTGCGCGGGGCGGTGACCGTGCCCGCGCCGACCGCGCTGGCGGTGGCCACCTTCGCCGGCCCGGAGCCGGAGTTCCGCTTCTACGGCGAGCCGCGCTCGTACGCCCTGCTCGGCCCGGACGACCTCGACGTGGCGCTGGTCGAGGGCGCGGACGTGCTCTACTGCGGCTCGATCGTGCTGCTCGACCCGCCGGTGCTGGCCGCCGCCCGCCGGGCCTGGGCGGTCGCCGGCGGGCTGCGGGTGTTCGACCCGAACGTGCGCCCCAGCCTGCTCACCGCGCCCGGCGCGCTCGACGCGCTGCGGGGCGTGGTCGCCGAGTTCGCCGCCGCCGCGCACCTGGTGAAGCTGAGCGCCGCGGACGCCCGGGTGCTCTACCCCGACGAGCCGGTGGAGGGCGTCGCCGCGTACCTGCGGGAGTTGGGCGCGAGCACGGTGGTGGTGACGCTCGGCGCGGACGGTGCGCTGGTCGCGGCCGGCGACGACGTGGTGCGGGTGCCCGCGCCGAAGGTCGACGCGGTGGACGCCACCGGCGCGGGCGACTCGGTGATGGGCGCGCTGGTGGCCGAGCTGCTCGCCGCCGGCGAGCCGGCCGACCCGATCGGCTGGCGGGAGCGGGTGGCGTTCGCGCTGCGGGTCGCCGGCCTGGTCTGCGAGTCGCCCGGCGGCGCCACCGCCATGCCCACCCGCGCCGCCGTCGCCACCCGCTTCGCGGTGAAAGGCGGGGCCCCCGCTTAACGCCTCCGGTAGAGGCGGGGCCCCCGCTTAACACCCGCGCTAGGCGCCGGGCGGTCGGCGGCGGGCGAGGGTCAGCACGGCGGTCAGGGAGAGCGCGGCGGCGCCGGCCAGCACGGCGGCCATCGGCAGCGCGCTGCCCTCGCCACCGAGGCCGACCAGCGGCGCGGCGAGCGCGCCGACCACCGACTGGATGCCGCCCATCAGGGCGGCGGCGGTGCCGGCGTGCCGGGCGTGCGCGTCCAGCGCCAGCGCGGTGCTGTTCGGCATCACCATGCCCAGCGAGCCCACGAACGCGAACAGCGCCACCGCCGTGACGGCGAGGCTGCCAGCGAGCGCGCCGGTCAGCACGCCGGCGGCGGTGACCACGCCGACCACCAGCGTGGCGACCAGCAGCCGGCGCGGGCTGAACCGGTCGAGCAGCCGGGCGTTGAGCTGCCCGGTGGCCACCAGCGCGAGCGCGTTCACCCCGAAGAGCACGCTGAACACGGCCGCCGAGACGCCGAAGACGTCCTGGAACACGAACGACGACCCGGAGATGTACGCGAACAGCCCGGCGAACGCGAAGCCCTGGGTCAGCGCGTACCCGAGGTAGACCCGGTCGGCGGCGAGCGACCGCATGGTCCGGACGGTGGTGGCCAGCCCGCCGGTGCTGCGGCGCTCGGCCGGCAGCGTCTCCGGCAGGCGCAGCGCGACCGCGACGGCCAGCACCACCCCGATGGCGGCCAGGGTGAGGAAGACCGCCCGCCAGGAGCCGAACCGCAGCACCAGGCTGCCGACGCTCGGCGCGGCCACCGGCGCCACCCCGAAGACCAGGGTGAGCCGGGAGAAGTACCGGGCCGCGTCCCGGCCGGCGTAGAGGTCGCGGACCACCGCGCGGGCGACCACCACGCCCATGCCGCCGGCCATCCCCTGCGCGAACCGCGCGGCGGCCAGCAGCGGGGCGGTGGGCGCCGCGGCGCAGGCCAGCGCCAGCACCGCGTACGCGACGACGCCGATCAGCACCGGACGGCGCCGCCCCCAGCGGTCGCTGAGCGGGCCGGTGACCAGTTGGCCCAGCGCCAGGCCGATCAGGCAGGTGGTCAGCGAGAGCTGGATGCCGGCCTGGTCGGCGCCGAGTTCGCGGGCCATCGCCGGGAACGCCGGCAGGTACATGTCCAGCGAGAGCGGGCCGATCGCGGTGAGCGTGCCGAGCAGCACCAGCAGGGCCGCGCCGCCGGGGGTGGACGGGCGGACGGGCGGGCGCGCGGCGGTCCGCACGGTCTGGCTCACGAGAGGTCCCCCCAGGATCGTTGGCTCGGGCTACCTTATTGCTGGCCCGCGCCCGTCACCCCGCCGGCCGCCGGTGGTCCGGCTGCGCGCGCCCGGACCCGGAAATCGGTGGCCGCCGCACGGCTCCGGCACAATGATCTCCACGTGACGTTGCACCACGACGAGGTACCGGTGGACGAGTCCGTGGTCCGGTCGCTCCTGGCCGAGCAGTGCCCGCAGTGGGCCGCGCTGCCGTTGCGGCCCGCCGGGTCCGGCACCGACAACACCATGTACCGGCTCGGCGACGACCTGCTCGTCCGCCTGCCCCGTACCGCCGAGAAGGCCGCCTCCCTGCGCAAGGAGCAGCGGTGGCTGCCGCGCCTGGCGTCGCGGCTGTCGTTCCCGGTGCCGGAGCCGCGGCACGCCGGCGCGCCGTCCGCCGCGTTCGGACTGCCCTGGTCGGTCTACCGGTGGATCGACGGCGACGAGGTCCGGCCCGACACCGTCTCCGACTGGGCCGCGCTCGGCGCCGACCTGGCCTCGACGGTACGGGAGCTGCACGCGCTCGACCTCGCCGGCGCGACCCGGGCGGGCGACCTGAGCGGCTATCGCGGCGGCAGCCTGCACCCCTGCGACGAATGGATCAGCGGGGCGCTCGACGACTGCCGGCGCACCATCGGCGCGGAGGTGGACGTCGACCGGCTGGACCGGCTGTGGCGGGCCGGCCTCGCGCGGCCCGAGCCCGCCGGCCCGCACGTCTGGCTGCACAGCGACCTGAAGCCCACCAACCTCCTCGTCCGCGACGGCCGGCTGCACGCGGTCATCGACTTCGGGGGCCTCACCGTCGGGCACCCCGACGCGGAACACGCCCCCACCTGGGACCTGCCGCCCGAGGCCCGGCACGCCTACCGGGAGGCGCTCGGCGTGGACGACGAGACCTGGGCGCGGGCGCGGGCCTGGGCGATCGCCGCGGCGGCCGGCGGCGTCTCGTACTACTGGCACACCTTCCCGACGTTCGTCGCCGAGTGCCGCAACCGGCTGCGGGAGATCGTCGCCGACGCCGACTGAGCCAGCCGGCCGGCCGCTCACGCCGTGCCGTCGAGCTCCGCGTAGCCGCGGCGGGCCGCGATCAGGCCGGGCCGGGCGCCGAACGGCGATTCGGCGGCCACCCGCTCCGGCGGGGCGCTGCCGGTGTGACCGGCGCGGATCAGCCACGCCTGCCGGGCGAGCCGGTCGTGCTGCTCGCGGACGAACGCCACGTCGACCGGTTCGCCGTGGCCCGGCACCACCACCGTGGCCGGGGTGGTCAGCCGCAGCAGGTCGGCCACCGCGTCCGGCCACCGCAACGGGTACGACTCCTCGAACGCCGGCGGCCCGCTCTGCTCCACCAGGTCACCGGCCACCAGCACGTCCGCGTCCGGCACGTGCACCACCAGGTCGGCGTCGGTGTGCCCGTGCCCGGGGTGACGCAGCAGCACCCGCCGCCCGCCGACGTCCAGCGCCGTCTCGGAGTGCACCGTGTGCGTCGGGACCCGCAGCTCGGTGCGCGCCAGCTCGTCGGCCAGCGCGGGCTGCTCGGCGCGCATCTCCTGGTACGCCGCCCGGCGCAGCTCGTCGGGGTGGTCGCGCAGCACGGCCACGGCCTGGGCCTGCGCGTACACCGGGGTGTCCGGCCCGGCCAGGGTGGCGTTGCCGAAGCAGTGGTCGAAGTGGTGGTGGGTGTTGACGATCGTCCACGGGTGCGGCGTGACCGCCCGCGCGGCGGCGGCCAGCTCCCGGGCCTGCCCGGCCGTGGAGAGCGTGTCCACCAGCAACGCGGCGCCGTCGCCCACCACCAGCACCACGTTGACGTGCAGCAGCGGCTCGCGCAGCAGGTGTACGCCGGCGGCGATCTCGGCGAAGGCGGCGGTCGTCACGCGCGCGTGGCCCGCTCGACGAAGCGCTGCCGGTCGACGAGCGCCCGCTCGACGCGCCCCTGCGCGGCCACCGCGTTGCCGTCCGTCACGGTCACCTCGAAGACCAGCCGGCGGCCGTCGACCTTCACCAGCTCGGCGTGGGCGGAGACGGCCCGTCCCACCGGGGTGGCCGTGCGGTGCTCCAGCTCGACCCGGACACCGACCGTGGTGGCGCCGGCGGGCAGCCGGGCGGCGAGCGCGGCCACGGTGGCCGCCTCGGCCAGCGCCACCACCCGGGGAGTGCCGAGCACCGGCACGTCCCCCGAGCCCAGCGCCAGGGCGGTGTCCGTGTCGGTCACGGTCAGCTCGACCCGGGCGGTCAGGCCCGGCACGAAGGGCGAATCCGGCTGCTCCTGCATGCGGCCGAGCCTAGTGCAGCGAGCGCGGAGCCGTCCCGCGTCCGGGCCGGCCCCCGACGCCGGGACGGGCCGGGCCCCGACGGTCGGCGTCGGCCCTCCGGTGGCCCGCCGTTAACCTTGACCGCGATGGCCGTGCTGACAGATCCCCGCCCCCGCCCCCGCCGGACCGACCGCGTCCCCGACGGCGGGCGCCGTCGCGTGATCGCGATGGCCGTCTGGGGCGTCGCCTTCGTCGCCGCCTGGCTCGCCATCGGCCTGCCGACCGACCCGGCGTACGCGTTCCTGTGGATCTGGGCCGGCACGGTCGCCTGGAACTCGAACCGGCCGTGGCGCAGCCACCTGCGTTTCGCGCGGGACTGGATCCCGGTGGTGCTGCTGCTCGCCGCGTACAACCTGTCCCGCGGGTTCGCCGACAACGGCGCCACCCCGCACGCCATGGAGCTGATCGTCGCCGACCGGTTCCTGACCGGGTGGGTCACCGGCGGCGAGGTGCCGACCGTCTGGCTTCAGCAGCACCTCTACGACCCCGCCCGGGTGCGCTGGTGGGACGTGCTGGTGAGCTGGATCTACTTCTCGCACTTCGTGGCGACGCTGGCCGCCGCCGCGGTGCTCTGGATGCGCAACCGGGAGCGCTGGATCAGCTACATGACGCGGTGGGGTTTCCTGTGCGCGGCCGGGCTGGTCACCTACTTCGTCTACCCGGCCGCGCCGCCGTGGTGGGCGGCGCAGAACGGGCTGCTCACCGAGGTGGCCCGGATCTCCACCCGGGGCTGGAAGGAGATCGGCATGCACGGCGCGGGCAACCTGCTCAACGCCGGGCAGGTCGCCTCCAACCCGGTCGCCGCCATGCCGTCGCTGCACACCGCGTTCGCGCTGTTCGTGGTGCTGTTCTTCCTGCGCTCGGTGCGCAAGCGGTGGTGGCCGCTGCTGCTGGCCTACCCGCTGGCCATGACGTTCACGCTGATGTACAGCGGCGAGCACTACCTGATCGACGTGCTGGTCGGCTGGGCGTACGTCGGGATGACGTTCCTGGTGGTCGGCCTGGTCGAGCGCTGGTGGCGGGCGCGGCGGGCCCGCCGCGCCGGGACGCCGGCCGCCGTGACCGGCGTCACCGCCCCCGCCGCCGGTCCGGACGCCGCGCTCGCCGCCGACCCGGACGCAGTCCCTGCCGAGCGTCGCTGACCGGCCCGGCGGACGCGTGGCGGGCGGTAGTGGTTAACAAGGGGCCCCGCCTCTACCGAATGCGTTAAGAAGGGGCCCTTCCTTACACGGAACGATCGGCTTGGCGCGCGGTGCGGGCGCGGGTGGTCAGCTCCGCGGCCAGGGCCCACGCGTCGGCCAGGTCCCGGTCGACCGCCGCCGCGCCGGCGCCACCGGCGGTGTCGGCGTGCACCGTGGCCAGCCGCAGCCGCCGCTGCGCCGGCCCCTGGGTGACCCGCACGCTCTGGATCCGGGCGTACGGCACCAGCGTCACCCGGCGGGTCAGCAAGCCGGACCGGGCCACGAAGACCCGCTCGTCGAGCCCGGCGCCGACCGCCGCCCGGCTCAGCGGGCGCAGCCACCGGGCGCGTACCGGCGGCGGCGTGCCGGGCAGCGCGTCCAGCCGGACACCGGGCAGCACCTCCGCCACCACCCGCGCCCCGGTGCCGGCGTCGCCGACCGGCAGCAGCCGGTCCGGGCGGTTGCGGTCGTCCGGCTCGGCCGCCGAGTAGCCGGCCACCTCCAACCGCAGCCGCAGCCAGCCCTTCACCCGCCAGAGCAGCGGCCAGGTCACCCCGACCGTCTGCACCCGGTGCAGCGGGACCGTCTGCATCCGCGTCTCCAGCAGCCCGTTGTGCACGCGCAGCGTGTCGCCGTCGGCGTCGAGCCGGAAGCTCCAGTCGTCGAGCACCCGGCGGACCGGTTGCAGCAGCACCCCGGCCATCGCGGTGAGCGTGCTGGCCACCGCGATGAACGACCACGAGCCCTCGGACAGGAACTGCGCCACCACGAAGGCCAGGCCGAGCGGCAACAGGAACGCCTGCGGGGTGAGCAACTGGCTGACCAGCAGGTCCTGGTTGCGGACGGCGTGCAGCCGGCGGCCGGCCGGCGCCGGGGCGGCCGGCACGCCGCCGCCGTCGGCGGGCACGGGCGCGGGGGCCGGGGCCCGACCGGCCACGGCGAGCAGCCGCTGCCGCAACGCGGTGGCCTCGGCCACCCCGAGGTACGCCAGCGGCGCCTCGGTCTTGCCCCCCCCGACCACCTCCAGCCGTAGCTCGGCCAGACCGGTGAGCTGGGCCAGCAGCGGCCGGACCACCTCCACCGCCTGCAACCGCTCCAGCGGGATGGCCCGGGTACGCCGCCACAGCAGCCCCTCGTGCACCCGCAGCTCGCGCCCGACCACGTGGTAGCCGGTGTTCCACCAACTGATCACCGACAGCACGGTGGCGCCGAGGACGAAGACCGCGACCAGCACGGCGAACCATCCGAAGCCGACCCGGGACAGGGTCGACCAGGAGAGGCCGGCGATCACCACGACCAGCGACTTCGCGCCGTGCAGCGCGGGACTCAGCGGGTGCAGCCGCTGCCGGGGCTCCTCGCCGCCCGGCGGCCCCCACGGCGCCGGTCCCCACCCCCCGGGCGGCACCGGACCGGGCGGCACCGGACCGGGCCACGGCTGAGCCTGCGGGCCGGCCGGCGTGCCGTAGCCGGGCGGCGGAGTTCGGTCGGGGAGGGGGCCGTCCCAGCCCGGTGGCGGGGCATGGTCCGGCGCCGGCGCGGGTGGGGGGTACCCCGACGCCGGGGGCCACGGCTGCCCGTTCGTCACCGGCCCCGGGGCGGCCGGCGGGCCCGGCCGTTCCTCCGGCGACGGCTGCGCGCCGGGAGCGCTCACCGGACAACTTTCGTTCGCGACCGCGGGGCTCGCAGGCCCGGCTCACTCCTCGCGCTCACAGGCCCTCCGCCCGGTCCTCGCCCAGGGCGGTGAGCCGGTCGCGCAGGCGGGACGCCTCGGCCGGACGCAGGCCGGGCACCCGGGCGTCGCTGGCCGCCGCCGCGGTGTGCAACTGCACGGTGGCCAGGTCGAAGGCGCGCTCCAGGGGACCGGCGCTCACGTCCACGAACTGCATCCGCGAGTACGGGACGATGGAGAGCCGGCGCACCAGCAGTCCGTGGCGCACCAGGAGATCGTCGTCGCGCTCGGCGTACCCCCAGGCGCGGACCGCGCGCACGATGGTGATCGCCCGCCAGGCGGACAGCAGCAGCGCCACGCCGACGGCGGCGCCGAGCAGCCAGTGGCCGGAGAGCGCCCACGCCGCGCCGAGCACCACCAGCGCCACGGCGAGGCCGATGCCGAGCCGGATCAGCTCCACCCAGATCAGGTCGCGGGAGATCGGCTGCCAGTGGACCGTCTCCGGCCAGGGCTCCAGCGGGCCGCGCGGGGCGACCGACCGGCCGGCGAGGTCGTCGCCGGTCACCGGGTGGCACCGCCGCGTCCGCCGGTGGCGTGGGGCCTGATCGTCTGCTCGCTCACGATCCGAGCGTAGGCGATCCGGGCAGCGGCACCACCTCGCGCAGGAAGCCGCGTGCGTCGAGGAAGTCCCCGAGCGACGCGCGGTGGTCCGGGCAGGCCAACCAGGTCTTGCGCCGCTCGGGCGGGTGCAGGCGGGGATTCTGCCAGCGCAACTGGAACCGGGCGGGGGCACGACATCCCCGCGCCGAGCAGATCGGCGCTTCGTCCGGGCTGGGAGTGGTCACCGGGGCGAGTCTAGGCCGCGCGCCGGGAGTTTTAGCGCCGGGCGGCCACGGGGGGAGCCGCCCGGCGACGGGGTGAATCGTACACGCGCCGGACCCCCAGTTGTCCACCCGTGTTCAGCGTTTTCCGGGCGACCGGCCGTGGCGCGCCGAAAATCGTGCCTCTCCCGCCGTCGGCTCTCGGCAAGGCATGACAGTCTTGACTCGCACCACGACGCGACGACGACCCAGCTGTGGAGGACCGGTGGCCCAGCCGACCACGCCCGACGTGCCGAACCCGACCGAGGCGCCGCCGGACGCGCCGCCGCCGGCGACCACCACCCCGGCGCAGGACGCCACGCTGCTGGAGCGGGCGCTGTTCGAGATCAAACGGGTGATCGTCGGCCAGGACCGGATGGTCGAGCGGATGTTCGTCGCGCTGCTGGCCCGGGGGCACTGCCTGCTGGAGGGGGTGCCCGGGGTCGCCAAGACGCTCGCCGTCGAGACGTTGGCGCAGGTCGTCGGCGGCTCCTTCGCCCGGGTGCAGTTCACCCCCGACCTGGTGCCGGCCGACATCATGGGCACCCGGATCTACCGGCAGTCCAGCGAGAAGTTCGACGTCGAGCTGGGCCCGGTGTTCGTCAACTTCCTGCTCGCCGACGAGATCAACCGGGCGCCGGCGAAGGTGCAGTCGGCGCTGCTGGAGGTGATGAGCGAGCGGCAGGTCTCCATCGGCGGCGAGACGCACCGGGTGCCGGACCCGTTCCTGGTGATGGCCACCCAGAACCCGATCGAGCAGGAGGGCGTCTACCCGCTGCCCGAGGCGCAGCGGGACCGGTTCCTGATGAAGATCGTGGTGGGCTACCCGACCGACGCCGAGGAACGCGAGATCGTCTACCGGATGGGCGTGGCGCCGCCCGAGCCGGCGCCGGTGTTCGACACCCCCGACCTGATCGCCCTGCAGCGCAAGGCCGACCAGGTCTTCGTGCACAACGCGCTCGTCGACTACGCGGTCCGGCTGGTGCTCGCCACCCGCGCCCCGGCCGAGCACGGCATGCCCGACGTGGCCCAGCTCATCCAGTACGGCGCCAGCCCGCGCGCCTCGCTCGGCCTGGTCCGGGCCACCCGCGCGCTGGCGCTGCTGCGTGGCCGCGACTACGCGCTGCCGCAGGACGTGCAGGACATCGCGCCGGACATCCTGCGCCACCGGCTGGTGCTCAGCTACGACGCGCTCGCCGACGACGTGCCGGCCGACCACATCGTGCACCGGGTGATGTCGACCATCCCGCTGCCCGCCGTCGCGCCCCGCCAGCAGGCCACGCCACCGCCGCCGGCGGTCGGAGGACACGGGTGGCCCGGGCAGCGGCCGTGACCCCGCCCACCCGGCTGCCGGCCACCGGCGACCGCTCGGGCGCGGTGCTGGCCCGGCTCCAGCTCATGGTCACCCGCAAGCTGGACGGGCTGCTCCAGGGCGACTACGCCGGCCTGCTGCCCGGCCCGGGCAGCGAGGCGGGGGAGTCCCGGGAGTACCGACCCGGCGACGACGTGCGCCGGATGGACTGGCCGGTGACCGCCCGCACCACCATGCCGCACGTGCGGCGTACGGTGGCCGACCGCGAACTGGAGACGTGGCTGGCGGTCGACCTGTCGGCCAGCCTCGACTTCGGCACCGGGCGCTGGCTCAAGCGCGACGTGGCGGTCGCCGCGGTCGCCGCGCTGGCCCACCTGACCGTGCGCGGCGGTAACCGGATCGGCGCGGTGGTCGGCACCGGCGCGGCGGCCGGCGGGCCGGGGACGCTGCTGCGGCTGCCCGCCCGCGCCGGTCGCAAGGAGGCGCAGGGGCTGCTGCGCGCGGTCGCCGGCACCGAGGTCCGGCCCGGTCGCAGCGATCTCGGCGCGCTCGTGGACATGCTCAACCGGCCACCCCGCCGGCGGGGGGTGGCGGTGGTGATCTCCGACTTCCTCTCGCCGCCCGAGCGGTGGGGCCGTCCGCTGCGTAGGCTGCGGGTCCGTCACGACGTGCTGGCCGTCGAGGTGGTCGACCCGCGCGAACTGGAACTGCCCAACGTGGGGGTGCTGCCGGTGGTCGATCCGGAGACCGGCGAGCTGCACGAGGTGCAGACCGCCGACCCCGGCCTGCGCCGCCGGTACGCCGAGGCGGCGGCCGCCCAGCGCGGGGCGATCGCCGCCGAGCTGCGCACCGCGGGCGCGGCCCACCTGCGCCTGCGTACCGACCGAGACTGGCTGCTGGACATGGTGCGTTTCGTCGCCGCGCAGCGGCACGCCCGTACCCGAGGGACGACCCGATGATCCGTTTTCTGCAACCGTGGTGGCTGCTGGCCGTGCTGCCGGTGCTCGCCCTCGCCGCCGCGTACGTCTGGCGGCAACTGCACCGCCGGCAGTACGCCCTGCGCTTCACCAACGTCGACCTGCTGCGCACCGTCGCCCCGAAGGGGCTCGGCTGGCGCCGGCACGCGGCGGCGACCGCGTTCCTGCTCTGCCTGCTGGTGCTGGCCACCGGGCTGGCCCGGCCGGCGGTCGACACCCGGGAGCCGCTGGAACGGGCCACCGTGATGCTCGCCATCGACGTGTCGCTGTCCATGCAGGCCGACGACGTGGCGCCGAACCGGCTGGAGGCGGCCCAGGAGGCGGCCAAGCAGTTCGTCGGCGAGCTGCCGGAGAGCTACAACCTGGGGCTGGTCTCGTTCGCCAAGTCGGCGAACGTGCTGGTGGCGCCGACCAAGGATCGGGGCGCGGTGACCGCCGCCATCGACGGGCTGGTGCTGGCCGAGGCGACCGCCACCGGTGAGGCGGTGTTCACCTGCCTGGAGGCGATCCGGTCGGTGCCGGCCGACGGCGCCGCCGGCATCCCGCCGGCCCGCATCGTGCTGCTCTCCGACGGCTACCGCACCTCGGGTCGCTCGGTGGAGGAGGCGGCCGCGGCGGCGCAGGCGGCCAACGTGCCGGTCTCCACCATCGCGTTCGGCACCGACTCGGGCCAGGTGGACATCGGCGGCCAGCTCCAGCGCGTACCGGTGGACCGCAGCGCGTTGTCGCAGCTCGCGGAGACCACCCAGGGCTTCTTCTACGAGGCCGCCTCGGTGAGCGAGCTCAAGCAGGTCTACCAGGACATGGGCAGCTCGATCGGCTACCGCACGGAGCCGCGGGAGATCACCCAGTGGTACGCGGGGATCGCGTTGCTCCTGGCGCTCTGCGCCGGCGGGTTGAGCCTGCTCTGGACGTCCCGGCTGATCTGAGCCGGACCGGGCCGGTGGGGGTCAGTGGCCCCCGCCGGCCAGGACGAACAGGACCGCCACCCAGACGGCGGCGAGGGTGAAGCCCAGCGGTGCGGCGTAACGGCTCATGGTTGCGCTCCGTGGCGACGGTCGGCCCGGTGAGGCGGGCCGCGAGGGGGACCGGGAAGGACGCACACGAAGTCGTGACCGGGTGCTCCGCCGCGCGGCAGGGCCACCCCCGGCGATGCCGGCCGGGGAGTGGATGCGGTGCGGAGGGCGGGAAGCGGGTCAGCCGCGTCGACCGAGCCGTGGCTCAGCGGGGCTGACGGTGGGCCCGGCCACGACTGGGAGGATCGCTATCTCGCACAGCGATCACCTCCTGCGGTCGGCGGGGCCCGGAACGCGGGCGCAGACCGGCCCGCAGACAGTGATCAGCGTACACCGGCAGCGCGCGGACCGCGCGTCCGGGCGGGGCGTCCGAACGCGGTGCGTGAGCCGGCCCGGTCCGGCCGGCGGCCGTACCCGGCGGTGACCTGGGCGGGTTAGCGCTTACCTGCCGGTAACCCCTAGGCTCCGACCGACCGAGAGATCAGACCGAGCTTCAGGGGGACCCGTGGCCCGTACCGTGCTGGTGACCGGCGGAAACCGGGGAATCGGGCTGGCCATCGCGCAGGCCTTCGCCAAGCAGGGCGACCGGGTGGCGGTGACGCACCGCAGCGGCGAGGCCCCCGAGGGGTTCTTCGGGGTGCGGTGCGACGTGACCGACGCCGAGTCGGTGGACGCCGCGTTCGCCGCCGTGGAGGCCGAGCTGGGCCCGGTCGAGGTGCTGGTGGCCAACGCCGGCATCACCGACGACACGCTGATCATGCGGATGTCCGACGAGCAGTTCACCCGGGTGGTCGACACCAACCTGGCGGGCTCGTTCCGGGTCGCCAAGCGCGCCTCGACCAAGATGCTCCGCGCCAGGTGGGGCCGGATGATCTTCATCTCCTCGGTGGTCGGCCTCTACGGCGGCCCGGGTCAGGTCAACTACGCCGCGAGCAAGGCCGGCCTGGTCGGCGTGGCCCGCTCGATCACCCGCGAGCTGGGCGGTCGCAACATCACCGCGAACGTGGTGGCGCCCGGCTTCATCGACACCGACATGACCGCGGCGCTGCCCGAGGAGCGCCGCACCGAATACCGCAAGGCCATCCCGGCCGGCCGGTTCGCCGAGCCGGAGGAGGTGGCCGCCGTGGTCACCTGGCTCGCCTCGGACGCGGCCGGCTACATCTCCGGCGCCGTCATCCCGGTCGACGGCGGCCTCGGCATGGGTCACTGAGAGAGCACGGAGGAACTGCGCAATGTCCGGACTCCTGGCCGGTAAGCGGCTGCTGGTCACCGGTGTCATCACCGAGGCCTCCATCGCGTTCTCCGTGGCGAAACTCGCCCAGGAGAACGGCGCCCAGGTCGTGCTCACCGGCTACGGCCGCCTCTCCCTGGTGGAGCGGATCGCCAAGCGGCTGCCCGAACCGGCGCCGGTGATCGAGGTGGACGTCACCAACGACGAGCACCTCGCCGGCCTGGCCGACCGGGTACGCGAGCACGTCGACGGCCTCGACGGGGTGGTGCACTCGATCGGCTTCGCCCCGCAGAGCTGCCTCGGCGGCGGCTTCCTCGACGCGCCCTGGGCGGACGTGGCGACCGCGCTTCAGGTCTCCACGTTCTCCTACAAGTCGCTCGCCATGGCGGCGCTGCCGCTGATGTCCTCCGGCGGCGCGGTGGTGGGCCTCACCTTCGACGCCACCAAGGCGTGGCCGGTCTACGACTGGATGGGCGTGGCCAAGGCCGGGCTGGAGTCCGCCTCCCGCTACCTGGCGCTGCACCTCGGCAAGCAGGGCATCCGCAGCAACCTGGTCGCGGCCGGCCCGCTGCGCACCATCGCGGCCAAGTCGATCCCCGGCTTCGACCAGTTCGAGGAGGCCTGGACCGAGCGGGCGCCGCTGGGCTGGAACCTCACCGACTCCGAGCCGGCCGCGCGGGCCTGCCTGGCGCTGCTGTCCGACTGGTTCCCGGCCACCACCGGCGAGATCGTCCACGTCGACGGCGGCTACCACGCCCTCGGCGCCTGAGGTGTAAGGCGTTCGTAGGGGCCCCTTCTTAACGCATTCTGCATAGGAAGGGGCCCCGCCTATCATCCGGCGCCGAGGCGTTACCGCCATGAGCCGGGGGCGTCGCACGGGCGTCACGGCGGGCGGGGAAGAATAGGGCCATGGCGTACGACGCGTTGGTGCTGGTCTCCTTCGGTGGCCCGGAACGGCCCGAGGACGTTCTTCCCTTCCTGCAGAACGTGACCCGGGGGCGCGGTGTGCCGCCGGAGCGGCTGGCCGAGGTCGCCGAGCACTACCTGCACTTCGGCGGCGTGTCCCCGATCAACCAGCAGTGCCGCGACCTGCTGGCGGCGATCCGGGCCGACTTCGCCGCCAACGGCGTCGACCTCCCGGTCTACTGGGGCAACCGCAACTGGGACCCGATGCTCGCCGACACCGTGGCGCGGATGCGCGACGACGGGATCACCCGGGCGTTGGCGTTCGTCACCAGCGCCTACGGCGGCTACTCGTCCTGCCGGCAATACCAGGAGGACATCGCCACCGCCCGGGCCGCGGTCGGTCCGGACGCCCCGGTGATCGAGAAGCTGCGCCAGTTCTGGGACCATCCCGGTTTCGTCGAGCCGCACGCCGACGCGGTGCGTGCCGCGCTGGCCCAGCTCGACCCGGCGAAGCGGGACAGCACCCGGCTGGTGTTCACCGCCCACTCGATCCCGGTCTCCGCCGCCGCCACCGCCGGCCCGCACGGCGGCCGCTACACCGCGCAGTTGGAGGAGACCGCCCGCCTGGTGCACGCCGCGGCCGCGCCCGACCTGCCGTACGAGCTGGTGTGGCAGAGCCGGTCCGGCCCGCCGCAGGTGCCGTGGCTGGAGCCGGACGTCAACGACCACCTGACCGCCCTCGCCGAGCAGGGGGTGACCGGCGTGGTGGTCAGCCCGATCGGCTTCGTCTCCGACCACCTGGAGGTGGTCTGGGACCTGGACACCGAGGCCCTGGAGACGGCGAAGCAGCTCGGGCTGGACTTCGTCCGCGCCGGCACCCCGGGCACCGATCCGCGCTTCGTGGCGATGGTCCGGGAGCTGGTGCGGGAGCGCATCGCGGCGGACGGGGAGCGCCGTCGCCTCGGCGAGCTGCCGGCGTGGGACACCTGCCCGGCGCTGTGCTGCGTACCCCCGGCCCGCCGGCCCTGAGCCCGACCGATCACCGACACCCTGGGGACGACACGATGCATGACCGCAAGCCGGTGCAGAGCTGGCTCACCGACATGGACGGCGTGCTGGTGCACGAGGGCCAGCCGGTGCCCGGTGCCCCCGAGTTCGTCCAGAAGCTGCGCGCCTCCGGCAAGCCGTTCCTGGTGCTGACGAACAACTCCATCTACACCCCGCGCGACCTGCAGGCCCGGCTGGCCCGGATGGGGCTGGACGTGCCGGAGGAGGCGATCTGGTCGTCGGCCCTGGCCACCGCCCAGTTCCTCGCCGACCAGCGGCCGGGCGGCACCGCGTACGTGATCGGTGAGGCCGGCCTGACCACGGCCCTGCACGCGGTGGGATACGTGCTCAGCGACTTCGCCCCGGACTACGTGGTGCTGGGGGAGACCCGCACCTACAGCTTCGAGGCGATCACCAAGGCGATCCGGCTGATCGACGACGGCGCCCGGTTCATCTGCACCAACCCGGACGCCACCGGCCCCTCGGTGGAGGGCGCGCTGCCGGCGGCCGGCTCGGTGGCCGCGATGATCTCCAAGGCGACCGGCGTGGAGCCCTACTTCGTCGGCAAGCCCAACCCGATGATGATGCGCTCCGCGTTGAACACCATCGACGCCCACTCGGAGTCCACCGCGATGATCGGCGACCGGATGGACACCGACATCCTCTGCGGGCTGGAGGCCGGGCTGGAGACGATCCTGGTGCTCACCGGCATCAGCAGCCGGGCCGAGGCCGAGCGGTACCCGTACCGTCCGTCCCGGATCGTCGACTCGGTGGCCGACCTGATCGACGAGGTCTGAGCCGGCGGTCTACAGCCGCAGCGGGGCGTTGCAGGCGGCCACCAGGGCCTGCCGGCAGGCGGTGGTCAGCGGCCGCAACGCCGCGTCCCGCTGCTGCGCCTCGTGGGTGTTCACCGCGCCGCCCGGCGCGCTCTCCCCGGCCAGGGCGAGCACCCGGTCCAGCACGGCTGCCCGGGCGAACAGCCGGCGCGACCGCGGGTCGAAGCCGGGCGGCAGGTCGGTGCCGCCGTCGGGGCGGCGCAGCGCGGCGAGCGCGCCGGCCAGCTCTGGTCGCCACTGGGCGACGTCCAGCCGGGTCAGCGCGGCGGTCGTCTCGGCCAGCGCGGCGGCCAGTTCGGCCTCGGCCTCGGCGGCGCCGGGCGTGACCAGCGACGCCTTCGGCGCGTCCGCCGGCAGCGGGTGCACCCGCCAGAGCACGGTCTCCCAGGTCATCCCGGAGCCGGAGGTGTGCGTGCGGACCTCGGGCACCAGCCCGAGCCCGCTGGCGACCACCGCCTCGCCGGCCAGCAGCGCGGCGCCGGCGAACGCGCCGGGGCCGGGCAGCCCGCGCGGGTCGCCGGGCGCGGGCAGCACCAGGCGGATCTCGTCCGGGGAGTGCTTGGCCAGGCTGGGCAGCGCCTCCCGCAGGGACACGTCGGTCCAGGTGCCGGGGGCGTCGGCGACGAGGTGCTCCTCGTCGCCGGCGATGGCGTCGGCGACCTCGTCGAACGGCACGAGCCCGGCGCGCCAGGCGCGCACCCAGGCGACGAACCGGCTCGACCGGCGCGGAGCCAGCGTGGCCGCGCCCGTTGCGGGGGAGGACATGCGGAAAGGGTACGTGGTGGCCGCCGCCGCTGTCTCGGCTGCCGCACCGCTGGCGTGGCCTGCCCCCAACTACCCCCTTCGCACCGGTTCGTGCCGGAGGACGGGGACCCGCCCGGCGCGTCGGCGGGCGACACGCCGGTCGCTGTGGTTAGCGTGATCGTCATGGCGGGGCGATACGACGGGGACGTGCTGGCGGGTGACTGGCGGCGGCGGAAGGTGACGCCCGAGGTCGATGCCGAGCCCGAGCTGGTGGTCGAGGACGCCGACTCCGGCTTCTGCGGCGCGGTGGTCGGGTTCGACTCCGGCGCGGTGGTGCTTGAGGACCGGCACGGGCGCCGGCGCAACTTTCCGCTGCTGCCCGCCGCGTTCCTGCTCGACGGCCGGCCGGTCACGTTGCGCCGCCCGGTTCGCGCTCCGGTTCCCGCCGCCCGCCGGCGCACCGCCTCCGGCTCGATCGCCGTGGACGACGTGCGGGCGCAGGTGGCCAAGGCCAGCCGGATCTGGGTGGAGGGCGTGCACGACGCCGCGCTGGTCGAGCGGATCTGGGGCGACGACCTGCGGATCGAGGGCGTGGTGGTGGAACCGCTCGACGGCATCGACGAGCTGGCCGCCGAGGTGCGCGCGTTCGCCCCCGGCCCGGAGCGGCGGCTCGGCGTGCTGGTCGACCATCTCGTCCCCGGCTCCAAGGAGAGCCGGATCGTGGCCCGGGTGACCTCGCCGCACGTGCTGGTCACCGGGCATCCCTACGTCGACGTGTGGCAGGCCGTGCGGCCGGCGGCGCTGGGCATCGCCGCGTGGCCGGTGGTGCCGCCCGGACGCCCCTGGAAGGAGGGCGTCTGCGCGGCGCTCGGGGTGGCCGAGCCGGCGGACATGTGGCGGCACATCCTGTCCCGGGTGGACAGTTTCGCCGACGTGGAGACGCCGTTGATCAACGCGATGGAGCGGTTGATCGATTTCGTCACCTCGCCCGGGTGAGTGGTTGTTGCGGTTGAGGGCCGGGGGCGACCGTGATCGGCTCCGGGCGGTCAGGCTTGATCCCTGCGCCGATCACGGTCGCCCCCGGCCCCGTCGGGCGCCGGGTTCGCGGGTCGGTTGCCGCCCGGTGAGCGCGTCGCACCCGGACCGGGTCGGCTCGGGCACGCCTCCCGGGCGCCCGCCGGACGGCGAAGTGGACGATCCAGAGCCGATGACGTGTACGTGTCGGGTTACCCGGGCCACCGCCGGCCACCACGCCCCGAGGTCGTCTCGTGTCGTCGCCCCGACTCGCTGATCAAGGAGTTTGCGCGCGTGCGGAGATCAACGCCGACACAAACCCCTTGATCACGGCCTGGAGGGTGGGGGTGTTCGTCGATCATGGAGTTGTGGTGGGTGATGGAACGGGCGTAACGGGGCGGTACGGGCGCCACAAGTCCAAGATCGACGGGGCTGGGCAGGGCGGGGCAGGGCGGGGCTCAGGGAGCCTGGTCAGGGGTGCGGGTGAGGACGAAGGTGGCGATGTCCAGGGCTACCGGGGTGCCGGCGGAATCGCGGACGACGGTGAGGATCTCGCCGTCCTGCGGGCCGGAGCGGCCCCGCCAGCGGTCCGGCCCCTCCGGGGTGAAGCGGAGCGGCGGGCCGCCCACCATCCCGCCCACCAGGTCGCCGGCGGCGTCGACGCGGAACCCGTACTCCACGCCCATCCACCACCAGCGGCCGGTCAGCTCGGTCAGCTCGGCGGCGGGCGGCGCGGCGGCCGGACGCCAGGGCGCGGGCGCGGTCGGCTCGGCGTCCAGCACCCGGGTGAGCACCTCGCGGCCCAGCGCGGAGATGTGGTGCCCGCCGCGCATCCCGTACGAGTTGGCGAAGTCGACCACGGCGGTCCTGGTCGGACGGTGCACCGCCAGGCCGGCGACGTAGCCGGGCATGGAGCCGCCGTGGCCGACGTACACCCGTTCGCCGACCCGGTAGAACTCCACGCCGAGGCCGTGCCCGCCGGTCCACGAGTCCAGGTCGCTGATCGCCACCGGGACGCACATCTCGGTCAGCGTCGCCGGGTCGAGCAGCGCCGGGTCCGGGTCGGCGAGGAACGTCGCCCAGCGGGCCAGGTCCTCGACGGTCGACCAGAGCTGACCGGCGGGCGCCATCGCGCCGCTGTCGGTCAGCGGTTCCTCCCGCAGCGTCTCGTGCCAGGGGTGCACGACGAAACCCCGGGCGTACGGCTCGGCGGGGAGCACGGTGGTGCGGCGCATGCCCAGCGGCGCGAGCAGCCGTTCGGTCAGCAGGTCGGCCCACGGCGCGCCGGCGATCCGCTCCAGCGCGGCGCCGAGCAGCCCGTACGCCAGGTTGGAGTAGTGGTAGAGGCGGTGCGGCGGGTAGGCGATCTTGTCCGGGGTCAGCCCGGCGAGCAGGGTGTCCAGGTCCCGGCCCGCCGCGCGTTCCCACCACTCGCCGTCCGGCTCGCGTTGCAGGCCGCTGGCGTGCCCGAGCAGTTGGCGCACGGTGAGCGCGCCGACCGGGGTGCCGGGCAGGTGCTTGTCGAGCGGGTCGTCCAGGGCGAGGCGGCCGGCGTCGCGGTGCTGCATCACCAGCACCGCGGTCATGGTCTTGGTGATCGAGCCGATCCGGTACTGGAGGTCGACGTCGGGGCGCGGGTGCTCGCCGGCGAGCGCGACGTGCGCGAGTTCGCCGTTCCGGACCACGCCCAGCGCGAGCGACGGGGCGTGGCCCTCCGCCTGAGCGCGGGCCACCAGCAGGTCCACCTGGCGTGCGGTCTCGGGCAGCAGAGCCATCTCTCGTCCTCCTCGTCGCCGTGCCGTGGGCCGAGCCTAGCGATCATGACAGTTCGATGACACGTGCCTTCACGTGTCACGATTGGTCACGTGGACGCCGTGTTCTGGATCGTTCTGGGTGTGGTATTGGCGGTCGCCGAGATCTTCACGACGACGCTGTTCCTGATCATGTTCGGCGTCGGGGCGTTCGCCGCCGCCGGCGCCGCGGCGCTCGGCGCGCCGGTCGCGCTCCAGGCGGTGATTTTCGCGGTGGTCTCGGCGCTGTCCCTGGCGGTGGCCCGGCCGGTGATCCGGCGCAACGCCCGCTCGGCGTTGGAGACCGGCGACCAGCCGTTCGGCGTGGAGGCGATCGAGGGGGCCACCGCGGTGGTCCTGGAGCCGGTGGACGCCGACCGCGGCATGGTCAAGATCGACGGTGAGCTGTGGACGGCCCGGTCGTTCGACGCGACGCGGAGCTACGCGGCGGGCGAGCGGGTGCAGGTGATAAAGGTCCGGGGCGCGACCGCCCTGGTCTGGCAGGACGACATTTCCGCCCCGGGCGAGCTGCCCGAAGCGAGAGGGTGAACCATATGGAGTTTGCAGCGATCCTGTTGATCGCCGTGGCGGTGATCGTCGTGGTGACACTGGCCAAGGCGGTGCGGATCGTGCCGCAGCAGCGTCAGGACGTGGTGGAGCGGCTCGGTAGGTACAAGCGCACCCTGAGCCCCGGGCTCAACCTGCTGGTGCCCTTCGTCGACGCGGTGCGCACCAAGGTCGACATGCGCGAGCAGGTGGTCAGCTTCCCGCCGCAGCCGGTGATCACCTCCGACAACCTGGTCGTGTCGATCGACACCGTCCTCTACTTCAAGGTGGTCGACTCGGTCCGCGCCACCTACGAGATCTCGAACTTCCTCCAGGCGATCGAGCAGCTCACCGTCACCACGCTGCGGAACGTGATCGGCTCGCTGGACCTGGAGCGCGCGCTGACCAGCCGCGAGGAGATCAACCGGCACCTCTCCGGCGTGCTGGACGAGACCACCGGCCGCTGGGGCATCAAGGTGACCCGGGTGGAGATCAAGGCGATCGAGCCGCCGCCGAGCATCCGCGACTCGATGGAGAAGCAGATGCGCGCCGAGCGGGACCGCCGGGCCGCGATCCTCAACGCCGAGGGGCACAAGCAGTCGCAGATCCTCACCGCCGAGGGTGAGAAGCAGGCCGCGGTGCTGCGCGCCGACGGTGACCGGCAGGCCCGGATCCTCCAGGCCGAGGGTCAGGCGAAGGCGATCCGCACCGTCTTCGACGCGATCCACACCGCCAACCCGAGCCAGAAGGTGCTGGCCTACCAATACCTTCAGGCGCTGCCGCAGATCGCCAACGGCACCGCCAACAAGGTCTGGATCGTGCCGACCGAGCTCACCAAGGCCCTGGAGGGCATGGGCGGCGCGCTGGGCGGGCTGGCGAACATGGTCGGCGACCAGCCGTCGCCGGAGGCCGCCAGGACCGCCGGCGAGGTGGAGCGGGAGGCCGCCGAGGCGGCCCAGGCCGCGGCCGTCGCGGCCCAGGAGATCCACGACGAGGTACGCGTGGCGGAGGCGCAGGCCACCGGCGGCAACACGGCCAAGGGCCTGCCGGCCCCGGAGCCGGTGTCCCCGGAGACGCTGCTCACCGACCCGGCGGACCAGCGCGAGCGGGGCTGACCGGCAAATCCGAGAATCGCTCATCCGGCGCCCCGGCGGCTGCCACCATCGGTCTGAAGGACGGGTGGTGACCAGGGCCGGGGCGCCGTTGCGTGTCCCGGGCCGCCCGTGACGCGAGCGAGGTGGCGCATGACGGAACCGGCGAACCGGCTCTTCTCCCGTACCCCGGTCCCCGGCGCGCACGACCCCGGCGGACCGCTCGGCTCCCGGCGGACCGGGGGTGGGTTCGGGGTGCTGCCGTTCGTCTCCGAACCGGGGCCGGGCGCGCCCGCCACGGACGCGAGCTGGGCCTGGTCAGTCCGCCGGTTCGCCCGCGCGGCGGTCTGGCTGCTGCCGGCGTACGCGGTCCTCTACGGCGTGGTGGCGCTGGCCAGCGACGGCGGTGTCGGCAACGATCCCTACCCGGCCGACGGGCAGCCGCTCTACCTGGTCGGCTGGGTGGCGTCGGTCTGGCTGGGCCTGCTCGCCCTGCTCGCGCTCACCGGTCTGCTCGCGGCCACCCGCTGCCGCCGGATCGCGCTGGCCGGGCTGCTGGCCAGCATCGGCGGGATGGTGCTGATGCTGCCGTTCGCCGGGCTGGCCGAGCAGACGCCGGTGTTCGGGCTGACCGCGCGCGGGATCGTCCTGTTCGGGGCCACCTGCTACAGCGTGGGCTGGTTCCTCACCGGTTGGTCGGTCGCCCGGTCCGGGATGTTCTCCTACGGCGACGGGACGATGCTGATGATCGCCGCCCCGCTGCTCGGCCTGGGTGGTGCGCTGATCGGCTCGTTGCAGACCTTCGGCGCGATGTTCGTGCTGGTCGCCGGCATCGGCATCGGCTACCGCAGCGGTCGCCTGGTGCCCGAGACGATCGCCCGCGACGCGGCGGCGGCCAGCGTCGCCGCCGCCCCGGCGCCGCCGGCGTCACCGGACGGCCCGCTTGCCACCGGGTGACCGGTTCACGGTCGGCGCCGATGCTGAACTGTTGCCGTGAGGTAACTGACAGTTGCCTGACGAACTGGCCGGTAGGCGGCTTTCGCGGCAATCCTTGCGTCCATGCCGTCTCCCCGGTCGCCGTTGTCGCGCCTGTTCACCGTGCTGCTCGCGGGCCTGCTCGCCGGGCTCGTCCTCGCGCTCGCCGCGCTCCCGACGGGCCTGCTCGGCGGGTTCGTCGCCAAGGCCAGCCTCGGCGCCTACGAGGAGCTGCCCGACGCGCTGCGCACCCCGGCGCAGCCGCAGCGCTCCTACCTCTACGCCAACGACGGCAAGACGCTGATCACCACGTTCTACGACGTGAACCGCACCGACGTGCCGCTGGCCGAGATCGCGCCGGTGATGCGCCAGGCGATCATCAGCGCCGAGGACCGGCGGTTCTACTCGCACGGCGGCGCCGACCTGCGCGGCATCGCCCGTGCGCTGGTGGCCAACGTCAAGGGCGGCGGCACCGAGCAGGGCGGCTCCACGCTGACCATGCAGTACGTCCGCAACGTGCTCAAGACCGACCCGACCCGCACCGCCGAGGAGCGGCAGGCCGCCACCGAGCAGACCGTCGGGCGCAAGCTCCAGGAGATCCGGTACGCGAACGCGCTGGAGCGGTCGCTGTCCAAGGACGAGATCCTCAACCGCTACCTGAACATCGCGTACTTCGGCTCCGGCGCGTACGGGGTGGCCGCCGCCGCCCAGCGCTACTTCGGCACGACGCCTGCCGACCTGACCCTCGGCCAGGCGGCGCTGCTCGCCGGCCTGGTCCAGTCGCCCGACGAGTACAGCCCGATCGACGGTGACAAGGAGCAGGCACTCGCCCGCCGCGGGTACGTGCTCGACGCGATGGCCGAGACCGGCGCGATCACCGCCCCGCAGGCCGCGGCGGCGAAGGCCGAGCCGCTCACGCTGCGTCCGACCGCGCAGCCCAACGGCTGCACCGCGACCGCGCAGGGCCACGACGACTGGGGCTTCTTCTGCGACTACCTGCGCCAGTGGTGGCTCACCCAGCCGGCCTTCGGCAACACCGCCGAGGAGCGCGAGCAGGCGCTGCGCCGGGGCGGCTACCGGGTGGTCACCACGCTCGACGCGAAGGTCCAGCAGACCGCGCAGGCGCAGGCCACCAAGGTCTACGGGTACGACGACAAGCGCGCCCTGCCGATCGCGGCGGTCGAGCCCGGCACCGGCCGGGTGCTCGCCATGGCGGTAAACCGGCACTACGGCCTGGCCGACAACCCGGCCGGGCAGGCCAACCACCCGAACACGGTGAACCCGCTGATCTCCGGCGGCCCGAGCGTCGACGGCTACCAGGCCGGCTCCACGTTCAAGATGTTCACCATGCTGGCCGCGCTGGAGGCCGGTAAGCCGCTCGCCACCGGCTTCGACGCGCCGGCCAAGCTGCCCACCCGCTACGCCTCGGACGCCGAGGGCAACTGCGACGGCACGTGGTGCCCGGGCAACGCCAACCCGGAGTGGATGGACGGCTACCGGATGATGTGGGACGGCTTCGGCCGCTCCGTGAACACCTACTTCGTCTGGCTGGCCGAGCAGGTCGGCGAGGACAAGGTGGTCCAGATGGCGCAACGCCTGGGCATCACGTTCCGGGCCGACTCGGACGCCGCGTTCGCCCGCGACAACGCCGCGAACTGGGGCGCGTTCACGCTCGGCGTGGCCGCCACCACCCCGCTCGACCTGGCCAACGCGTACGCGACGGTGGCGGCCGAGGGCACCTACTGCTCGCCGCTGCCGGTGGTCTCGGTGACCTCGCCGGACGGCGGGAAGGTCGACGTGGGGCAGCCGAACTGCAAGCGGGTGCTGGAGCCGGACGTGGCCCGGGCGGCCACCGACGCGGCCCGCTGCCCGGTGGGTCAGCAGTCGGCGTACGGGCAGTGCAACGGCGGCACCGCCACCGGCGTCAACGGGATCGTCGACCGACCGGTGGCCGGCAAGACGGGCAGCTCGGAGCAGAACGCCACCGAGACGTTCGTCGGGTACACCCCGCAGGTGGCGGTCGCCGGCATCGCCGCGAACCCGGACGACTCGACCGACCTGGTCGGCTCCGCCGTGCAGGCGAAGGTGATCGACGCGGTGGCCCGGACGATCCGGACGGCGGTGGCCGGCAAGCCGGTGCGGGACTTCACCGCGCCCAGCCGCGAGCTGGCCGGCACCCCGCAGCGCCCCCAGCCCCGCCCGCAACCCCAGCCCCAGCCCCGTGAGGACAACCGCAACCTCCCCGCCGACCTGCTCCGCTGGCTCCAGAACCGCGGCTAGGTGTAAGGCGGGGGCCCTTCTTAACGCATTCTGCATAAGAAGGGCCCCCGCCAAACACGCCGGGCGCGGGGTGTCGGATTCGCTGTGGCGGCTCCGACCCATCGGTGAGCGCGCTCGACGAACGGGGGCGCCGGTGAGTGGAGGAGCGCGCCATGAGCAAGGTCATCTACTGGGTGCACCAGTCGGTCGACGGTTTCATCGAGGGGCCGAAGGGCGAGTTCGACTGGCCGGCGATGGAGGCTGAGCTGTCCGCGTACTCCCTGGAGCTGACCGAGCGGGCCGGCGCGTTCGTCTACGGGCGGCGGGTGTGGGAGATGATGGCCTCCTACTGGCCGGACGCCGGGTCGACCTCCGACCACCCGCACAACCGGGCGTTCGCGCCGATCTGGCGGCGTACCCCGAAGGTGGTGGTCTCCCGCACGCTCACCGAGGCCGACCACGGCGCCCGGGTGATCGGCGGCGAAGACCTGGCGGCGGAGTGGGCCGCCCTGCGGGCGGAGACCGACGGCGACCTGCTGGTCACCGGCGGGACCGGCGCGGCGACGGCGCTGGCGGCGCTCGGGCTGGTCGACGAGTACCAGGTGGTGGTGCACCCGGTGCTGCTCGGCGGCGGGAAGCAGGTGCTGCCCGACGTCGCCCGCCACGACCTGCGGCTGGTCGGGACGCGTCCGTTCGACGGGCGCGCGGTGCTGCTGCGCTACGAGCGGGCGTGAGCGGTCAGCGACCGCGGCGGCGGGGCCGGTACGCGGCGAGCGCGGCCGGCACGCCTCGCCGGATGATGCCGGCCCGGTCGCTGTCCCCGCGCAGCACCGCGGCGGCCGTCTTGCGAGCCTGCTCGGCGGTGAAGTGCGGCGGCAGCATCAGCTCGGCCGGGTCGACCACGGCGTTGACCACGGTCGGCCGGTCCGCGTCGAGCACCCGCCGCCACAGGCCGGACACCTGCTCGGGAGCGTCGACCAGCTCGCCGCGCAGCCCCAGCACCTCCGCCCACCTGTGGTACGCGACGTCCGGCAGGTCCTGGCTGTCCGGGAACATCGGCGTGCCCTCGCCGGAACGCTGCTCCCAGCTCACGAACGACAGCTCCCGGTTGTTGAGCACCAGCACCGCGAACCGGGGGTCGGCCCACTCCCGCCAGTACTTCGCCACCGTGATCAGCTCGTTGACGCCGTTCATCTGCATCGCCCCGTCGCCGAGGAGCGCGATCACCGGGCGGTCCGGGTGGGCGAACTTCGCCGCCAGCGCGTACGGCATGCCGCCGCCCATGGACAGCAGCGTGCCGGACAGGCTGGCCAGCATGCCGGGGCGGACCCGCAGGTGCCGGGCGTACCAGGCGGTGGCGGTGCCGCAGTCCACGGCGAGCATGGCGTCGTCGGGCAGCGCGTCGTCGAGCGCGGCGAACAGCGACTGCGGGTTGACCGGGTCGGCGGGCTGCCCGGCCAGGTCGCGTTGGGCGGCCCGCCACTTGCCGGTGGCGTCGGCGATGGTGGCCCGCCAGGCGGTCGGGGCCGGGCCGGGGCCCAGCTCGTCGAGGAGCGCCCGCAGCGTCGCGCCGGCGTCGCCGGTCAGGTTCACCTCGGTCGGGTAGCGCAACCCCATCCGGCTGCCGTCCAGGTCGATCTGCACCGCCCGGGCCTGCCCCTCCGCCGGGTAGAACTCGGAGTAGGGCATCTGGCTGCCGACGATGAGCAGCCGGTCGCACTCGCGCATGAGCTGCCAGCTCGGGCGGGTGCCGAGCAGGCCGATCGCGCCGGTCACCCAGGGCTGCCGGTGGTCGACGGCGGCGAAGCCGAGCAGCGCGGTGGCCACCCCGGCGCCGAGCCGGTCGGCGATCCGGCGTACCTCGTCCTCGGCGCCGAGCGCGCCCTGCCCGACCAGCATGGCCACCCGCTCGCCGCCGCGCAGCACGTCCGCGGCCCGGCGGACGTCCGCCGCCGCCGGCGCGGCCGGCGGGCTGCTCGGGGCCGCGCTGGTGTGGTAGTAGCCGTGGGCGTGCGGCGGGTGCGGCACCGCCGGTTCGTCCTGCAGGTCGGCGGGGAGGACCAGGGCGGTGACGGTACGCCGGGCCAGCGCGGTGCGGCAGGCCCGGTCCACCAGGTGCCGGGTCTGCGACGGGTCGTCGAGCTGGACCAGGAACGCGGACGCCACGTCCTTGTAGAGCGCGAGCAGGTCCACCTCCTGGTAGTAGCCGCCGCCCTCGGCGGGCAGCGCGGTGTGCCCGAGCAGCGCCACCACCGGCTGGTGGTCGAGCTTGGCGTCGTAGAGGCCGTTGAGCGCGTGGATCGCGCCCGGGCCGCTGGTCACCACCACGCAGCCGAGCGGACCGCCGCCGTACTTGACGTGCGCGCCGGCCGCGAAGCCGGCGGTCTCCTCGTGGCGGACCTGGATGAACTCGGCGCGCCCCGCGGCCCGTTGCAGCGCCGAGGTCATGCCGTTGATCCCGTCTCCGGGATAGCCGTAGTAGCGGTGCACGCCCCACTCGGCGAGCCGGGCCACGATCTGGTCGGCGACGGTGGCGTCGCGGGGCAGCGCGCCGTCGTCGGATTGGTCCGCACCCATCGTGGTGGTCCCTTCGTCGGTGTCCGCTCCTCCGGCTCCCGTTCCCCGCCCCGGGCGACGGAAACCCGGCCCGTGCCGGGGCGGGCCGGGGCACCAGGCAGAATCGGCCGGTGCCCGTCCACGAGATCACCGACCCCGACGACGACCGGATCGCCGACTATCGCGCGCTCACCGACGTGGAGCTGCGTACCCGGTGGGAGCCCCCGCACGGGCTGTTCATCGCCGAGGGGGAGCTGGTGCTGCGGCGGGCGCTGCGGGCCGGCTACCCGGCCCGGTCGTACCTGGTGGAGGCGAAGCGGGCGGACCAGCTCGCCGACCTGGACACCGGCGACGCCCCGGTGTACGCGGCCAGCGCCGAGGTGCTCCAGCGGGCCACCGGTTTCCACGTGCACCGGGGCGTGCTGGCCTCGTTCCACCGCCGGGCGTTGCCGTCGGCTGCCGAGGTGCTGGCCGCCGCCCGGCGGGTGGTGATCCTGGAGGACGTCAACAACCACACCAACCTGGGCGCGATCTTCCGGGCCGTGGCGGCGCTCGGGGTGGATGCCGTCCTGCTGTCGCCGACCTGTGCCGACCCGCTCTACCGGCGCAGCGTCCGGGTCAGCATGGGCGAGGTGTTCGCGGTGCCGTACGCGAAGCTGGAGAGCTGGCCGGCGGGCCTGGCGGAGGTGCGGGCGGCGGGTTTCACGGTGCTCGCGTTGACGCCGGCGGAGGACGCGGTGCCGATCCAGCGGCTCACCGGCGAGCAGCGGGCGCGGGCGGCGCTGCTGCTGGGCGCGGAGGGTGCCGGGCTGACCCGGGCGGCGATGGCGGCCAGCGACGTGCGCGTGGTGATCCCGATGCGCCGGGGGGTGGACTCGCTGAACGTGGCCGCCGCGACGGCGGTGGCCTGCTGGGAACTGGGGCGCGACGATCCGCTTGCATGACCATGCGCCTTGATGCATAATCTTCCTGTGTCCAAGGTTCTCACCTCCCTGCCCATCGGCGAACGCGTCGGCATCGCCTTCTCCGGCGGCCTCGACACCTCGGTCGCGGTCGCCTGGATGCGCGACAAGGGCGCCGTGCCCTGCGCCTACACCGCCGACATCGGCCAGTACGACGAGCCCGACATCGCCTCCGTGCCGGGCCGCGCGCTCAGCTACGGCGCCGAGGTGGCCCGGCTGGTCGACTGCCGCGCCGCCCTGGTCGAGGAGGGGCTGGCGGCGCTGACCTGCGGCGCCTTCCACATCCGTTCCGGCGGGCGGGCCTACTTCAACACCACGCCGCTGGGCCGGGCCGTCACCGGGACCCTGCTGGTCCGGGCGATGATCTCCGACGACGTCCAGATCTGGGGCGACGGCTCCACGTTCAAGGGCAACGACATCGAGCGGTTCTACCGCTACGGCCTGCTGGCCAACCCGCAGCTCCGCATCTACAAGCCGTGGCTGGACACCGCGTTCGTCACCGAGCTGGGCGGGCGCACGGAGATGTCCCAGTGGCTGCTCGACCGGGACCTGCCCTACCGGGACAGCACCGAGAAGGCCTACTCCACCGACGCCAACATCTGGGGCGCCACGCACGAGGCGAAGACGCTCGAACACCTGGACACCGGCATCGAGACGGTCAGCCCGATCATGGGCGTCCGGTTCTGGGACCCGACGGTCGAGATCCCCACCGAGGACGTCACCGTCGGCTTCGACCAGGGCCGGCCGGTGACCATCAACGGCAAGGAGTTCGGCAGCCCGGTCGACCTGGTGCTGGAGGCCAACGCCATCGGCGGCCGGCACGGCCTCGGCATGTCCGACCAGATCGAGAACCGGATCATCGAGGCCAAGAGCCGGGGCATCTACGAGGCACCGGGCATGGCGTTGCTGCACGCCGCGTACGAGCGGCTGGTCAACGCCATCCACAACGAGGACACCCTGGCGAACTACCACACCGAGGGCCGCCGCCTCGGCCGGCTGATGTACGAGGGACGCTGGCTCGACCCGCAGGCGCTGATGCTGCGCGAGTCGTTGCAGCGCTGGGTCGGCACCGCGATCACCGGCGAGGTGACGCTGCGGCTGCGCCGGGGCGAGGACTACTCGATCCTGGACACCACCGGGCCGGCGTTCAGCTACCACCCGGACAAGCTGTCCATGGAACGCACCGAGGACTCGGCGTTCGGCCCGTCCGACCGGATCGGCCAGCTCACCATGCGCAACCTGGACATCGCCGACTCGCGGGCCAAGCTGGAGCAGTACGCCTCGCTCGGCATGGTCGGCGGCACCGCCCCGCAGCGGATGGTCGGCGCCGCGCAGGCGGCCTCGACCGGGCTGATCGGCGCGATGCCCCAGGGCGGCGCGGAAGCCATCGCCTCCCGGGGCGTGCCCTCGGCCGAGGACGAGTGGCTCGACCGGGCCGCGATGGAGTTCGGCGTCGACTGAACCGGCGGCCGTTCCGGGACCGTGGTGACGCAGGGTAGCGTGTCGCCCGTGTTCCCTACGGTGCGTGAGGTGCTCGCCCTGGTGCCGGTACGCCACGGCGCGCCCCGCCTGGTCGCCGGCGACGCCGGGCTGGACCGCCCGGTGCGCTGGGTGCACGTGGCCGAGGTGCCCGACATCGCCACCCTGCTCGGCGGCGGGGAACTGGTGCTCACCACCGGCATCGGGCTGCCCGCCGACGACGCCGGACTGCGCGCGTTCATCGGCGACCTGGCCGACGTCGGCGTCTCCGGGCTGGTCGTCGAGCTGGGCCGCCGCTACGTCGGCGGCGTACCCCGGGTGATGGCCGCCGCCGCCGAACGGCGCGGGCTGCCGCTGGTCGAGCTGCGCCGGGCCACCCCGTTCGTCCGCATCACCGAGGCGGTGCACGCGCTGATCGTGGACGCCCAGCTCACCGAACTGCGCGCCACCGAGGAGATCCACCAGCGGTTCACCGAGCTGTCCGTGGAGGGCGCCGAACCGGCCGAGGTGCTGCGCCAGGCCGCCGAACTGGCCGGCTGCCCGGTGGTGCTGGAGAACCTGTCCCGGCAGGTGCTCGCGTACGACCCGGCGGGGGAGAGCGCGGAACTGCTGCTGGACGGCTGGGAACAGCACTCCCGGCGGATCCGCCCGGCCGGGCGCACCGCGTACGACCCGGACAGCGGCTGGCTCGTCACCACCGTCGGCGCGCGCGGGCAGGACTGGGGGCGGCTGCTGCTGCGCTGGCCGGCGACCGAGGCCGCCCCGCCCACCCGGCTCACCATCCTGATCGAGCGGGCCGCCTCCACGCTGGCCCTGGGCCGGCTGATCCGACGCGACGCCGAGGGCCTGGAACGGCAGATCCACCGCACCCTGCTCACCGCGCTGATCGACCACTCCCGCCCGGTGGACGAGGTGGCGCTGCGCGCCAAGGCGCTCGGCGTCACCCTGGACCGCCGGCACCTCGTCGGCGTGGTGGTCCGCCACCGCAGCGACGACCCGGCCGGCGACACCGGCCCGGATGCCCCCGACGACCCCCGGCTGGGCGCCCGCCGCGAGCCCGCCGGCCCGGAAGCCGGCCCGGCCCGCCTGCGCGACCTCGCCGAGGCGGTCGGCCAGGCGGTACGCGAGGCCAAGCTCACGGCCCTGACCAGCGCCGTCGACGACCACACGGTGGGCGCGCTGCTGGCGCTGCCCGACCCCGCCGACGAGGAGCGGGCACTCGCCGCGTTCGCCGCGGCGTTGCGTCGGGTACGCCTCGACGCCGCCCCGGTCCGCCCGCTCACCCCACGCCCAGCCCGCCCCGCCGACGGCGCCGGTCGGGTCGCGGCACCCGGCGGCGCGCGCCCACTGGACGGGGTCGGTCGGGGCGGTCCGGCCGCGGGTGCGCGCCCGGTGGACGGGGTTGTTCGGGGCGGTTCGGTCGGCGGGGCGCGTCCGGCCGACGGGGCTGGCCGGGGCGGTTCGGTCGGGGTGCGCGCCCGGCCGACGGGGCTGGTCGGGGCGGTTCGACCGCGGGTGCGCGTGCGGTCGACGGCGCGTCCCGGCCGGCGGTCGTGGTCGCGGCCGGGTCGGGGGTGAGCAGCCTGCGGGAGGCACGCCGATCGCTGGTCGAGGCACGACAGGTCGCCGAGGCGGCCCGGCGGGACCCGCGCGACCTGCCCTGCTTCCGACTGCCGCACGTCGGGCTGGCCGGCCTGCTGCACCTGCTCCGCGACGAACCCCGATTGCAGACGTTCGTCGAGCGGGAACTGGGCGCGCTGCTGGCGTACGACGCGCAGCACCCCCGGGAGCAGTTGCTCGGCACCCTGCGGGCCTACCTGGAGCAGGGGCGGAACAAGTCGGCGGCGGCGGTGGCCGCGCACCTGTCCCGGCCGGCCTTCTACGAGCGGCTGGCCCGCATCGGCCGCATCCTCGACGCCGACCTCGACTCGGTCGACCAGTGCCTCTCCCTACACGTGGCGCTGCTGGCCCTGGACGCCGTCCGCACCCCCTGACGCCACCCACCCCGCCCTGCCCCGCGCCTGCGCCCCGTGCCGCGCCCCGCGCCCCGCGCCCCGTGCCGCGCCCCGCGCCCCGTGCTGCGCCCCGCGCTCACGCGCTGCGCCCCGCGCTCACGCGCTGCGCCCCGCGCCCCGTCGATCATGGAGTTGTGGCGCCTCTGATACCCGATTAGTGGACTTTGCGAGGTGCCACAAGTCCAAGATCGGCGAGGGCGGCAAGGCCGGCGAGGCGGGGGTGTTTGGGCATGGGCTGCGGAGCGAGGCAGGCGGGGCAAGGTGGGACAGACGGGGGCTGGCTGGGCACGGGCACGGGGTACGGCGCGGTGGGGCACCGGGCGCGGGGCGGGGCGGGGCGCACGAGAGGGGCCGGGCGGGGCGGACGGGAGCTGGCAGTGCGGGGCGGCCTGGCCGGGCAGGGCGTGCGGGGCGGGCTGGCCGGGCAGGGCGTGCGGGGCGGGCTGGCCGGGCGGGGCGCACGGGGCGGGGCGGGGCGCACGGGAGCTGGCCGGGCGGGGCGGACTGGCAGGGCAGGTGCGTGCGGCGCGGACGGGAACCGGCAGGGCAGAGGCGGGGCGGGACAGACATGGCCGACGGGCAGCCGGGGCCCGCGAGGCGGACGGGACAGGCGTGAGTGGAACGCTGTGTGTGCCTACGAGGCCCCGAGACACCCACAGCGTTCCACTCACGGTCGGCTGATCTCGTCGGTGGAGCGCTGTGGGTGTCTCACGCCGGGCAGGCAACCCACGGCGGGACCCCCCGGGTGCACCGAAGGGCTTCGCGGGAGGCGAGGCGGGGCGACGGATCAGGTGAGGGCGGTGAGGGCCTTGGCGTAGGGGGCGGGAACGAAGTTCGGCCCGCCGGGGGTGAAGACGTCGGAGGTCGACGCCGCCTGCCACGCGGTGTCGGGCAGCGCCGCCACCAGCGCCTTGACCACCGGGGCGTCGCGCCACTGGTCCTGCTGTGCGAGCAAACTCAGCGCGACCACCGACTCCTCCACCTCGCCGACGCACTCGAACGGCTTGTGCCCGTCGACGCCGAGCAGTTCCCGGTAGCCGGCGGTCTGCGACTCGTCGGCCAGCAGGTCGCCGCCGAAGATGCCGGTGAGCCGCTCGCGGGACATGAACGGGGCCATGGCCAGGAAGACGAACCGGCACTTCGGGCAGTTGCGGCACCAGCGCTCGCTGGCGTCGCGCAGCTTGAACGCGGCGTTGCAACTGGTCACTACCGCGTCGTAGCGGTCGATCTCGGCGAACAGTCGGGCGATGTGCAGCTCGGACAGGGAGCGCAGGAGCGAGAAGTACGGCTCGGTGAGCCCGGCGTGCTCGGCCAGCGCCGCGCGCAGCAGCCCTTCCGCCTCGACGCCCTTGGACCACTGGTGGTTGATCTCGTGGCCCTGCCAGACCAGGTTCGGGTCGGATGCGGAGCGCTCGTTGGACATCACCACCGGGCCGAGACCGTGCAGGACCGCGGTGGCGACCGCGATCAGCGAGTTGATCGCGGTGACCGGGATGTGTCCGTTGCGCGCCCCGGCCGCGTTCAGGTCGAACAGCACCGGGTCGAGCCGGCGCCGGGCGGCCAGCGGCACCAGGTCGGACGCCTCGTTGACCGAGACGATCACGTGGTTCGGGTTGACCGAGAAGGGCACCGGGTCGAATCCGGCCCGGCGCAGCGCCTCCAGCGTGACGATGGAGTCCTTGCCGCCGCCGACGGCCGACAGCGGACGCCGGTCGGAGTTGTCCAGCGGGGCGGCCCGGCCGACCGAGCCGGCCGGCACCTCCGGCCGCAGCGCCAGCACGTGCGGCAACTGGTTGCGGTAGGCGTACTCGGCGAGGCCCTTGGTGTAGACGGCGGTGACCAGCTCGACGGCGGCGGCGCCCAGCGGCGCCGGCAGCACCAGCCGGGGCGGCGCGGCGGCCTTGTAGTAGCTGACGCCGGCCACCACGTGCAGCAGTTCCAGCACCCGACCGAGGGTGGCCGCGGTGGCGTCGGAGACCGGCTCGGTCGGCAGCGGGAGCGTGATCACCTCGGTGAACCGCTGCTCGCCGTCGGGTCCGGTGAGGGCGTAGTCGAACAGGACCTCGCCGGTGGCGAAGTCGATCGAGTAGGACGGGAAGGTGAAGGCGTCCATCCGCCGGAGCTGCTCGTTGGGCACACGCAATACTAGGCCCTGGTTCGTCCGGCCGTGTCCGGCTGGGCCGGACCCTGCCCGCCGAGCACCGACCGAGCCCGAGGAGAGCCTGTGCGCCTGTCTGATCTGCGCGGACGTCATGTCGCCGTCTGGGGTGCCG
This sequence comes from Micromonospora ferruginea, assembly GCF_013694245.2. Taxonomy (NCBI): domain Bacteria; kingdom Bacillati; phylum Actinomycetota; class Actinomycetes; order Micromonosporales; family Micromonosporaceae; genus Micromonospora; species Micromonospora robiginosa. The sequence goes on from NZ_CP059322.2 coordinate 900,925, forward strand.
GCCGTGAGGGTCGGGCCGCGGTGATCGCGATCGCCGCGCACGGCCCGGCCGGCCTGGTCGCCGTGGACGACAGCGCGAACTTCCTGAGCCTGCCCTGGGAGGGCCCGCTCGCGGCGGCGGCGCCGCTGGTCACCGGCGAGGAGGGCTTCGACCGGCTGGCCGCCGCCGACGTGGTGGTCCGCTCGCCCGGGGTGCCGAACACCCACCCGTGGATGGTGGAGCTGCGCCGTCGCGGGGTGGCGGTCACCCAGGGCAGCGCGCTCTGGATGGCCGACCACGCGGACCGGACCGTCGGGGTGACCGGAAGCAAGGGCAAGAGCACCACGTCCAGCCTGATCAGCCACCTGCTCACCGCGATGGACCGGCCGAACGTGTTCGGCGGCAACATCGGCGTGCCGCTGCTCGACCTGCCGGAGGCGGAGCGGTACGTGCTGGAGTTGTCCAGCTACCAGTGCGCCGACCTGACCGACTCGCCGCGGGTGGCGGTGGTGACCGCGCTGTTCCCGGAGCACCTGGACGCGCACGGCGGTGAGCGGGAGTACTACCGGGACAAGCTGAACCTGATCGCGCACGGCCCGCACACGGTGGTGGTCAACGGCGCCGACCCGAGGCTGGCGGTCGAGCTGGGTGACCGGGCCGCGGTGCGGGCCGGCTCGCCGGACACCACGCACGTGGCCACCGGCCCGGACGGTACGCCGTGGTTCCACCTGCGCGACGCGCCGCTCTTCCCGCGTGCCGTGCTGCCGCTGGTCGGCCGGCACAACGAGGGCAACCTGTGCGTCGCGCTGGCCGTGCTGGACGCGCTGGGCGTGGACGTGGTGGCGCGGCGGGACAGCCTGGCGGTGGCGGTGGCCGAGTTCCAGGGCCTGGCCCACCGGCTGACCGAGATCGCCGACCCGTCCGGGCTCACCTTCGTCGACGACACGCTGGCCACCAGCCCGTACGCGGCGATGCACGCGATCGACGCGTACGAGGGGCGGCCGTTGACGGTGATCGTCGGCGGCACCGACCGGGGCCTCGACTACGCGCCGCTGCGCGAGCACCTGGCCGAGCGGGAGATCACCGTGATCGGCATCCCGGACAGCGGCGCGCGCATCGTCGAGGCGCTCGCCGGGCTGGCGGCGGTGCGCACCGAGCTGGCCGACGACCTGGTCGCCGCCGTCGGGCTGGCCCGCAAGCTCACGCCGGCGGGCGGGGTGGTGCTGCTGTCCCCGGCCGCGCCGAGCTACGGCCGGTTCCGCAACTTCGAGCACCGCTCCGAGGTGTTCGCGCAGGCGGTCGCGGACACGGCCCGCTGAGGCTCAGTCCCGGCCGGCAGGTGAGGTGTCGTGGGTCGGCGGCGCGTCGAGGGCCGCCGGTTCCGGAGCCGCGGTGTCGTCGGCCGGCTCGCTGGTGGCCGGGGTGGCGGGTGCGGCCCGGTGCTTGTGCGGGGTCCAGGCGAACGCGAGCGCGCCGCCGACCAGGGCGAGCAGCATGCCGACCAGGAATCCGCCCAGGTTCGAGGTGAGCCAGGAGACCAGCCCGAGCAGCAGCGACAGCAGCGCGTAGAAGACCCGCTGCTGCGGGGTGGCGACCAGCAGCACCCCGCAGAGCACGAGGATCGCCGGGACCAGGTAGGCGGCGAGGCCCTGCGGCCCGACGTGCAGCAGCACGCCGAGCGGCGCGCGCAGCGTCACCAGCATCTCGGCGCCGCCGAGTGCGACGAGCACCCCGGCGGTGAGGGGGCGGGCCCGCCGCCAGCGGCGCCAGCGCCCGGCGGGGCGGGCGGCCGGCGCCGCGTGTTGTCCGGCGCTCACCTCAGCACCCGTCGGAGCTGAAGCCCATGCGCAGGTTGGGCAGCGTGAAGATCGCGGCGGTGGTGGCGTAGTTGTTCTGCCGCAGGTTGGTGATGGTCACCGTGTCGGCCTGCTGGGCGAAGACGCCCGGGTTGCCCTTGACGCCGGGCACCTGGTCGACGGTGCTGGCGTCCTGCCCGACGTTGATCTTCTTGAACGAGGCGTTGCCGGCGATCTCGTCGCCGTCGACGACGAGCGTGCGGGCGCTGACCGGCTTGCCGGCGCCGCCGGCGGTGATCCGCAGGTTGGTCCCGCCCAGATTGATGCTCTGGCAGAGGTTGGTCAGCTCGGCCTTGTCGATGGCGGAGACGATGACGAGCACCTGGCCGCCGGTGTCGCCCTGGTTGGGGCTGTCCGGGATCATCTGGTCGAGCGTGGCGAACTGCTCGAACCCGGTGCCCTCGAGTTTGTCGGCGGTGACGGTGAACGGCATTCCGGAGATGGCGAACTGCGCGCCGAGCACGCCCTGGGCGGTCAGCACGACCATGCCGGCCGCGCCGGCCGCGACGGCGCCGAGCGTGACGGCGAACCGGCGCCAGCGCACGCCGCTGCTCGGTTGGCCGGGCACGATCGGTGCGGTCTGCTCCGACATGGCGAGTCTCCCTTTCGAGATCAATTCATCCACGACGATGTGCAGGCCGAAGTTACCGCTGAGTAAACGACGGGTCAACAGATCGTTAGTCGGTATCTGCCAATTGCGGCCAAAGTGAAAAACCGCTGCGGTTTTCCACCCGTGCTCAGGGCGCGCAGGGCGCGACCGCGGCCGGCCCGTCGTCCGGGCGGGCCGCCCGGGTGGCCCGCCGGGCCTCCGCCGGGCCGAGGAACGGCGCGGTGGCCGCGTACGTGAGCACCGGCAGCAGCAGCGGCAGCTCCTCCGCCCGCCCCTGCGTCACCCGGGCGCGGATGGTGGCGTAGATGCCGCCGACCACCGTGGACACCAGCACGTCGCGGTCCACGCCGTGGACCGCCGGCCCCGGGCCGGCGTCGGCGAAGAACCGGCGGAAGCTGTGCAGCAGCGCGTCGCGCTCGCGGCGCGCGTCCGGGCCGGCGGCATCCACCTCGACCAGCGCCATCCGGGCGAAGGCGGGCACGCTGGCCAGCACGTCGAGCAGGGTGCGCAGCGCCGCCCGGGCGGCGTCCGGCCAGGCCGGGCCGGCGTCGGCGTAGGCGGCCGCCATCAACTGCGAGACCACCGCGACGCCGTGCCGGTACGTGGCGAGGAACGCGTCCTGCTTGCCGCTGAACAGGGCGTAGAAGGCCGGCCGGGTGACCCCGGCGGCGTGGCAGATGTCGCTGACCCGCGCGTTGTCGTACCCCCGGGTGGCGACCTCCCGCACCAGGCCGTCGAAGAGCCGGTCGCGTTGGGTGGCGGCCACCTCCTCGGCCGGCACCCGCCGCGGGCCTCGCTTGATCGCGCGGTCGGGGTCGCGGCCGTGCCGGGCACCCGGCAGGGGTGCGGGCGGTGGCGGGCCCTGCATGGTCAAGATATCGGCCCTCCTTGATGCGTTGACTTTACGACCCTCTGAGGTTTATAACTTTCGACACGCTCAGTTGACAGCCCGTAACCGAAAGTGATCTCTCCGAAGGGTTCGACGGCTGTCATTATCGCCGCCCGTCTCCACCCACCGCCGGAAGGAACCACCATGCCCAGGTACGGACGTATCGGCGCGGGCCTCGCCGCCCTGGCGCTGCTGACCGGTCTGGTCGGCGCCGCCCCCGCCACCGCCGCCCCCACCACCGCGCTGGCCAGCGCCGTGCTGACCTACCCGGCCCCGGCCGGCACCGCGGTCTCGGTGGGCGACGTGATCCAGGCCAGCCTGAAGACCGGCACCAACGCCACCTTCTACAACTCGGCCAGCGGCACCACCGGCATCAAGTGCGCCGCGTCCAGCTTCAGCGCCAAGGTGCTGACCAACCCGACCGCCCCCGGCACCGCCACCGAGAGCCTCACCGCGCAGACGTTCACCAGTTGCACCACGAACGTCTTCGGCACCACCGGCGTGCAGAGCGTGACCGTGAACAACCTGCCGTACTCCACCAAGGTCACCAGCGCCGGCGTGGTCACCATCTCCGGCACCGCGGCCGCGCCGATCCAGAGCACCGTCGTGCTGAACTCGCTGCTCGGCCCGATCACCTGCGTCTACCGGACCAGCACCAACACGCTCACCGGCACGGCGGCCAACGCCACCAACTCGATCGCCTTCACCAACCAGACCCTGACCAAGTTCTCCGGCCCGTCGCTGTGCTTCGGCACCGCCTACTTCACCGCCACGTACTCGCCGGTGAAGGACACCAGCAAGACCGGCAGCCCGGGCGTCTACGTCAACTGACCACCCGGTTCGCGGGCCGGTGCGCGGCGGTTCGCCGGGCACCGGCCCCGCCGTGCGCCGGCCACCACCGGGGTACGTGGTGTCAGGTGGGCGGGGCCGTCGCGCGACACAGTGACAGTTGTCCCTGCCCGCGCGCGGTGGGAGCGTGCGGGGACCAACCCGCCGCCGAAAGGGTGCGCCGATGACCACCGACGACCTGCTGGCCCGGCACCGGGCCGTGCTCCCGTCCTGGATGCCGCTCTACTACGCCGAACCGCTCGAACTGGTCGCCGGCTCCGGCCGCCGGGTCACCGACGCGGCCGGCCGCAGCTACCTGGACTTCTTCGGCGGCGTGCTGACCAACATGATCGGCTACGACATCCCGGAGATCCGCGAGGCGGTGCAGCGGCAACTGTCCACCGGCCTGGTGCACAGCTCCACGCTCTACCTGATCCGCCAGCAGGTCGAACTGGCCGAGAAGGTCGCCCGGGTCTCCGGCATCCCCGACGCGCGCGTCTTCTTCACCAACTCCGGCACCGAGGCGAACGAGGCCGCGTTGCTCGTCGCCACCAACCACCGGCGCTCGCACCAGATCCTCGCCGTGCGCAACAGCTACCACGGCCGGTCGTACGCGGCGATGGGCGTCACCGGCAACCGGAGCTGGTCGGCCAGCGCGCTCAACCCGCTCCAGGTGGCCTGGCTGCACTCCGGCGAGCGGCTGCGCGGGCTGCTGGCCCGGCTCGACGCCGACGACCGGGTCGACGCCGCGGTCGAGGACCTGCGCGAGGTGCTCGCCACCCAGACCGCCGGCGACGTGGCCTGCCTGATCGCCGAGCCGATCCAGGGCGTCGGCGGCTTCACCCACGGCCCGGACGGGCTCCTCGCCGCCTGGAAGAAGGTGCTCGACGAGCACGGCATCCTGCTGATCAGCGACGAGGTGCAGACCGGCTGGGGGCGCACCGGCGAGCACTTCTGGGGCTACCAGGCGCACGGCGTCACCCCGGACCTGCTCACCTTCGCCAAGGGCATCGGCAACGGCTTCGCCCTGGCCGGCGTGGTCGGCCGGGCCGAGGTGCTGGAGGCGGTGCCGGCGATCAGCTTCTCCACGTTCGGCGGCAACCCGGTCTCCACCGCCGCCGGCAACGCGGTCCTCGACTACCTGCTCGACAACGACCTGCAGGCCAACGCGGCCCGCGTCGGCGCCATCCTCGGCGACGGCCTGCGGGCCGCCACCGCCGGCCTGGACCAGGTCGCCGAGGTACGCGGCAAGGGCCTCATGCTGGCCGTCGAGTTCGTCCGCCCCGGCACCGTCGAGCCGGACCCGGAGCTGACCACCCGGGTCTTCGAGGCGTGCCGCGCCGGCGGCCTGCTGGTCGGCAAGGGCGGCCTGTACGGCAACGTGGTGCGGATGGGTCCACCGCTGACGCTCACCGAGGACGAGGCCCGCGAGGGCCTGGCCATCCTGGTCGACGCGATCGGCACCTCGATCGGAGCGGCGGCGTGAACCTCATCGGGCACTACGTGGACGGCAAGCGGACCACCGGGGAGTCCGAGCGGCGCGGCGACGTCTTCGACCCGGCCACCGGCCGGCGTACCGGGCAGGTGGCGCTGGCCGGCGCCGCCGACGTGGCCGGCGCGGTGGAGGCCGCCGAGCGGGCCGCGCGCGACTGGCGGGACGCCTCGCTGGCCCGGCGCACGGCGGTGATGTTCGCGGTGCGCGAGCTGGTGCACGCCCGCCGCGACCGGCTCGCCGAGGCGATCACCGCCGAGCACGGCAAGGTCCTCGCGGACGCCGCCGGCGAGGTGCAGCGCGGCCTGGAGGTGATCGAGTACGCCTGCGGCATCGCCTCGGCGCTGCGCGGCGGGTTCAGCGAGAACGTGTCCACCGAGGTCGACTCGTACAGCCTGCGGCAGCCGCTGGGCGTGGTCGCGGTGATCTCCCCGTTCAACTTCCCGGTGATGGTGCCGCTGTGGTTCGTGCCGGTGGCGATCGCCTGCGGCAACGCGGTGGTGCTCAAGCCGAGCGAGAAGGACCCGAGCGCGGCGCTGCTGCTGGCCGAGTGGTTCACCGAGGCGGGCCTGCCCGACGGGGTGCTCAACGTGGTCAACGGCGACAAGGAGGCGGTCGACGCGCTGCTCGACCACCCCGGCGTGAAGGCCGTGTCGTTCGTCGGCTCCACCCCGGTGGCCCGCTACGTGCACCAGCGCGGCGCGCTGGCCGGCAAGCGGGTGCAGGCGCTGGGCGGGGCGAAGAACCACATGGTGGTGCTGCCCGACGCCGACCTGGACCTGGCCGCCGACGCCGCGGTCAACGCCGGGTTCGGCTCGGCGGGGGAGCGGTGCATGGCGATCTCCGCGCTGGTCGCGGTGGAGCCGGTGGCCGACGCGCTGGTCGAGCGGATCGCCGAGCGGATGGCCCGGCTGCGCACCGGGGACGGCCGGCGCGGCTGCGACATGGGACCGCTGGTCACCGCCGCGCACGCCCGGCGGGTCCGGTCGTACGTCGAGTCCGGGGTGTCGGCCGGCGCGGTGCCGGTGGTGGACGGGCGCACCGTCACGCCGGACGGCGAGCCGGGCGGCTTCTGGCTCGGCCCGACCCTCTTCGACCACGTCCGGCCGGAGATGTCGATCTACACCGACGAGATCTTCGGTCCGGTGCTGAGCGTGCTGCGGGTCGGCTCGTACGACGAGGCGGTGGAGCTGGTCAACGCCAGCCCGTACGGCAACGGCACGGCGATCTTCACCAACGACGGCGGTGCCGCCCGGCGCTACCAGCACGAGGTGGAGGCCGGCATGGTCGGCGTCAACGTGCCGATCCCGGTGCCGATGGCCTACTACTCGTTCGGCGGGTGGAAGGCGTCGCTCTTCGGTGACCTGCACGCGCACGGCGCCGACGGGGTCGCGTTCTTCACCCGGGGCAAGGTGGTCACCAGCCGCTGGCTCGACCCGCGCCACGGCGGGGTCAACCTCGGCTTCCCCACCCAGACCTGAGCAGCCGCAGCAGTCCCGCCCCGGCCAGGTACGCCACCAGCGCCGGGGCGGGCAGGCCGAGCGGCTCCGGCGCGGTCTTCGGCGCCAGGCTGTTCAGCAGCAGCCCGGCGACCAGCGCGGCGTACCCGGCGACGGCCAGCGCGGTAGCCGTCGGGCCGTACGCGCCGGCGCGGCCACCGCCGCCGGGCCTGCTGCCCGGCCGGCCGGGCGGACCCGACACACGGCGGGTGCGGGCCTCGATCGGGCCGAAGACGGCGACCAGCGCGGTCAGCACCACGGCCAGGGCGGCCAGCCACGGGATCCGCCAGGCCCACCAGGTCGCCGAGCCGACCGGGGGAGTGGGCAGCACGCCGAGCGCGTCGAGCAGGCCGACCAGCAGGACCGCGGCGGTCAGGTGCCAGAGGAAGACGGTCAGCACCACCGCGTTGACCGCGATCACCGCCTGCCACGCCCCGGACCGGCGCAGCAGCCGCCCGGCCGGGCCGCGCAGCAGCAGGATCAGCCCGAGCTGGGTGGTGGCCGCGGCGAGCAGCGCCACGCTGGGCGGGGCGGCGTTGTCCAGCTTCTCGCCGGCCACGTGCAGCATCGCCACCGGGTACGGCCCGACGACCGTGAGCAGCACCAGCGCGGCCAGCCCGACCGCCACCAGCGTCGCGCCCGCCCGACGGGACAGCGGCAGCCGCCGACGGCGCAGGCCGGTCCGCTCGGCGGCGTGGCGCGGATCGGGGCCTGCCGTCCCGGTCGAGCGGGCGTCCAGCCGGCTCGCGTCGTACCAGGCGAAGCCGAGCTGGTGCACGGCCAGCCAGGCGAACAGGTAGTTGCCGTCGGCCAGGACGGCCGGGCCGAGGAGCCGGCCGAGGTCGCCGAGCGCGACGAGACCGGCCAGCGCCACCGGGACGGCGAGGCCGAACCGGCGGTGCAGCGCGTACATCGGCGGGGTCAGCGCCACCACCACGAAGTAGGCGACCAGGAACCACAGCGGGATGGTGGCGAACCAGACCACGGTGCGGACCTGCGTCGGGTCGGCCCCGCGCAGGGTCGCGACGGTGGCGCCGGCGGCCAGCACCAGCAGCAGCGCGGTGGTCGGCCGGACCAGCCGGGCACTGCGGTCCACCAGCCAGCCGGTCGCGGTGCCGCCCCGGGCCCGGCGGGCGGTCAGCGAGGCGGCGTTGGCGTAGCCGCCGACCAGGAAGAACACCGGCATCACCTGGGCCACCCAGGTCAGCGGCCAGGCCCAGGGCAGGTCGGCCAGCGCCGAGTGGCCGGACGGACGGCCGTGCTCGTGGCCGATCACGGTCACGCCCCAGTGGCCGAGGACGACCATGGCGATGGCCAGCGCCCGGAGCAGGTCGACGTAGCGATCCCGCCCCGGCGGCGTGCGCTCGGCGAGCTGCCGCAGGCGGCGCATGAGCCCAGGCTATGCCAGCCTCCGCCGACCGGTACGGATAACGGTTCGGCCCTGAGGTCTTGTGGTCCGCGTCTCGTCGGCGTAGAAATTCTTCAACGAAAACGTGTCTCGTGAAGAGAAGCGACAGAGCCAACGAGGAGATGCGATGAACAGGCGTGAGATCCTTCGACGCAGCGCCGCCGCCGGCCTGCTGGCCACCCCCGCCGCCGGGCTGCTCACCGGATGTGCCACCTCCGGCGGCGACGACAAGGGCGACGCCGGGGCGTACAAGGGCACCAAGAGCGAGCAGAACCCGCTCGGCGTGAAGGAGGACGCCCCGCTCGAGGTGGTCATCTTCAACGGCGGCTTCGGCGAGGACTACGCCAAGGCCCACGAGGCCATGTACAAGGAGAGGTACCCGAAGGCGGAGATCAAGCACTCGGCCACCCAGGAGATCAGCAAGACACTCCAGCCGCGCTTCGTCGACGGCAGCCCGCCGGACGTGGTCAACAACTCCGGCGCCGGCCAGATCGACTTCAACGGCCTGGTCTCGCAGAACGCGCTGGCCGACCTGAGCGACCTGCTCGCCGCGCCGAGCCTCGACGCACCCGGCAAGACGGTCAAGGACACGCTGCTGCCCGGCACCGTCGAGGTCGGCTCCTACGACGGCAAGTTCCTGGTGCTCAACTACACCTACACGGTGTACGGCATCTGGCACTCCACCAAGCTCTTCGCCGACCGCGGCTGGACCTACGCCAAGACCTGGGACGAGCACATCGCGCTCTGCCGGCAGATCAAGGCCGCCGGCATCGCCCCCTGGACGTACGCCGGCCTGCACCCCCGCTACATGAGCTGGCCGCTGATCTCCACCGCGATCAAGCTGGGCGGGCCCTCGGTCGCGCTGGCCATCGACAACCTGGAGCCCAACGCCTGGAAGTCGGACGCCATGAAGACCGCCGCCGACGCCTGGTACCAGATCGTCAAGGACAAGTTCATCCTCGCCGGCTCCCCGGGCCTGGACCACAAGCAGTCGCAGACCGCCTGGTGCCAGGGCAAGGCCGCGTTCATCTCCTGCGGCTCCTGGCTGGAGAGCGAGCAGAAGGACGTCACCCCGGCCGGGTTCAACATGACCGTCGCGCCCACCCCGAGCCTGGGCAGCGGCGACAAGCTGCCGTTCGAGGCGATCCGAGGCACCGCGGGCGAGCCGTTCATGGTGCCGGCGAAGGCGAAGAACACCGCCGGCGGGCTGGAATACTTCCGGACCATGCTGTCGCGCAAGGGCGCGCAGGACTTCACGAAGAAGGTCGCCAGCCTGCCCGTGGTCGCCGGCGCCACTGACGGCGTCGAGCTGCCGTTCGGGCTCGCCACCGTGGTCAAGGCGCTCGACGCGTCCGGGTCCAACGGCTTCAACTGGGTCTACAACAACTACTACCGCAAGCTGGAGCGCAACCTGGTCGACGCGGCCTGCGGCGAGTTCTTCAGCGGCCGGATCTCCCCGGCCGAGTTCCTCGACCAGTGCCAGAAGGGCGCCGACTCGATCGCGCAGGACACCTCGGTCAAGAAGTACAAGCGGGCCGCGTGACGATCGGATGCGACACGGTCGACTCCCGCTGATCCTCAGCTTCCTGCTGCCACCGCTGGCGGTCTACGGCATCTTCGTGCTCTCGCCGTACCTCCAGGCGTTCCAGATCTCGACCACCGACTGGCTGGGCTACTCCGCGCAGGCCGACCAGGTCGGCCTGGCGAACTTCCGCACCCTGCTGCACGACGGGTACGTCTGGAACGCGCTGAAGAACAACGCGATCCTGCTCGCGGTGGTGCCGGTGGTGACCATCGCGCTGGGTCTCTTCTTCGCCAGCATGCTCACCATGGGGGGCCGCAAGGGCCGCGCCGGGGTGACCGGGGTACGTGGAACCTCGGTCTACCGGCTGGTCTACTTCTTCCCGCAGGTGCTCTCCGTGGTGATCATCGCGTTGCTGTGGAAGGAGATCTACAGTCCGACCAGCGGCCTGCTCAACGGCGCGCTACGCGCGGTCGGGCTGGCCGAGCCGCCGGCCTGGCTGGGCGATCCGCGGTTCGCGTTCTGGTGCGTGCTGGCCGTGATGGTGTGGAGCAACGTCGGGTTCTACGTGGTGCTGTTCGGCGCCGCCATGCAGGCCATCCCGCGTGACATCTACGAGGCGGTGCTGCTCGACGGCGCGTCCCGGGCCACCATGCTGCGCAAGATCACCATCCCGCTGCTCTGGGACACCATCCAGGTCGCCTGGATCTACCTGGCCATCGCCGCGCTGGACGGCTTCATCCTGGTCCAGCTCATGACCAACGGCGGCCCGAACTTCTCCTCCGACGTGATCGGCCTGCGGATGTACGACACCTCGTTCGGCAGCGAGAACAAGTTCGGGTACGCGTCGGCGATCGGCGTGGCCATGTTCTTCCTGACCCTCTCGGTGGCGGTGCTGGCGCTGCGGACCGCCCGGCGTGATCGGATCGAGTACTCGTGACCACAGTCGACACCGGCGCGCCCACCGCCGCCGTACCGCGCGACACCGCCCCGGCGGACCGCCCGCCGCGCCGCGAGACGGGGGTGGCGAACGCCTTCTCACACGGGTTCCTGCTGCTCTGGGCGGCGATGACCATCCTGCCGCTGGCCTGGATGCTGCTCAGCTCGCTGAAGAGCAACGGCGAGATCATCGCCGACCCGTGGGGCCTGCCCGAGGCGTTGCGGTTCGACAACTGGGCGCGGGCCTGGACCACCGCCCACATCGGCCGGTTCTTCTTCAACAGCCTGGTGGTGGTGACCGGCTCGCTGACTCTGACCATGCTGCTCGGCGCCACCGCCGCGTACGTCTTCGCCCGCTACGAGTTCCGCGGTCGTCAGGTGGTCTACTACCTGTTCGTCGGCGGCATGATGTTCCCGGTGTTCCTGGCGCTGGTGCCGCTCTTCTTCGTGGTGCGCAGCGTGGGCCTGCTCGGCACCTGGCCGGGGCTGATCCTGGTGTACACGGCGTACTCGCTGCCGTTCACGGTGTTCTTCCTGACCGCGTTCTTCCGTACGCTGCCGACCTCGGTGGCGGAGGCCGCGATGATCGACGGTTGCGGCCACTTCCGGCTCTTCTTCCGGGTGATGCTGCCGATGGCGCGACCGGGACTGATCAGTGTGGGGATCTTCAACTTCCTCAGCCACTGGAACCAGTTCCTGCTGCCCCAGGTGCTCATCCCCGGCGACGGGCCGAACCGGATGCTCGCCCAGGGCCTCAGCTCACTCGCGGTCAGCCAGGGCTACGCCGGCGACTACGCCCAGCTCTTCGCCGGGTTGACCATCGCGGTGCTGCCGGTGCTGGTGGTCTACGTGGCCTTCCAGCGCCAGATCCAGGCTGGCCTGACCGCCGGGCAGCTCAAGTGAGGTCGTTCCAATAAGGTGAGCCGGCACACTCATCGGCGGCATCGCGATGGTCGCCGTCGGCGTCGCCATCAAGGAGCAGGGGACCGGTTCGCGCATCCTCAACGTGGTCGTCGGCCTGGCCTTCTTCGGGTACGGCTTCTACCTGCTGTTCCTCTTCGACGGCGGCGACTACCGGATCTTCTTCTACGTCTTCATCCTGCCGATACTGTTGATCGTGCGCGCGGTGAAGGCCCGCAAGGAGGCGCGCGAGCGGGCCGCGGCGCACCAGTTCGCCGGTCCGCCGCAGCAGGGCATGTTCCCGCCGTCCGGGCACGGCCAGCCGGCCCCCGGCTTCCCGCCCGCCCAGGGCCAGCCCGCCCCGTACGGCACCCCGCAGCAGGGCCAGCCGGCCCAGTTTGGCGCGCCGCAGCAGGGCCAGCCGGCCCAGTTTGGCGCGCCGCAGCAGGGTCAGCCCGCGCCCTATGGCACCCCGCAGCAGGGTCAGTCCGCGCCCTATGGCGCCTCGCAGCAGGGCGGGGCGTACCCGCCGCCCGCTGCGCACCCGGGCCAGGCGGCTCAGCAGGGGTGGCACCCCGGGCAGCAGGGCAACCCGAACGCCTGAGCGGACCCCGAGGGCCGGCCGATGCTGTCGGCCGGCCCTCGTCGCGTCCGATCGGAAGAATCTCCCATGGGGACTGGCGCTGCTGACCGATTCTGATCGGATCGGCCGGGCGGCGTCGTCGACCGTCCCCCGACCCGATCAGCGGCTCGACGGGGCGGCCCGCCGCACCGCCCGGCCCTTACCGCCGACGGACCCGTTCCCGACGCCCGCGGGCCGGGAGGGTGAGGTAGCCGGTCCGTGCCGACAAACTTGATGACGCGAACGAGTCACGGCGGCCGGACCGCCCCTGATTCACCCGCGTCATCAAGTTCGTCGGCACCGTGCGACCGCCCGCCGCCGACGGGCAGGACGACTCGCGGATGCCTTTGGAGCTGAGAGCAGGAACGACTCACACACCGCTGCTGCCTTCGACCGCGTTGAGTCGTGCCTGCTCTCAGCTCCAAAGGGGGGCGTGGAGGACTACCATCCGTCGGCGCGGGGCGCGGGGCGCGGGGCGCGGGGCGCGGGGCGCGGGGCGCGGGGCGCGGGGCGCGGGGCGCGGGGCGCGGGGCGCGGGGCGCGGGGCGCGGGGCGCGGGGCGCGGGGCGCGGGGCGCGGGGCGCGGGGCGCGGGGCGCGGGGCGCGGGGCGCGGGTCAGGTGGGCGGCGGGACGAGCCGGGCGTGCAGCGCCGTCGGGTCGGTCACCTCGGGCAGGTCCCGGGCGGCGAGCCAGGCCGCGGCGGCGGCGCCGTCCCCGGCACTGTGCCGGGGCGCGGCCGGCCAGCGGCGGGCCAGTTCGGCGCGGACCGCGGCGGCCAGCGGGGTGTCGCCGGTGAGCAGGCCGCCGCCGAGCACCACGGGGTCGGTCGCGCCGGCGGGCCGGATCCGGGACACGCTCTCGGCCAGCAACGCGGCGGCCTCGGCGATCAGGGCGGTGCCGGTCGGCTCGCCCGTGCGGGCCGCCGCCACGACCAGCGGCGCGAAGCGGGCCAGCTCCACCGGCGTACGCCGGGTGACCGCCTGCACCACGGCGTCGACAGTCGCGCGGGGGCGGGCGGCGACCTCGTCGGCGCCGGTCAGCTCCGCCAGCACCTGGCGGCCCAACTCGCCCGGCGCGTCGGCGCGGTCCAGGTCGGCGAGCAGTCGGCGGACCGCCTCGCGGCCGAGCCAGAACCCGGAGCCGGCGTCGCCGAGCAGCCAGCCGTGGCCGTCGGCGGTGCGGTCCAGGCGCAGGTCGCGCACCTGGGCGGCGATCGCGCCGGTGCCGGCGATGAGCACGGTGCCGTCCGGGGCGGCGGTGCCGGAGGCGTAGGCGACCAGGGCGTCGCCGTGCACCGTGTACGGGCAGCGCAGCCCCGCCTCGGCCCAGGCCCGGTCGAACGCGGCGCGCCCCAGCGGGTCGGCCAGGAGGCGGCCGGCGCCGGCGAGGCCGATCACGCCGGCGCGTACCCGGGTGGGATCGACGTCGGCGAGCGCCGCGCGCAGGGCGGCGAGCAGTTCGGCGGCGGCCGGCTCGGCGCCGTGGCTGGTCGGGTTGCCGCCGCCGGCGCGGCCGGTGCCCAGGCGGGCCCCGTCGAGGCTCAGGGCGGTGGCGCGGGTGGACGTGCCCCCGACGTCGAGGCCGACCACGACGGTGTCCGACATGGTCCTCATGCTGGCCGCCCGGGTGTGTCCGGCGCAAGATCGCGCCGGCGTCCCAGGTAACAGTTTGAAAACTTCGCCCACGGTCTTGACACGGAGGGCCCTTCAGTAAGAACTTTTACCACTAACAGTTAACACTCTTTTCCGAAAGGCTCCCGCCGATGGCCGAGCACGACGTCGACACCTCCGCGGCGACCGCGGTGGTCGATGCCGCCCCGGCCGACCGGCGGGGCGACGGGGTGCTGGCCAGGGTCCGGGCCGGCGCGGGTGAGCTGACCGGGGCGCTGCGCCGGGTCGCCGAGCACGTGCTCAGCGACCCGGAGGCGGCGGCCCGGGCGACCATCGTGGAGCTGGCCGAGCGGAGCGGCACCTCACCCGCGACGATCACCCGGTTCTGCCGGGCGATGGGCTTCGAGGGCTACGCCGACCTGCGGCTCGGCATCGCCGCCGAGACCGGCCGGGCCCGCTCCGCCGGCTGGACCGTGGACATCGGCCGGGAGATCCAGCCCGGCGACCCGCTGTCCCGGGTGCTCGACCAGATCATGGCCGCCGACACCCGCGCCATGCACGACACCGCCGCGCTGCTCGACCTGGCCGAGGTGGAACGGGCGGCGGTCGCCATCGCCGGGGCCAACCGGGTGAACATCTTCGGCGCCAGCGGCAGCGCCCTGGTCGGCGAGGAGATGCAGTTCAGCCTGCACCGCATCGGGGTGGCCGCCTGGGCCTGGAGCGATGTGCACGAGGGGCTGGCCAGCGCCGCGCTGCTCGGCGTCGGCGACGTCGCGCTCGGCATCTCGCACACCGGCCAGACCCGGGAGACCATCGAGCTGCTCGCCGAGGCCGGCAGCCGGGGTGCGACCACCGTCGCGCTGACCGGCTTCCCCCGCTCGCCGCTGGCCGAACTCGCCGACATCGTCCTGGTCACCGCCAGCCAGGCGACGACCTTCCGGCCGGACGCGCTCTCCGCCCGGCACCCGCAGCTCGTCGTGCTCGACCTGCTCTACATCGCGGTGGCGCAGCGCACCCACGACCGCGCCCACGCGGCCTTCCGGCGTACCGCCCAGGCCGTCGACGGGCACAAGGCCGCGAAGGGGTCCCTCTCATGATCAGTGCCCAGCGGTACGCGGACGCCGTCCGCCCGGTGCTCGACCGGCTGGTGGACAGCCAGGCGGTGGCGGTGGACCGGGCGGCGGACCTGATCGCCGGCGGCCTGCGCGCCGGTGGTGTCCTGCAGGCGTTCGGCGCCGGCCACTCCGAGGCGTTCGCCGCCGAGCTGGTGGCGCGCGCCGGCGGTCTGGTCCCCACCAACCGACTCTCCCTGCACGACCTCGTGCTGCACGGCGACGCGCCCCGCGACGTGCTCGCCGACCCCAAGCTGGAACGCGACCCGGAGGTGGCGCACCGGCTCTACGCCCTGGCCGCGCCGCAGCCGGAGGACGTGTTCGTGGTCGCCTCGCAATCAGGCATCAACGGCTCGGTGGTCGAGCTGGCGACGCTGGTCAAGCGCGGTGGTCATCCGTTGATCGCGGTCACCTCGGTCGAGCACACCGCCCGGGTCGCCCCTCGGCACCCCTCCGGGCACCGGCTCGCCGACCTCGCCGACGTCGTGCTGGACAACGGCGCGCCGTACGGCGACGCACTGCTGCCGCTCGAGGGCGGCGGCGCGGTCTGTGCGGTCTCCTCGGTCACCGCGGCGCTGCTGGCGCAGCTGCTGACCGCCGAGGTCGTACGACGGTTCCACCAGGCCGGAGAGGTACCCCCTATCTACCTCTCCGCCAACGTCCCCGGTGGGGACGAGCACAACCTCGCCCTCGAGTCGCGGTACGCCGGGCGCCTCCGGCGGACCGCCTGACCCGACACCACAAGGAGAGACACCATGTCGGTTACCCCCGAGAAGTCCGACCTCAGCCGTCGGACCCTGCTGCAGCGCGCCGGCGCGGCGGGCCTGCTGGCCGTTCCGGCGGCCGGTCTGCTCAGCGCCTGCGCCGGCAGCGAGCCGAGCAAGTCCGACAGCGGCGGCGGCGCGGCCAAGAGCAAGGACAACCCGTTCGGCGTCAAGGACGACAGCGCCGTCAAGGTGGTGGTCTTCAACGGTGGGCTGGGCGACCAGTGGGCCAAGGAGGACACCGTCGTCTTCAACGCCAAGCACCCCAAGGTCACGGTCAACATGTCTTCCACCCAGAAGATCAAGACCGAAGAGCAGCCGAAGATGGCGACCCAGCCGAGCGACCTGGTGATGAACTCGGGCGCCGACATGATGGACCGCAGCACGCTGATCAACGAGGGCGCCATCGAGCCGCTCGACGACCTGCTCACCGCGCCCGCCTGGGACGGCGAGGGCACGGTCGGCGACTCGCTGCTGCCGGGCACGGTCGGCGACGGCACCCAGAACGGCAAGTTCTACGTGGTGAACGTGGCCTACACGGTCTGGGGCAACTGGTACAACGCCGCCCTGTTCAAGAAGGAGGGCTGGACGGCGCCGACGACCTGGGACGAGTTCTTCGCCCTGGCGCCGAAGATCAAGGCCAAGGGCATGGCGCCGTACGTGCACGACGCCATCCACGGCTACTACCCGCGCTGGGGGCTGTTCGCCAGCATCTGGAAGGCGGTCGGCAAGCAGGCCGTCATCGACATCGACAACCTGAAGGACGGCGCCTGGAAGGCCGACGGCATCGTCGCGGCGCTCCAGCCGTGGGAGAAGCTGGTCAAGGACAAGCTGCTGCTGCCGGGCAAGCTCAACCACACCCAGTCGCAGCAGGCGTGGCTGGACGGCAAGGCCGCGTTCATCCAGGTCGGCACGTGGCTGAAGAACGAGATGGCGGCGACCATCCCGCCGGGCTTCGAGCTGACCATCTCGGACTACTGGAGCAACAGCGGCGACAAGTCCGCCAAGGACGTCTTCGCCTCCTCCGGCGAGGGTTTCGTGGTGCCCAGCAAGGCGCCGAACAAGGCGGCCGCCAAGGAGTTCCTGCGGGCCATCCTGTCCAAGGAGGGCTCGGCGAAGTTCGCCGAGCTGACCAAGTCGCTGGCCTCGACCAAGGGCTCCGGCGACAAGGTCCAGGACAGCGCGCTCGCCTCGGCCAACGCCCTGGTGAAGGGTGGCAGCTCGGACCTGATCTCGGTCAAGTTCCCGGACTTCTACGCCGACCTGGACAAGGAGAGCCAGAACCTCTCCGAGGAGCTCTTCGCCGGCCGGCTCACCGCCCAGCAGTTCGTCGACAAGATGCAGGCGGCCGCCGACAAGGTCGCCAAGGACTCGTCGATCAAGAAGCAGACCCGCACCGCCTGATCTCGTCGAGGAAGTGAGTCAAATGCGGCACGGAGTCGCGCGTTTCGTCACGGGCTTCCTGGCCCTGCCCGTCGCGCTGTACCTGTTCTACGTGGTGTGGCCGTTCGCGCAGGCGGCCGGGTACTCGTTGACCGACTGGGGTGGGTACTCGGACTCCCAGCGCTTCGTCGGGCTGGACAACTATGTCCGGCTGTTCTCCGACGAACTGATCCGGAAGGCGTTCTGGCACAACGTTTTCTTCCTGGTCACCGTGCCGCTGTTCACCATCGGGCTGGCCCTGCTCCTCGCGTTCCTGCTCAACGTGGGCGGGCGCGAGGACAGGGCCGGCATCCGAGGGGTGTTCGGATCCGGCCTCTACAAGGTCATCTTCTTCTTCCCGCAGGTGCTCTCGCTGGTCGTCGTCGCGGTGATGTGGCAGCAGATCTACCGCAGCGACGAGCAGGGGCTGATCAACGGACTGCTGATCAAGATCGGGTTGGTGGACGCGGACAACCCGATCGCCTTCACCGCCGACCCGGAGCCGTTCCTCGGCATCCCGGCGGTGCTCTGGTGGCTGCTGCTCATCGCGGTGTGGAGCGGCGCCGGCTTCTACATGGTGCTCTTCTCCGCGGCCATGCAGTCGATCCCGAAGGACATCTACGAGGCCGCCATCCTCGACGGCGCGGGCCGGTTCCACACGTTCTTCAAGGTGACCCTGCCGCTGCTGCGCGACACCATCTCGGTCGCCTGGGTCTACCTCGGCTTCATCGCGCTGGACATGTACGCGCTGGTCTTCGTCATGACGCCGAGCCAGGGCGGGCCGAACCACGCCAGTGAGATCTTCGCGTCGGTGCTCAACTTCACCGCGTTCCAGAAGGGCCAGTTCGGCTACGCCTGCGCGATGGGTGTGGCGCTGGCGATCTTCACGATCCTGCTCGCCGCGCTGCAGCTGAGGATCACCCGTCGTGACCGTATCGAGTACTGAAGGAGGCGCGGCGATGAGCACGGCGACGCACGGTCTCGACCGGGCCGACAAGGCCGCCACCGGGTCCACCCCGGGCCCCGTACGCCGAGGGGAGCGGCACCGCGGCGGTGTCGGCTCCCGGATCTTCAACGGCTTCTCCCACGTGTTCCTCGTGGTGTGGACGTTGATGGTCATCTACCCGCTGCTGTGGGTGGTGATGTCGTCGTTCAAGGACGACTCCGAGGTGATCCGGAAGCCGCTCTCGCTGATCCCGGACAAGCTGCACTGGGAGAACTTCGGCCGGGCCTGGACCGAGGGGCACCTCGGCGCGTTCTTCCTGAACACCGTGCTGGTGCTGGTCGGCAGCGTCACGCTGACCATGCTGCTCGGCTCGATGGCCGCGTACGCGCTGGCGCGGTTCGAGTTCCGCGGCAACCGGCTGATCTACTACATGTTCCTGTCCGGGCTGACCCTGCCGATCTACCTGGCGGCGGTGCCGCTGTTCAAGGGCGTCTACAACACCGGGATCAGCTTCCCGCTGCTCGGCCCGAACAAGCACCTGATGCTGATCCTGGTCTACGTGGCCTGGTCGCTGTCGTTCACGATCTTCTTCATGCACTCGTTCTTCCGGACGCTGCCCGACTCGATCGCCGAGGCGGCCCAGGTCGACGGGGCGTCGCACACCCGCACGTTCTTCAGCGTGATGCTGCCGATGGCCAAGCCGGGCCTGATCAGCATCGGCATCTTCAACGTGCTCGGCCAGTGGAACCAGTGGTACCTGCCGACGCTGCTGATGCAGTCGGTGGCCGGTGAGCCGAAGCACCAGGTGATCGCGCAGGGTCTGATCGAGCTGTCGGTCAACCAGGGCTACAAGTCCGACTGGTCCGGTTTGTTCGCCGGGGTGACCATGGCGATGCTGCCGGTGCTGATCGTGTACATCGTCTTCCAGCGCCAGGTGCAGTCCGGCCTCACCGCCGGCGTCGGCAAGTAGCCGCCCTACCCCGCCGGGGCGTGCGCCAGGCGGGGCCCCCGCTCAACCGCGTGGTGTTAAGCGGGGGCCCCGCCTATGCGGAAAACGTTAAGCGGGGCCCCCGCCTTACACGCGCAGCGTGTCGGTGGGGCGAGGCAGAATCACGTCCGTGCTGGTGGCGGTGGTGACGGACGAGCGGGGCGGCGGCGTGCTGCGACCGCTGCACGCCGACGGCAGCCCGGCCGGCCCGGCCGAGGAGACGCCCGACCTGGCCGCCGCGGTCGCCGCACGCGAAGCCGCCGAGCGGCCCCGCTGGGTGTGGGCCGCCGGCGCGGGCGTCTACCCGGCTCTGCTGCGCGCCGGGGTCCGGCTCGACCGCTGCCACGACGTCGAGCTGACCGAGGCGTTGCTGCTCGGGCACGCCGGCCGCTGGGGCGAGCCGCGCGCGCTGCCCGCCGCCTGGGCCCGGCTGACCGGCGCGCCGGTCCCGCCCGACCCGACGCCCCGCCCGCCGGAGCCGCCCGGCCACGGCCAGGTCGCGCTCTTCGACGCGCCGTCCGGCCCGCCGGGCCCCGGCCTCACGGCGCTGACCCGGGTGTACGCCGACCAGCTCGCCCGGATCGCCGCGACCGCCCAGCCCGGCCGGTTCCGCCTGCTGGTGGCCGCCGAGTCGGCCGGCGCGCTGGTGGCCGCCGAGATGGGCGCGGCCGGCCTGCCGTGGCGGGTCGACGTGCACGACGCGATCCTGGCCGAGCTGCTCGGTGAGCCGTCCCCGGTCGGCGGGCCGCCGCGTCGGCTGGCCGATCTGCAGGCGCGGATCGCCGCCGCGTTCGGCGTACGCCGGTTGCACGCCGACTCGCCGGCGGAGCTGTTGCGGGCGTTCGCCCGCGCGGGCGTGGAGCTGCCGAACACCCGGGCCTGGGTGCTGCGCGGGGTGGAGCACCCGGCGGTGCCGCTGGTCCTGGAATACAAGGAGCTCTACCGGATCTGGACGGCGCACGGTTGGGCCTGGCGCGACGCCTGGGTGTCCGGCGGCCGGTTCCACCCGGAGTACGTGCCCGGTGGCGTGGTCTCCGGTCGGTGGGCGACGCGGGGCGGCGGCGCGTTGCAGATCCCGAAGGTGATCCGGCGGGCGGTGGTGGCCGACCCGGGGTGGACGTTCGTGGTGGCCGACGCCGGTCAGCTCGAACCCCGGGTCCTCGCCGCGGTCTCCGGGGACGAGCGGCTGGCCGCCGCGGGTGGGGCCGGCGATCTTTACGCGGCGCTGGCCCGCGACGCCTTCGCCGGTGACCGGGCCCGGGCCAAGGTGGCGCTGCTCGGCGCGATGTACGGGCAGACCGGCGGCGCGGCGGTGCCGGCCCTGGCGGTGCTGCGGAAGAGCTACCCGACCGCGTTCGGCTACGTCGAGGCGGCGGCGCGCACCGGCGAGGCGGGTGGGCTGGTCCGGTCGTGGCTGGGTCGCACCTGCCCGCCGGGCGCGGTGGGGTTCGCCGACTCCGACGATCCGGCGTCGGACGGCGAGGTGGATCCGCACAGCCCGTCGGCGCGGGCGGCCCGCTCCCGGGGGCGGTTCACCCGCAACTTCGTCATTCAGGCCACCGCCGCCGAGTGGGCTTCGACGCTGCTGGCCACGCTCCGTGCCGAGCTGGCCGGCACCGGCGGTGAGCTGGTCTTCTTTCAGCACGACGAGGTGATGGTGCACTGTCCGGTCGGTGCGGCGGAGGCGGTCACCGAGGCGGTTTCCGCGGCCGGCGCGCGGGCCACCCGGCTGCTGTTCGGCGACACCCCGGTCCGCTTCCCGCTCGACGTGTCCACGGTGGACTGCTACGCCGATGCGGCATAGTCACACAATTTTCCGTTTTGCCCCGCTACCCGGTCCCGCGCGCGCTCGTTGGGCCCCATGTGCGTACGACGGGACGGACCGGGCGCTGCTGTGCCCGGTCCGTCCCCCTGGTCGAGGGGGCACCGCTGAACCGGATCGCTGCAATGATCATCGCCGCTGGCGGCGGCCGCCGCATCGGCGGACCCGAGGCGCTGCTGCACCAGGGGGAGAAGCCGCTGGTGAGCCGGATGGTCGACACCATGACCGAGTCCGGCTGCGCGCAGGTCGTGGTCGTGCTCGGCGCGGCGGCCGAGCAGGTGCGGCGGACCACCGACCTGACCGGCGCCACGGTCGTGGTCAACCGGGCCTGGGGGACCGGCGTCGGCTCCTCGATCCGGGCCGGGCTCGCCGCGCTGACCGACGACGACATCGAGGCGGTCGTCGTGGTGCCGGTGGACATGCCCGGTCTCACCGCCGCGGCGGTGCGGCGGGTGGCCGCCCTGCCCTACCCGGACGCGCTGGTCTGCGCCACCTACGAGGGCCTGCGCAACTACCCGATGCTCTTCGGCCGCCGGCACTGGCCCGGCATCGCCACGCTGGCCAGCGCCGACGTCGGCGCCCGGCCCTACCTGCTGGCGCACAAGGACCAGATCGTCGACATCGCCTGCGACGCGGTGGCCGACGGCAGCCGGATCGACAGCCCGGAGCTGATGGCGCTCTACGGCCTGTCCGTGCCCGAGCAGCGCATCGGCGCCTGACCGGCCGCCGCCACGATGTCGGACCCGCCTGCCAGGATGCCGGCGTGGCATACGACGAGGACCTGGCGAACCGGGTGCGCGAGTTGGTCGGGCGCGAGCCCGGCATCGACGAACGACGCATGTTCGGCGGCCTGGCGATGATGCTGCGCGGCAACATGGCCGTGGTGATCCGGGGCGCGGGCGGCCTGATGGTGCGCGTCGACCCGGCGGAGTCCGCGCGGGCGCTCGCCGAGCCCGGCGCCGAGGCGACCGTGATGCGCGGGCGGCCGATGCGCGGCTGGGTCACCGTCGACCCGTCGGCCTGCGCGCGCGACGCCGACCTGGCCCGGTGGGTCGACCGGGGTGTCCGCACGGCCGCCGGCCTGCCGGCGAAGTGACCCGCGCGCCCGGTTAAATCGGCTGCGCCGCCGGCCGTCGCGTCCTACGCTCGGCGCCCAGCCGGCCGGGTTGCTGCCCACGGGCCGGCTGGGTCGCCTTCGGGCCGGGCAGCGGATCGGAGACGAACACCGCGATGACGATCGACCTCTTCGCGATCAGTGTCGACGCGCGGGAGCCGCTGCGGCTCGCGCGCTTCTGGGCCGGGTTGCTCGGCCGGGAGGTGGTCGACGACCCCGGCGAGGGGGTTGCGCTGCGGCCCGACGGCGACGCCGTCCTCCGCATCCGGTTCCTGCCGGCCGACACGCCGAAGGTCGGGCAGAACCGCATCCACTTCGACCTGACCAGCGCGTCGTCGCAGGGCCAGCGGGAGACGGTGGCCCGGGCGATCGAGCTGGGCGGGCGGCACGCCGACGTCGGCCAGCGGGGCGACGAGGGGCACGTGGTGCTCGCCGACGGCGAGGGCAACGAGTTCTGCGTCACCGAGGCGGGCAACAACTTCCTCGCCGGCTGCGGCTTCGTCGGCGCGGTCAACTGCGACGGCTCCCAGGCGGTCGGCTACTTCTGGCACGAGGCGCTGGGCTGGCCGCTGGTCTGGGACCAGGACGAGGAGACCGCGATCCAGTCGCCACGGGGCGGCTCGAAGATCACCTGGAGCGGCCCGCCGCTGCTGCCCCGGCACGGCCGCGACCGCATCCACCTGGACCTCGCGCCGCCGGCCGGCGGCGACCGGGAGGCGGAGATCGACCGGCTGCTCGCGCTCGGGGCGACCCGGGTCGGTGTCGGCCGGCACACCGCCGACGACGTGGTGCTGGCCGATCCCGACGGCAACGAGTTCTGCGTGCTGACGCCCCGGTAGCGCGAGCCGAGCCGGGGTGACCCGAAGGCGGCGCAACCCGACCCGGAGACGCTTTGGAGCTGAGAGCAGCAACGACTCGGCTGTCCCGTCGGCGTCGAGTCGTTCGTGCTATCAGCTCGAAAGGCTCCAGACCGACGGCACCCGATCCCGATCCCGGCCCCGGCGCGGTGTTCGTCGTAGCCGACGCGTGCCGGCGAGGACCGCCGAGGCGACGTCGCCGGTCAGACCTGGATGTCGAAGCGTTGCAGCACCGAGGGCGCGACCAGGCCCAGCGTGGCGAGCACGGCCAGCACGGTCAACGCCCCGCGCAGCACCACCGTCTCGGCCTTGCTGCCGGTGCGCAGCGCGACGCTGTTGGGCAGCCCGATCATCGTCCACATCCGCCGTTTGATCGGGATGGGCCAGAGGATCGGCACGCCCGCGCGGGTGATCATGTCGCCGAGGATGTGCACGAAACAGCCCACCCCGACGGCCAGCCCGATCATCGGATAGCCCCGGTCGCCGGGCAGGTTGGCGAAGGTGAACCAGGCCGCGGCGGCGGACACCAGCGTGACCACCACCCAGCCGGCCCGCTCGGCCCACTCGTCGAAGAGACCGCGCAGCGCCAGACCGATCATGAAGAACAGGATGCTGACCACCGCCCACTTGCCGTAGTGGGCGCAGAGCGCGGTGGTGCCCCAGCCGACCAGCACCGTGAACGGCACGGTGTGGGTCAGCGTGCGGTGCCCGTTGTTGCGGCGCGGATCCTTGCTCAGCTTCGTCGCGTAGTAGACGCCGAGCGAGATCTTCTCCATCACCTCGGCGACGAAGAGGCTGAACACGCCGAACGTCCGGGCCACGGTGGCGCCGCCCTGGTTGCGGGTGACCTTGCCGGAGAGGTCGAGGTCGGGAAAGAGCGCCCCGCCCGCGCAGACCGCGGTGCCCACCGCCAGCGCCAGCGGAGTCTGGTGATAGTCGGCGAACTGGTCCAGCGCCCAGGAGCCGGTCAGCCACACCGCCGCGCCGGACAGCGCGTGGGACGGTCCCATCATCTCGGCTCGCCCTCCCCAGAGATCTTGATCGACAGAAACTACGCCACTGTAGTCAGTCGGTGCGACGGCGGGGCATCACGAAGTATGTCGGCACAGGTGGGCGCGGTGGTGCCGACTGTCGGCGATGGGACGCCGCCCGGTCACCCCGCCGTGCGGGTGGGCCGGATCGGCCGGATGCTGTCGCGGATCAGCGCGAACTGCTCGTCGGCGGCGGCCCAGTCGGCGTCGGAGGTGGTCAGGCCCAGCGTCCACCCGGCCTCCTCGCCGGGCAGCACCCGCAGCGCGTGCATGCGTTCCCCGTACGGCGCGGTCCAGCGGCACTCCCACACCGCGCCGTCGCCGTCGGCGGCGAGTCGGACCTTCTCGTACCGGGGGAGCCGGCCCGCGGAGGTGAGGTCCCGCTCGGCCGAGCGCAGCCGGCCGACCGGATCCCCGCCCGGGTAGGGCTCGACGCCCAGGATGCGCCGGGTGGCCGGGTCCTGGAAGCAGGTGGTGTCCCCGGAGCGGAGTTGGAGCCAGCCGGCGGGCAGGGCGATGTGGAACCCGCCGGTGTCGGCCGGCCACACCCACCCGGCGGGCACGGTCACCGCCGGGTCGGCCGGCGGCGGACCCTTCTGCACCGGGCTGCCCGCCACGTCGGGCCGGATGCAGGGGAACGGGGGTGGCGGCGGTGGCCCGCCGCCGCCGGGCGGTCCGCCCGGTCGCTCCCAGGGCTGACCGACGGGCTCGCCGTGCCGGTCGCCGTCCGACGGGTGGTCGCGGTCGACGGCGAGCGCGGTGCCGACGCCGGCCAGCACCGCCAACAGCACGGCGCCCGCGGTGAAACCCCAGCGGCGGGTGGTCGTCCGGCCACGGTCGCCGCCGGCGGGTGGGCCGCCCGGGGTGTCGTCGTCGCGCCCCTCACGGCCGGCGTCGTCGTGCGGCGCGCGCACGCCCGGGACCGGACCGTCGTGCGGCGCGCGCACGCCGGGGACCGGGGCGCCGTGGGCGGTGCCACCGGGCCCGGGTACGCCGCGGCGCGTCTCGCCGCGCGCGGGGTCGTCGCCGAGCGCGCCGCTGCCCGTCGCGCTGCGGAGCCGACCGCTGTCGGAAGGGCCGCCGGTGGTGACCGGTGGTGGGGTCGGCGGGGGGATGCCGCCCGGCGAGGGGGTGTGCACCGGGCTGACGGCGTCGGCCCGCGTGGCCGGGCCCTCCGGGCCGGCGGGGTTGCCCGGGTCCACGAAGCTGGTCAGGACCGTCGGGCCCAGCCCACCGACGGGCCGCTCGGGTGTGTCCCGGGCCGTCCCGTCGTCTCCCGCGCGGGCCGCCTCGCCGGCGCGGCGGTCCTCCGCCCCGTCGGACGAGGCCGGATCGTCCTCGTCCGGTCGCGCCCACTCGCTGCGCCGGGCCGCGCGGCTCCAGGCCCGCGCGGCGGCGGCCGGCGGCATCAGGTCCGGATAGCCGACGGTCGGTCGAGCGCCCGAGTCGGTGTCGTCGCCGTCGTCCGGGCCGTCCCAGCCGGTGGTCCGGTCCCAGCCGCCGTCGGTCCCGCCCCAGCCGGTCGTGCGGTCCCACGCGTCCCAGCCGTCCGATTCGGGCCGGCCGGCGCGGGTGGGTCCGGCGTGGCGCGTACCGGCGGGCCCGGGCCCGCCGGTCGGCCGCCCGGCCACCGGGGAGCCGGGCGGGCCGATCGGCGGAGCGGCGCGCCCGACCGCGGCGCCGGGTGGAGCGGCGGGAGCGGCGTCGTCCGGCGGTGGGACGGTCGACCCCGACCGCGTCACCGGCGGGACGGCGATGCTGGAGCCGGTCAACGGCGGGACCGCCGGTCCGGACCGGGGCACCGGTGGGATGCCGATGCGGGAGCCGCTCAGCGGCGGGACGGCCGTCCCCGGCCCGGCCGTGCGGGACGCGGACGCCGCCCCCGCTTCGGCGGCGGCCGGCCGGTCCGGGGTGACGGCGGGCGGCTCGGCGGCGGTGGCGAGCAGCCGGGCGATGTCGTCGTGGCCGAGCCGGTTGCGCGGGTCGCGGCGGAGCAGCCCGACCAGCACCGGCATCAGCGGGCCGGCGTGCGGCGCCGGGTCCGGGGGTTGGCTGGCCAGCGCCGCCAGGGTGGCCATCGCGGTGCTGCGGGCGTACGGCGAGCGGCCCTCCACGGCGGCGTGCAGGGTGGCGCCGAGCGACCACAGGTCCGCCTCGACGCTGGACACGCTCTCGGCCGCGCGCTCCGGGGCGACGTACTGCGGGGAGCCGAGGACCAGGCCCGGACGGGTCATCGCGCCGTCGCCGCCCTCGAACACGGCCAGCCCGAAGTCGGTGAGCAGCACCCGCCCGTCCAGGGCCAGCAGCACGTTCGCGGGTTTCACGTCGCGGTGCAGGACCCCGGCCCGGTGGGCGGCGCGCAGCGCGGCGTGCACCGCCACCCCGATCTCGGCGGCCCGGCGCGGCGGCAGCGGCCCGTCGGTCTCGATGATCTCCTGTAACGAGCGCGACGGGACGTACTCCATGATCAGCCACGGGTCGCCGTTGACCCGGACCACGTCGTAGACCCGGACCACGTTGGGGTGGTTGAGCCGGGCGGCCGTGCGGGCCTCGCGCAGCGTGCGGGCACGAAGCTCGTCGCGCTCGCTCTCGGCGAGCCAGTTCGGCGGCAGCACCTGCTTCACCGCGACCTCGCGCTGAAGCTCCTCGTCCCGGGCTCGCCAGACCTGGCCCATCCCGCCGCGGCCGACCAGATCGATCAGGCGGTACCGTCCGGCGATCACCACTTCCCGCACCGCACTCCTCACCGCTGGTTGGTCCACAATAGCCAACGGATCGGGTCGGACCTATCCCATCAGGGCGGCGGGCCTCAGCTCGCCGCGCCGGCCAGCAGGTTTCCGTCCGGAATGGCGATGGCCGGACGGCCGCCGGCCAGCAACGCGGCGGCCCGTCGGGCCTGGAACGGGTGGTGTTCCCGGCGCGCGGCGGCGTAGCTGACCGCGGTGCGGGCCGCGATGGCCGACCAGGCGTACCGCCGGGTGACCATGACGCGTGCCCTGCGCGCCACCCGGCGGGCGAAGACCTCGTCGCCGAGCAGCCGGTCGACGGCGCCGGCCAGCGCCTCGGCGTCGCCGTGCGGGAACGTCACCCCGGTCACCCCCGGCTCGACGATCTCGGCCAGCCCGCCGGTGCGGGCGACCGCGAGCGGCGCGCCGGCGGCCGCCGCCTCCAGGGCGATCATGCCGAACGGCTCGTAGAGGCTGGGGATCACGGTGGCGTCGGTGGCGGCGAGCACCGCGGGGAGCTGGCCGGCGTCCAGGAAGCCGGCGAAGCGGACCGTGTCGCCCAGGCGCAGCCGGTGCGCCCGGTCGACCAGCTCGTCGCGGTACGGGCCGTCCCCGGCGATCACCACCCGCAGCCCCGGGTGCCGGTCGGCCAGGTGCGGTACGGCGTCCACCAGGTGCTGCACGCCCTTTTCGTAGACCAGCCGGCCGGCGTACCCGACCAGCGGGCCGCGCCCGGCGAAGCGGGCGCGGGCGGAGGCGACCGCCTGCGGGCGGGCCCGCCAGGCCCGGTCGTCCACGCCGTTGGCCACCACGTCGACCCGCCCGGCCGGCACGTCGAACAGCCGCGACACCTGCTCGCGCATGTAGCCGGAGCAGGCGATCACCCGGGCCGAGGCGTTGCTCAGCCAGTGCTCGACGCCGTGGATGGTGCGGTTCATCTCCCCGGGCAGCCAGCCCTGGTGCCGGCCGGCCTCGGTGGCGTGGATCGTGGTGACCAGGGGCACGTCCAGGTGTTCGGCCAGGGTGACGGCGGTGTGCGCGACCAGCCAGTCGTGGGCGTGGATCACGTCGTACGCGCCGGTGCCGGCGGCGCGCAGGGCGGCGCGGGTGAGCGTGTGGTTGAACGCCATGGTCCAGGCCAGCAGCGAGTCGGTGGCCAGCGGGAACCGGACCGGGTCCTCGGCGGCGCGGACGATCCGGACGCCGTCGGCGTACTCCTCCACGGGTGTGCCCTCGGCGTGCCGGGTGACCACGGTGACCTCGTGCCCGGCGGCGGCCAGGGCGACGGAGAGCGCGTGCACGTGCCGGCCGAGGCCGCCGACGAGCACGGGCGGGTATTCCCAGGAGAGCAGCAGCACCCGCAGGCGCCGGGCGGGCTGGATGTCGATCACTTCGGCGTCAGCGGACACGCGGCCCCCTTGAAGTTGTGGTCGTCCCCGCCGGAGGCGGCACCGCGGCGGGTGTCCGGTGGGGTCGGCACCCATCCTGCCCACGGGTCGATAACCGGCGGCGACGCGCCGGTTGCCGGTCTGTAACGCGTTACCGGCGCGCGCGCCGCGCGCGCAGCAGCTCCGCCACCGACCACGCCTGGAACGGGCAGCCGGTGGCCGCGTGCGGCGCGGCGCCGTCGGCGGTCTCGCTGACCGAGCCCAGGCCGTCCTCGACCAGGTGCCCCTCCAACCCCACCAGCAGGTCCGCTGTGGGCAGGCCCGCCTTCCGGTACGCGTCGAGCAGCGGCCCGGTCAGCCACGGCCAGACCGTGCCCTGGTGGTAGGCGGAGTCCCGCTCGGCCGGGCCGCCCCGGTGCCGGCCGGTGAAGCCGGGGGAGTCGGGGGCGAGGCTGCGCGGGCCGAGCGGGGTGAACAGCGCCTCGGTGAGCCGGCGCAGCGTGACCTCGTCCGGCTCCAGCGGCGCGTACGGCAGGGACCAGGCGAGCAACTGGTTGGGGCGCAGCAGGTCGTCGTCGTGGTGCGGGGCGCCGCCGAGGGGGTACGCGGGCGCCGGGGCGTCCACCACGTCGTGCAGCCAGCCGGCCGGCGCCGGGAACCGCTCCCGGAACGCGCCGGTCGCCCGGCCGTGCAGGTCCCACAGGGCGGTGGCGTCGCGCCCGGCCAGCTCGGTCAACTCGGCGAGCCCGGCCAACCCGTTGATCCACAGCGCGTTGACCTCGACCGGCTTGCCGGTGCGCGGGGTCACCGGCACGCCGTACACCCGGGCGTCCATCCAGGTCAGCGCCACGTCCGGCGGGCCGCCCTGGGTGAGCAGGCCGTCGGCGGGGTCGACGCCGATGCCGTAGCGGGTGCCGGCCACGTGCGCCTCGACCACCCCGTGCAGCGCGGGCAGCAGCTCGTCGCCGAGGTCGGTGTCGCCGGTGACCGTGACGTGCCGGCTCACCGCGTGCAGGAACCAGAGCGTGGCGTCGACCGTGTTGTGCTCGACCCGGCCGGTGTCGGCGGTGTTCGCCAGCATGCCCGCCGACAGCGTCCCCGCGTACGCCCGCAGCAGCTCCCGGCCCTCGTCGGCCCGGTTGGTGCAGAGGAACAACCCCTCGTAGGAGATCATGGTGTCCCGGGACCAGGCGCCGAACCAGGGGTAGCCGGCCACCACGTCCGGGCCGGTCGCGGTGCGGACCACGAACGCGTCGGCGGCCAGCGCCAGCGTCGCGGAGACCGCGTCGTCGGGCTTCGCGGCGGCCACCACCGCCCGGTTGCGCCGCCGGGTCGCCTCGACCACCGCGGTCGCCGGCGGCGGCTCCTCGGCCAGGTCGTCCGCCCAGGCCAGCACCGTCACGGTCGCGCCGGGGGTGTCCAGCGCGCCGGAGAAGCGGCCCGCGTACCAGAGATCCTCGTCCGGGCTGAGGCCACGGGTGGCCTCGACCCGGTGCCGGACGCCGAGCCACCACTGGCCCTCGGGGGTCCAGTCCGGCCCGGCGAGCCGGAACGCGCCGTCGACGATCGCGCCGCCGGCCGCCGGCTCCAGCCGGGGCGCCGGACCGTCGGCCCGCCGCTCGCCGTGCGCGTCGCGCCAGGTGCAGGCCGCGGCCAGGTCCAGCCGGACCGGGCCGCCGGAGACCAGCCGGTGGACCACGGCTACGCAGGACCGGCCGTACGTCATGGCGATCTCCCGCTCGATCACCACGTCACCGATCCGCCACCGCCAGCGCGGCACCCCGTCGGTCAGGTCGAAGCGCTCCAGCAGCTCGAAGCCGCGCGGGTCGACCACCCCGGAGGACCACTCGTGCGCGCCCAGCCGGACCTGCCGCCCGGACGGCAGGGTGACCGCCGGGTCGAGGCTCACGAGTCCCACCTTGCGGGACGCCGGCGTCCGGCCCGGCACCACGAGCAACCCGTGGTAGCGGCGGGTGCGCAGCCCGGCCACGGTGCCCGTGGCGTAACCACCGAGCCCGTCCGTGACCAGCCATTCCCGCCCGGCGGCGGCGGACAGCTCCCCGCAGACCTGCGGGCCGAACCGGATGTCGATCAACTTTCCTCCACCGGCAGCGAGGTGTGACATGCCACGACGACAATGGCCGCTGTGGAGAAGTACCCCGGCGGCGTCGAAGATGTGCGGGTGATCACCGACCGCCCGACCTCCGCGACCTCCGACCCCGAGCGGCACCGCCTCGCCCAGGCCGACGCCGGGGAGCAGGACTGGCGCGCATGGGGCCCCTATCTGTCCGAGCGGGCGTGGGGGACGGTACGGGAGGACTACAGCGAGCACGGCACGGCGTGGGACTACTTCCCCCACGATCACGCGCGGTCCCGAGCCTACCGGTGGAACGACGACGGCATGGCGGGCGTCTGCGACGACCGGCAGACGTTCTGCTTCGCGCTGGCGCTGTGGAACGGCCGGGACCCGATCCTCAAGGAGCGGATGTTCGGCCTCGGCGGCGACGGCGGCAACCACGGCGAGGACGTCAAGGAGTACTGGTGGTATCTCGACAGCACTCCCACCCACTCGTGGATGCGCTGGCGCTACCACTATCCGCAGGCCGCCTTCCCGTACGACGAGCTGGTCGCGGTGAACGCGCTGCGCGGCCGCGACGACACCGAGTACGAGCTGGTGGACACCGGCATCTTCGACGACGACCGGTACTGGGCGGTGACCGTCGACTACGCCAAGGCGTCACCGACCGACATGTGCGTGCTGGTCACGGTCGCGAACCGGGGTGACGAGGACGCCACCCTGCACGTGCTGCCCACGCTCTGGTTCCGCAACACCTGGGCGTGGGGGCTGCCCGGCGCCGACCGGGTGCCGGCGCTGCACGGCACCGGTTCCCGGCTGGTCGGCGAGCACTGGGTGCTCGGCCAGTTGCTGCTGGAGGGCGACGGCGACCCGACGCCGCTGCTCTGCGACAACGAGACCAACGCCGAGCGGCTGTGGGGGCTGGCCGGGCGCTCCGCGTACCCGAAGGACGGGATCAACGACCACGTGGTCGCCGGCGCGGCCACCGTCAACCCGGAGCGCGTCGGCACCAAGGGCGCGCTGCACTACGTGCTGGACGTGCCGGCCGGCGGGCAGCGGCAGATCCGACTGCGGCTGACCCGCACCGCCCCGCCGCCGGCCGCCGACCCGCCCGCCCCCGCCGACCTCGGCGACGGGTTCGACACCGTGCTCTGGGCCCGCCGGGCGGAGGCGAACCGGTTCTTCGACAGCCTGATCCCGGCCGCGGCCACCGCCGACGAGGCGCTGATCGCCCGCCAGGCCATCGCCGGGCTGATGTGGGGCAAGCAGTTCTACCACTTCGACGTCAAGCGCTGGCTGGAGGGCGATCCCGGGTCCGCGCCGCCGCCGGCCGGCCGCCGGCACGGGCGCAACAGCGCCTGGTGGCACATGACCAGCTTCGACGTGTTCTCCATGCCGGACCCGTGGGAATATCCCTGGTACGCGGCCTGGGACCTGGCCTTCCACTGCGTGACCATCGCCCGGGTCGACCCGGGCTTCGCCAAGGAGCAACTGCTGCTCCTGCTGCGCGAGTGGTACCTGCACCCGAACGGGCAGATCCCGGCGTACGAGTGGGCGTTCGGGGACGTGAACCCACCGGTGCACGCCTGGGCCGCGCTGAAGGTCTTCGAGATCGACGGCTCCCGCGACCACGAGTTCCTCGCCCGGGTGATGCAGAAGCTGCTGCTCAACTTCACCTGGTGGGTCAACCGCAAGGACACCGGCGGCAACAACGTCTTCGAGGGCGGCTTCCTCGGCCTGGACAACGTCGGACCGTTCGACCGCTCGGCCGCGCTGCCGGTGGCCGGCACGCTGGAGCAGTCCGACGGCACCGGCTGGATGGCCATGTACGCGCTCAACCTGCTCGACATGGCGATCGTGCTGGCCGAGCACGACCACGCGTACACCGACACCGCCACGAAGTTCTTCGAGCACTTCGCGTACATCGCCGCGGCGGCGTACGAGCAGGGGTTGTGGGACGCCGAGGACGCGTTCTTCTACGACGTGCTGCGGCTGGCCGACGGCACGAAGGTGCCGCTGAAGGTCCGCTCGGTGGTGGGGCTGCTGCCGCTGGCCGCGGTCACCCGGCTCACCGCGCGGACCATGCGCCGCCTGCCCGAGCTGGGCGCCCGGCTGCGCTGGTTCCTGACCAACCGCCCCGAGTACGCCGACGTGATCGGCGCCCGCCGGCTCGGTCCGGACGGCACCCAGCAGCGGCTGCTGTCCATGGTCGGCCCGGAGCAGGTGGTGCGGCTGCTGGCCCGGATGCTCGACACCGACGAGTTCCTCTCCGAGTACGGCCTGCGCACGCTCTCCCGCGCCCACCTGGACAAGCCGTTCACGGTCACGCTCGGCGGGCAGGAGTTCAGCGTCGGCTACGAGCCGGCCGAGTCGACCAGCGGCCTGTTCGGCGGCAACTCCAACTGGCGTGGTCCGATCTGGATGCCGACGAACTTCCTGCTGATCAACGCGTTGCGGGACCACGCCGCGTTCTTCGGCGACGACCTCCAGGTCGAGTACCCGACCCGCTCCGGGGTGAAGCACACGCTGGACGAGATCGCCGACGACCTCTCGGCCCGGCTGATCTCGCTGTTCACCCGCGACGGGTGGGGGCGGCGGCCCATCTACGGGGCGGCGCAACTGTTCCAGACCCACCCGGACTGGCGGGACCTGATCTGCTTCCCGGAATACTTCCACGGCGACAACGGCGCCGGGTTGGGCGCGTGGCACCAGACCGGCTGGACGGCGCTGGTCGCCGACCTGATCCTCACCCGGCGCCGCTGAGCCGGGCGCCGTCGCACCGCCTCACGGCAGTGGCAGGAACGCCACCCGCGCGTGGTACTCGCCGGCCACCGTCACGGTGTCGCTGCCGAGCCACAGGCCGCGGTCGGTGGCGTACAGGTCGGCGGTGCCGACCCCGCGGTCCTTTGTCGGGTTCCACGCCAGCGCCTTGCCGGTGGTCGGGTTGATCGCCCCGACGCCGGGCCGGGACACCGCGCCGGGGCCGGCCGAGTTGCGCCCGGACGGGTTGTCGAGCCAGCGCTGGTGGCCGCCGACGTAGACCGCCGCGCCGGTGACCGCGACCGACAGCAGCGTGTCGCCGCCGGTGTAGTTGGCCCAGGTCGGCTGCTTGCCCGCGGTGGCGGCGCCGAACTCGAAACGCGCCGCGGTGTCGCAGAGCGTGCCGGGGAACGGGCCGCCGGTGGTGACCACCGCGAACCAGGCGCCGTCCGGCGAGATGTCCACCCCGCGCAGGTAGGCCGGCATCGTCTTGGCGCACTGCGGCTGGTAGCGCGTGGTGGCCCAGCCGGAGAGCGTGGCGCCGGTGGCGCCCAGGTCGGCCACCGCGAGCTGGTGCCGTGCCGCGCCGGACACGGTGCTGAAGTTGCCGGCGAAGACCAGCCGGCCGCCGTCGGCGGAGACGTCCAGCGCCTCCACCTTGACCGGCGAGGTGGCCCCGGAGGAGGTGACCCGCGCGCCGTCCAGCCGCAGGTCGACCGAGGCGTCGGCGGCGCCGGTGGTCGCGTTCAGGGCGGCCAGGCCGCGCCGGGTCACCCCGCCCACGGTCTGGAACGCGCCGCCCACGAGCAGCCGGTTGCCGACCAGCCGCATGTCGTTGACCTGGTTGTTGAGCGCCGCGGGGGCGAACCCGGCGACCCGCGCGCCGGTGGCCGCGTCGACTCGGGCCACCCGGGGCGCGGCCACGCCGTTGATCGTGGTGAACGCGCCGCCGAGGTAGAGCGAGCGGCCGTCCGCCGAGGCGGCGAGCGCCTTCACGGTGCCGTTGACCGCAGGCTTGAACGTCGTGTCGATCCGGCCGGTGGTGGCGTCGAACGCCACCAGCCGGGGCATGGCGAGCTGCGCGGTGGTGTTCGCGTTGCGGACCTTGGTGAACGAGCCGGCGAGGTAGACGCGGTTGCCGACCTGGAGGATCCGGTACACGGTGCCGTCGAGTGCGTGCGGCGTCCAGGCCGCCGGCTTCGCGCTGACCACGGTGGTGTGGGTGGCGTTGACGGCGTGGGCCGGGGCCGCCGGGAACGCGCCGCCGGCCACGGCGAGCGCGGCCGCCCCGGCGAGGAACGCGCGGCGCCGGGGCCGGGCCGGGGCGGGTGAGGTCGTCATCGCTGAAGCATCCCGCCCGAGCAGGTTTTCCGCAGTCGGGTAGCCGCCTCTCTCCACCCGCCGACCGGCCGACCCACCCGGCATGAAAGGAGGGGGCCCCTCTTAACGCCTTGCGTTAAGCGGGGGCCCCTGCCCTACCGAAAACGTTAAGCGGGGGCCCCTCCTTCAGGTAGTACGGTGGCGGGGCCGCGAGGGGGAGGGGTGCGATGGGGGAACGCCGGAAGGCCGCCGTGCTGGTCTTCGACGCCGACGACACGCTCTGGGAGAACAACGTCCTCTTCGAGCGGGTGATCGAGGACTTCCTCACCTGGCTCGACCATCCGACCCTGGACCGGACGCAGTTGCGGGCCGTGCTCGACGACGTGGAGCGGGCCAACGCCCAGGCCCACGGGTACGGCAGCAAGATCTTCCTGCGCAGCCTCGCCGAGTGCCTGGAGAAGCTGCGCGAGCGCCCGGCCACCGACGCCGAGCGCGTCGAGATCGAGCAGCTCGCGGCCGCGCTGGTCGGGCACCAGGTGGAGTTGATGCCGGGGGTGGCCCGGACGCTCGACGACCTGGCCACCCGCCACGAGCTGCTGCTGCTCACCAAGGGCGAGCGCGAGGAGCAGCAGCGCAAGCTCGACGCGTGCGGGCTGCTGCACCACTTCCGGGCGGCGCACATCGTGCCGGAGAAGGACGCGGACACCTACCGCTGGTTGGCGCGCGAGCACGCGTTCGACCCGGGCGAGGCGTGGATGATCGGCAACTCGCCGCGCTCGGACATCCTGCCCGCCCGGGCCGCGGGCATGAACGCGGTGTTCATCCCGAACGAGAACACCTGGGTGCTGGAGCACGAGGAGTTGGATCCGTCCGACCCGGGAGTGATCCGACTGGCCGCGTTCCCCGACCTGGTCCGGCACTTCTGACCCGGCCGGTAACGTCCGGGATGTGCCGCTGACGTTCCCTTCGCACCTGGCGCCGGTGCTGCCGCTGAAGTGGTGGCGTCCGCACTGGTTCGACGGGGTGGCGCTGGCCACCGGCGCGGTCGCGCCGGACGTCGGTTACCTGTTCACCGGCACCCGCTTCGATCTCGGGCCGACCACGCACACGCTGGGTGGGTTGCTCTGGTGGGGCCTGCCGGTCGCGCTCGTGTACGCCTGGATCGTCCGCCGGGTGGTCGCCGGCATCGCCGCGCACCTGCCCGCGCCGAGGCTGTTCGGCTGGCCGCAGTACGCCGCGCTGGCCGGGGTGCGCCACCCCTGGCAGGTCACCGTCTGCTCGGCGTTGATCGGCGCGTTCAGCCACGTCGGGTGGGACTGGGTCAGCCACTCCGAGCGGGTGCCACGGCTGCTCGGCGTCGCCGACTTCCACGCCCTGACCGGCTGGTACTGGTGGCAGTTCGCGGACGTGGTCGCCAGCCTCGGCGGCGGGCTGCTGGTGGTGGCCGCGGCGGTGTACGCGGCCCGCCGGGGCGGGATCTTCGACGGCGACCCGCCACCGTTCCCGGAGACGAACCCGCTCGTCTTCTGGCGGGTTACCCTGGCGGTCACCGCGCTGGGTGCGCTGCTGCTGCCCGGGTTGCCGGCGGCCACCGTCGCCGCGCCGGCCGGGGTGCGCGTGCTGCATCTCGGGGCGCTGGCGCTGATCGCGGGCGCCGCGGCGGCCCGCTCCGCGCGGTCGGGAGACGCCGACCGCAGCCCGCGTCTCGAAGACGAACAGCGCCCGATCGGCTGACCTTGTTACGTCGACATGCCGCTTTTCGGCATTGACATCAATCACAGCCGACCGGCTCGGCCGGAGCTTGTCCGACCTGGGCTGACCTGCCTAACCTGGGCCGGCGTCCACGCCTCGTCGGGGTGAGTCGGGGGCGCACCGGAGTCCGGTGGTGAGAGCACCGTGGAGCTGAGTGCGGGCGAACCGGTTCGCTGTGTGGAGCCCGGCGTGGGCGTCGTGCCACGCCCGCCGTGTTCCCGCGGCCCGAACCGATACCTTGCCGGACGGCCGGGGTCAGGGCCGGGGAGTTGCGGACCCGGTCCTGACCCGTCCGGCCGACGCCGGGCGGGACGCCTCTGGCGCACCGACCCGTGACGGAGCGACACTGAGTCATGACTCTTCGGCGCGTACCGCCGCTCGTCGGCCTGGTCGTGCTGCTCGCGGCGGCCTGCACGACGCCCGGCCACGACGGCCCGGATCCGGCACCCCCGACCTCGACGACCTCCGCGCCGGCCACGACGGCCGCCCCGCCTCCCGCCGCCACCCTGCCCGCGTCCTCCGACGCGGCGGCGACGACCGGACCGTGGCGGCGGACCTGGGGCTGGGCGGTGCCCGCCACGCCCGCCCAGGTGACCCACGCGGTGCGAGCACCGGCCACCCCGAACGCCGGCGGACCGCTGCCCGTCCTGGTCGCGGTGCAGGTCGGGGACCATCCGGAGGAGGGCTTCAGCCGCATCACGTTCGCCTTCCGCGGGCCCACCCCGTCCTACCGGGTCGGCTACGTGCCGCAGGTGGTCACCGAGGGGCGCGGCGCGCCCGTCGAGCTGCCCGGCACCGCCTACCTGTCGGTGCGGTTCTCCCCGGCGCGGGGGCACGACGCGCGCGGCGGCGGCACGGCGGACGTGCCGCCGGCGGCCATCGGCTACCCCACGCTGCTGGGCTGGGCCGCGGCCGGCGACTTCGAGGGGCACCTGAGCTTCGGGCTCGGCCTCCAGCCGCCGGACGGCGGGCTGGTGCCGGTACGCCTGGGCGAGTCCACCCGCCCGGACGGCACCCACGTGGTCTCCGTCGACG
Organism: Micromonospora ferruginea; assembly: GCF_013694245.2. NCBI lineage: Bacteria > Bacillati > Actinomycetota > Actinomycetes > Micromonosporales > Micromonosporaceae > Micromonospora > Micromonospora robiginosa. Next base: position 938,194 of record NZ_CP059322.2, read on the forward strand.
TCCGGCGGGGCTGATCACCGGCACCGTCGAAGTAACAGGAATTGCGAGGGGCGGAGCTGCCGCGTGGCTGGCGGCAATAGCGCATGCGCGACCGCACTTCGTCACGGGAAAATGGCGGAGGGCGAGAGCGTGCTCTGGTGGGTGCTTTCTCTGGGGCGCGTACGAGTGGCACGATCTGGGCTGTGATGATTGCCGGATACGAGGATATCCCCCTGGTCGACGGCACGCCCCTGCTGAATGATGCGCTCTTCTGGCCGACGTTCTTGGCCGGCACGATGGCGCCGCACCGCGACTCGCTGGTCGCCTCGGCTTTCGGTGTCGCCCTGGATGACTGTTTCGACTACTTCTCGCGCCTTACCGATGCTGATGCGTGGCCATCTTTCCGGATCGCGCTCCCCGACGGTTACGAGATTGATCTCGTTTATTGGAATGAACCCGGCGAAAAGGGCAATTTTTTCATTCTCTGTCAGCCCGAGCGGGGATACCAGGTCGATCTGGCAAACGTGGGAGGGCACGAGTTCCGACCGGGGTTGAGCTGGCCGGAGTTGACCGGTGCGGCGAATCCTTCGAGTGCGTCGGACGGCGTCGTCGATCCGTCCGCCCGGCTGTTGTTGCTGTTGCCCACCTTTGGAGACGCGGACGTGCCGCCGGAGGCGACGGCGATGACGACCGCCGCGCTGCGCGCCTGCGGCGCCGGCTCGGAGGCCGACGAGTTGGCCGCCTACCTGCTCCGCGAGCCGGAACGGTGGCCTCGTTGGCGGACGCGGGCCGACGGTGCTCTCGTCTGCGACGGCCGGTACAGCCGGCGGAACCCTGAGGGGCCGGCCGGGCATCCGTCCGCCGACCTGCTCGAGATTTCATCGGCGCTCACCCCGCGTTGAGTCGTCGTCCAGCGGATTGGAAGTGCTCAAGAACGTGGGCGTTCCGCCCGGAGTCGGCCGCGAGGAGGGCCGCGGAGACCGGTTCAGCCGACCTCGCCGCGGACGATGGCGACGGCCACCCGGCAGAACTCGTCCATGTCGGGCTGGAAGCCGGCGGCGATGTCCGGGTGCAGGCCGGACCGGGTCTCGTCGAGCAACCGACGGCAGACGTCCTCCACGGGTTCCCCGGCGTAGCCGGCGCGCACACGTTCGGCCGCCGCCTGCAGGGCCGAGGTCAGCTGATCCTCCAGCGGGCCGCGCAGCTTCTGCTGCACAGGGTCGAGCCCGCTCGGATCGAGCGTGACATGTGGCTCCGACATCGGCGCTCCCTTCGTCGGCGTCCGCGGTACCCCACCGCGGGCGTCGGTCAAACCATCGTCGGTACGGCTGCGACCCGGACCTGGTACGAGAATTCCTCCGCCGGCTCCTCGGCGTACGACAGCCGGCGGATCTGCCGGTCGTCGGTCCAGAGCGCGACGTCGACCAGCACCCCGAGGTGGGCGAGGCCGATGCTGGACACCCGCTTCTTGTCCTGCAGCACCGCGCACACGCCACCCAGCAGCGTGCTGGCGTCGGAGGTGCGGTGCCCGGGCGGACACCGCAGGGTCAGGTCCACCTCCACCGGCCCGGCGAGCGGGGTCCACCCGGTGCGCTGGGCCGCCGTGCAGGCGGCCTGGAGCAGGGTGCGGACCCTCGTCGCCTGGCGGTGGCCGGCGGCGAAGATGGACAGGGCCTCGGTCTTGACCGGGGGCAGGCCGCTCACCTCGAACGACAGGGCGAGAGCGCGGGTGTCCTGCACGACGGCACCTCCTCGGGGCGAATCCTGCCCAACCGGCACGCACGGGGGCGGCGGTTCCCGGGAGAACCCACCGATCGAGCAGGCTGTGGGGGACAGCCGGCGGCGGGTCGACAGCGGCGGCGACGCGCGGGGCCACGGAGTGAGGGAAACGCTAGCCCAGCCCCGTCCCGCCCGGTAGTCTCGCCGTTCACCTGGTGGGACGCGGCTCAGGCCGCCTCACCGGCGTGTCGGGCCAGGTACTCGTCGATCGCCCGGCGGATGAGACCGGACCGGCCGCCCTTGTCGTTGCCGGCGAGTTCGTCGAGCTGCCGAACGATCGTCGAGGGAAGCCGGACTCCGGTCACCACCATCGGGACGCTCTCCGGCGCGGGCGTCGGCCCGAGGTCGGGCCCCCGGGTCGCGTCGCGCAGCAACTCGGAGATGTCGCCGCCCCGGTCGAAGTAGGCGACCAACTCCTCGCGGCTCATCGCCCGCGGATCACGGCCAGCGCTCATCGCGTGGCGCTCGCCTTGCCGGCCTCGGTTCAGGCGTACTCACGCTCCATCACAACAGCAGCGTACAACGCGTAAAACGCCGGTGGTCAGCGGCGGGCTCGCTTGAGTTCGTGGAAGGTGTCCAGGCGGATCAGCGGCAGCATCGAGTCCCAGATCGTCAGCGCGTCCTCGGTGCCCGGGACCTCGGTGATGATCGGCCCGTGGATGCCCCGGGCGGCGTCCGGCACCATCAACACCGGCGAGCCGATGTCCGGCCCGGCCGAGCCGTACGCCAGCGCGTGCGACTCGTGCACCGCCGCGTCCCAGCGCTCGTCGTCCAGCGCCGCCGCCGCGTCGGTCAACCCGGCCGCGTCCACCGCCGCCGCGACGCTCTTGTCGCCGAGGGGGTCGCCGGCGTCGTGGGTGCGCGTGCCCAGCTCGGTGTAGAGGCGGCCGGCGTCGTCGTGCCGGCCCTGCGCGCGCAGCGCCTCGACCATCCGCAGCACCCGGCCGGAGGCCGCCATCGCCTCGGCGAACTCGGGCGGGACCTGCCCGTCGTTGAGGATGGCCAGGCTGAACGCCCGCCACTCGACGCTCAGCCCGCGTGCCTGGGCGACGGCGACGAGCCAGCGGGAGGTGCGCCAGGTCCAGGGGCAGGCCGGGTCGAAGAAGAAGGTGGCGTCCATCCCACCAACCTAGGCGCGGGGGCGTGGGCTCGCAGCGCGGGGTGACCGTCACGTGACCGTGATGTTTCGCTTCGTCGCAGGTCGGGCACGTTCGAGCCCACGAAACGCCCGGGGCGTCGGGCGCACGGGCCGGTGCCTCGACCGTCTCGCCGTGCGCCGGGGCACGGGTGACCTCCCCGGTTCTTCGCCGAAGAGAGGGGGAGGGTGATGACGACAGTCCCCGACACGGCCGCACGGCGGCCGGTGAGACGCGCGGCGGCTGCGGCCGCCGCGTTGGCGTTGTTGGCCCCGCTGGCCGCCTGCGGTTCCGGCGGCGACGGCGGCCCGCCGACGATCAACCTGTACTACCCGCCCGAGCAGAACCTGCAGAAGGTGGTCGACGACTGCAACGCGCAGGCCCAGGGGCGCTACCGGATCACCTACCGGGTGCTGCCGCGGGAGGCCGACGAGCAGCGGGTGCAGATGGTGCGGCGGCTGGCGGCGCAGGACAGCGGCATGGACGTGCTCGGCCTGGACGTCACCTGGACACAGGAGTTCGCCAGCGCCGACTGGGTGCGGGAGTGGACCGGCCAGGACAAGGCCGAGGTCGAGCAGGGCACGCTCGCCGGGCCGCTGGACACCGCCCGGTACGAGGACAAGCTCTACGCCGCGCCGAAGAACACCAACGTGCAGTTGCTCTGGTACCGCTCTGACCTGGTGCAGGAGCCGCCGAAGAGCTGGGACGAGATGATCTCGGCCGCGCAGCGGCTCAAGGAGCAGAACAAGCCCTACCGGGTGCTCACCATGGGCGCCCAGTACGAGGGCCTGGTGGTGCTCTACAACACGCTCGCCGAGAGCGCCGGCGGCAAGATCCTCAGCGACGACGGCAAGAAGGCCGTGATGGACGCCGGCACCGTACGCGCGCTGGAGCAGCTCAAGACGTTCGCCACGTCGGGCGTGACCTCGCCGTCGTTCAGCAACGCGACCGAGGACCCGGTGCGGCTGGAGTTCCAGTCCGGCGGCGGCGCGTTCCAGGTGAACTGGCCGTTCGTGTATCCGGCGATGCAGGAGGCCAACCCCGAGCTGGCCAAGGACGTGAAGTGGGCGCGGGTGCCGGGCATCGACGCGAACACCCCGAGCAAGGTCACCATCGGCGGGGTCAACCTGGCGGTCAGCACGTACTCGAAGCACCCGACCGAGTCGTTCGAGGCGGCCCGGTGCATCCGCAGCGCGGAGCACCAGAAGTTCTCCGCGGTCAACGACGGCGTGCCGCCGACCATCGAGTCGGTCTACGACGACCCGGAGATGGCCAAGGCGTACCCGATGAAGGAGACCATCCTGGAGGAGCTGAAGGAGCCGGCGGTACGTCCGCTGACCCCGGCGTACCAGAGCATCTCCACGGTGATGTCGGCGATCCTGTCGCCGCCGTCAGGCATCAACCCCGAGCGGACCGCGGACGAGCTGCGCAAGGCCATCGCCGACGCGCTGGAGTCGAAGGGTGTCCTGCCATGAGCGTGAACGCCACTCCGGCCGGCGCGGAGGCCGCCGCCGAGGCGGAGCAGTCGACCGGTCGCCACGCCGCGGTGCCCACCCAGCGGGCCCGTCGCGGCTCCGCCGCCCCGCTGAGCGACAACAAGCGCGCCGAGCGGCGCCTGGGCTGGCTGCTCTGCGCGCCGGCCGCGCTGGTCATGGTACTGGTCACCGCGTACCCGATCCTGTATTCGGTCTGGCTCTCGTTGCAGCGTTTCGACCTGCGGTTCCCCGACGAGCGGCAGTTCGTCGGGCTGGAGAACTACGTCACCGTGCTGACGAACGACTTCTGGTGGACCGCGTTCGGGGTGACCATGCTGATCACGGTGGTCACCGTCGCGGTCGAGCTGGTGCTCGGCATGGGCCTGGCGCTGATCATGCACCGGACGCTGGTCGGCCGGGGCATCGTGCGCACCGCGGCGCTGATCCCCTACGGCATCGTCACCGTGGTCGCGGCGTTCTCCTGGCGGTACGCCTGGACGCCCGGCACCGGATATCTGGCGAACCTGTTCGACGGCAGCGCGCCGTTGACCGAGCGGGCCAGCTCGCTGGCGATCATCATGCTGGCGGAGATCTGGAAGACCACCCCGTTCATGGCGCTGCTGCTGATGGCCGGGTTGGCGCTGGTGCCGGAGGACCTGCTCAAGGCGGCGTCCACCGACGGCGCGACGGCGTGGCAGCGGTTCACCAAGGTGATGTTGCCGGTGATGAAGCCGGCGATCCTGGTCGCGCTGCTGTTCCGCACGCTCGACGCGTTCCGGGTCTTCGACAACATCTTCGTGCTGACCAACGGCGGCAACGAGACCTCGTCGGTGTCGATGCTGGCCTACAACAACCTGATCCGGGGCCTGAACCTCGGCATCGGCTCCACGATGTCGGTGCTGATCTTCATCACCGTGGCGATCATCGCGTTCGTCTTCGTGAAGCTGTTCGGCACCGCTGCCCCCGGCAGCGACGATGGGGAGAGGCGCTGACATGGCCGTGGAAACCACCACCCGGGCGAAGCTGCGCTGGGGCGTGCTCGATCTCGTGGTCGTCGTCTTCGCGCTGGTGCCGGTGCTCTGGATCGCCTCGCTGTCGTTCAAGACCCCGGCCACGCTCACCGACGGCAAGTTCTGGCCGAGGGAGTGGACGCTGGACAACTACCGGACGATCTTCGACACCAGTCAGTTCGTCCGCGCCCTGGTCAACTCGATCGGCATCGCGCTGATCGCCACCGTGATCGCCGTGGTGCTCGGCACCATGGCCGCGTACGCGATCTCCCGGCTGGACTTCCCCGGCAAGAAGCTGCTGGTCGGGGTGTCCCTGTTGATCGCGATGTTCCCGCAGGTGTCGCTGGTGTCGCCGCTGTTCGAGATCGAGCGTCAGCTCGGCCTCTTCGACACCTGGCCCGGCCTGATCCTGCCGTACATCACGTTCGCGCTGCCGCTGGCGATCTACACGCTGTCGGCGTTCTTCAAGCAGATCCCGTGGGACCTGGAGAAGGCGGCGAAGATGGACGGCGCCACCCAGGGCCAGGCGTTCCGGCGGGTGATCGCGCCGCTGGCCGCGCCGGGCGTGTTCACCACGGCCATCCTGGTCTTCATCTTCTGCTGGAACGACTTCCTGTTCGCGATCACGCTCACCTCGACCGAGCGGTCCCGCACGGTCCCGGTGGCCCTGCAGTTCTTCACCGGCGAGTCGCAGTTCGAGGACCCTACCGGGGCGATCTGCGCCGCCGCCGTGGTGATCACCATTCCGATCATCCTGTTCGTGCTCTTCTTCCAGCGCCGCATCGTCTCCGGCCTGACCTCCGGCGCAGTCAAGGGATAGGTGGTAACAGTGGCTGACATCGTGCTGGACAAGGTGAGCAAGCAGTTCCCGGACGGGACGTCCGCGGTGCGGGACGTCGACCTGGAGATCGCCGACGGCGAGTTCGTCATCCTGGTCGGCCCGTCGGGCTGCGGGAAGTCCACCACCCTCAACATGATCGCCGGGCTGGAGGACATCAGCTCCGGCGAGCTGCGCATCGGCGGTGACCGGGTCAACGACAAGGCACCCCGGGACCGGGACATCGCCATGGTCTTCCAGTCGTACGCCCTCTACCCGAACATGACGGTGCGGGAGAACATGGCGTTCCCGCTGCGCCTGGCGAAGATGGACAAGGAGACCATCAACCAGAAGGTGGACGAGGCCGCCAAGGTGCTGGAGCTGACCGCGCTGCTGGACCGCAAGCCGGCCAACCTCTCCGGCGGCCAGCGGCAGCGGGTGGCGATGGGGCGGGCGATCGTGCGCCAGCCCAAGGCGTTCCTGATGGACGAACCGCTGTCCAACCTGGACGCCAAGCTGCGGGTGCAGATGCGCACCGTGGTCTCCCGGCTGCAGAAGCAGCTCGGCACCACCACCGTCTACGTCACCCACGACCAGACCGAGGCGATGACGCTCGGCGACCGGGTGGTCATCATGCGCGGCGGCGCGGTGCAGCAGGTCGGCCCGCCGCAGGAGCTGTACGACCACCCGCGCAACCTGTTCGTGGCCGGGTTCATCGGCTCACCGTCGATGAACTTCCTGCACGCCAAGGTGGAGGAGGGGCGGCTGCGTACGGCGCTGGGCGACGTGCCGATCGGCGAGCGGGTCCGCCGCGAGCTGGAGGCCGGCGACGCGCCGCGCGAGCTGATCCTCGGCGTCCGACCGGAGCACTTCGAGGACGCGGCGCTGATCGACGACGAGACCCGGGCCCGGGGCGTGGAGTTCGAGGCGCCCGTCGACATCGTCGAGTCGATGGGCTCGGACAAGTACGTCTACTTCACCGTCGAGGGGGAGCGGGCCACCGCCGCGGAGCTGGAGGAGTTGGCCGCCGACGCGGGCGCCGCCGACTTCGCCGGCGCGGGTTCCAGCCTGGTCACCCGGCTGTCGGCGGAGTCGCCGGTGCGCGAGGGCGAGTCGCGCCGGGTCTGGTTCAACCTGGAGAAGATCCACCTGTTCGACCCGGGCAGCGGCCGCAACCTGACGCTGCACGAGGGGCGGTCGGCCGGCGCGCTGGCCGACTGAGCGTACGTGCGCGCGGAAGGGCCGGCGGCCTTGGCCGCCGGCCCTTCCGCGGTCCTCGTGGCCTGGGGATTCGACACGGTGTGTGATGTCCCCGGCGGGCTGACGGATGGTGCCTGCGGCGCCTTTGCTCTGCAGCCTCCGACGCACCGGTAACTCCACGTGGCCTGATGCATCCTTGGCTGCAGAGCAAAGGCAGCGAACAGGTGGACCGACGGGTCGAACGTTCCATCGCGTATTACCTGTTCAGGGACGTGACGGCAGGGCGGCGGTGTCGGCGACGCACGCAGGCGGCGACTGCGCAGCGTGACCGGCTGTGGCATACTCGGTGGATCGACGCGTTGTTACCAGGAGTTACGAAGCTCCAGCCCGAGGAATGCGGCGTAGCCGGCCAGAGTCGCGTCGACCCGGGCTCGCAGCGGCCCGTCGAACGGCACGAGCTGCCGCACGGTCACGGTCACCGCCTTCGCCCCGAGCGTCCGCTTCCAGGTGCCGACCACCCGGCCGCCGCGGACCACGGTGGACTGGAACATGCCGTTGTTGCCGGGCACCACGGCGTCGGCGTGCGCCGGGTCGAGCATCAACGACCGGTCCTTGAAGCCGAGCAGGTATTCGTCGAAGCCGGGCAGCGTGTGCACGTCGTCGACCGGGGTGCGGGGCGCGTCGAGCAGCGCGGCGTCGACGACGGCAGCCTCGCCGTCCACCTCGACCGGGGCGAGCCGGTCGCCGGCCAAAGTCAGCGCCCGGGTCGCGTCGGTGAGGGTCAGGCCGCTCCACCGGGCCAGCTCGTGCCGGGTCACCGGGCCGTGGCCGCGCGCATAGCGGTGGGCCAGCATCGCCAGCGCCTCGTCGCGCTCCGGGCGGTGCGGGTCCGGCGCCCACTCGTCGAGCAGCGCGAACGTCTGCTCGGTGCCGACGTGCGGGGCGATGCAGGTGATGCCGCGCTGGCTGGCGTACCAGAGCAGGTGGTAGCCGCGCTGGCCGGCGGTGTCCAGCCCGGCGGCGCGCAGCGTGGCCAGGCACTCGGCGCGGGTGAGCCGGCCGCCGCCGGTCAGCGCCTCGCCGAGCACGTCGCCGGCGCGGTCGCCGTCGGCGAGGGTGAGCCCGAGCTGCCGCCACCGGGCGCCGAGCCCGCCCAGCGAGCGGACGCCGGTGACGGCCAGCATCCAGTGCGCGTCCCGCGCGGGCACCAGGTGCACCGTGCCCCGCATCGGCCAGGTGCGCAGCGCCTCCCGCCGCTCCAGCGCGGCGTGGACGTCGTCGCGGGTCGCCCCGGGCAGGCGTACGCCGAGCGACCACACCCCGCTCGCCGCGTCCTGCGCCTGCATGGCGCCGAACCACTCGACCACGTCGGACACGCCCCGCGGTCGCAGGCTCGGATGCGGGCGCAGCAACAGGCTGGTCATCCGCAGCGCGAGCGCCTCGGCGCGGTTGAGGCGTACGGTCACGGCGGCCTCCCGTCGGCAGGTGGACGGCCAGCATAGGTCGGAGCGCCGACAGGTCGGGCGGGCCGGCGAGGGGCCCCTGATCGCGCTACGCCGGCTGCGCTGCCGACGGAGCGCGATCCCCCGTTCAGGTTCCCGACGCGGGGCGGCGTACGGCCGGCGCCGGTGGGAACAGGATCCCCGGTGCGCGCGGGCGGGAGAGCGGCTGCCCGCCGAACTTGCGCAAATCTTGAGCGCCGTTTGACGCCGCAAGTAACGGGTAGTCGCCGGAGCTTACCCGCGAATCGAGGAGGAACGTCTGATGGATGGCCAGGTCAAGGTCGCGGTGATCTACTACAGCGCGACCGGAATCACCTACCAGATGGCGCGGTCGGCGGTCGAGGCGGCGGAGGAGGCCGGTGCCGATGTCCGCCTGCGCAAGGTACGTGAGCTGGCGCCCGACGAGGCGATCCGCTCCAACTCGGGCTGGCAGGCGCACCGGCTGGAGACCCAGGACGTGATGGAGGCCGAGCCGGACGACCTGTCCTGGGCCGACGTCGTGATCATGGGCTCGCCCACCCGTTACGGCATGATCGCCGCGCAGCTCAAGCAGTTCATCGACACCACCGGCCCGCTCTGGGCCAACGGCGCGCTGGCGGACAAGGTCTACACCGGTTTCACCTCGACCGCCACCTCGCACGGCGGTCAGGAGGCGACGTTGCTGTCGCTCTACACGATCTTCTACCACTGGGGCGGGGTCGTGGTGACCCCCGGTTACACCGATCCCAGCCAGTTCGTCGCCGGCAACCCGTACGGCGCGTCGCACACCAGCAACAACGGCGAGGTGGCGCCCGACCACGTCGCGCTGGCCGCCACCGCGCTCACCGCGAAGCGGGCGGCGCTGATGGGCGCCGCGCTCAAGCGGGGCATGGCCGGCTGACCGGCGCCGGACGGGCGACCGGTGGTCCGGGCGGGGGCTCTCGAACCCGTGCGGACCACCGGTCGCGGTAGGCCTACCCCCGATCGGCCACCCCATGCGCGCTCAGCGCGGGCCGGTCGAGCAGATGCCCGAGCAGGTCGGCCAGGACCGCCGTGCCGTCGCGGCTGAGCACCGACTCCGGGTGGAACTGCACCCCGGCGAAACCCGCGCCGCGCAGGGCGTGCACCGCGCCGTCCGCCGGGTCCCGGGACACCTCGACCGGGCCGTACGCGCCGGTGACCCGGTCGGTGTCGGCCCGGGCGGTGAAACTGGCGTAGAAGCCGACCCGGCGGGTCACCCCGAACACGTCCACGTCGCGCGGCAGGCCCTGGTAGGGCGCGTCGCGCCGGTGCAGCGGCAGGCCGAGCAGCCCGGCCAGCAACTGGTGGCCCAGGCACACCGCCAGGGTCGGTCGGCCCGACGCGAGCAGCTCGGTCAGCACCGCCCGCATCGCCGCCATCTTCGGCGCGGCCGGGTCGCGCGGGTCGCCCGGGCCGGGGCCGACCACCACCAGGTCGTAGGCGTCGAGCGGGCCGGGCCGCGACCAGTCCCGGCGGGTGACCGTCAACCCCAGCGCCCCGAGCTGGTGGGCGAGCATGCCGGTGAACGTGTCCTCGCCGTCGACGACCAGCGCCCGGCGGCCGGCCAACCCGCGCAACGCGATCGCCCCCGGCTCCCGCTGGCGCAGCCAGAACCGGGCCAGCGGGAGGTTGCGGGCGGCCAGCGCGGCGCGTACCTCGGGATCGTCGGCGTGCCGGACGGCGGCCGCGGCGTCGGGTCGTGGGGCGTCCGGGCCGAGGCCCAGCGCGGCCAGCACCCCGGCCGCCTTGGCGTGCGTCTCGGCCACCTCGCCGGCGGCGGTGGAGTGCCGGACCAGGGTGGCGCCGACCGGCACCCGCAGCGCGCCGTCGCCGGTGAACTCGGCGGTGCGGATCAGGATCGGCGCGTCGAGCGTCTGCCGGCCGTGGGCGTCCCGGCCGAGCAGGGCGAGCACGCCGGCGTAGTAGCGCCGCCCGGCGCGCTCGTGCCGGGCGATCACCCGGCAGGCGTTCTCCATCGGGCTGCCGGTCACCGTCGGCGCGAACATGGTCTCCCGCAGCACCTCCCGCACGTCCCGGGAGCAGCGCCCGGCCAGCAGGTACTCGGTGTGGGTGAGGTGTGCCATCTCCTTGAGGTAGGGCCCGACCACCTGGCCGCCGTGCTCGGCGACCACGGCCATCATCTTCAGCTCCTCGTCGAGCACCATGTACAACTCCTCCACCTCCTTCTCCTCGTGCAGGAAGCGCAGCAGCGCGGCCCGGTCGGCCGCCGCGCCGCGATGCCGGAAGGTGCCGCTGATCGGGTTCATCTCGACCAGGCCGTCGGCCACGCTGACGTGCCGCTCCGGGCTGGCGCCGACGAGCGTGCGGGCGCCGGTGTGCACCAGGAAGGTCCAGTACGCGCCGCGCTCGCCGACCAGCAGCCGGCGCAGCGCGGCCAGCGCCGCGGCCAGCGGGTCGCCCTGCACGCTCGCCCGCATGGTGCGGTGGATGACGAAGTTCGCCCCCTCGCCCCGGCCGATCTCGTCGGTCAGCACCCGCTCGACGACGGCCGCGTACTCGTCGTCGGAGAGGTCGAAGCCGGCGTCGCGGGTGCGTACCGGCGCGTCGGGCAGCGTGTCCAGCACCTCCGCCAGCGGGATCCGCCGGTGCTGGCGGACCTCCAGGAACTCCAGCGGCAGGCCGTCGTCCACGCAGGCGAAGCCGCGCTCGGTGATCTGCCGGAACGGCACCAGGGCCAGCGTGCGCGGGCCGGCCGGTCCGTCGGGCAACGGCAGGTCGGCCAGCCGTTCGGCGCGCCGGGCCGGGCCGGCGTACAGGTCGACGTGGTCGGCGCCCTCGCGGCGGACGAGCGCGAACGGGCCGGGGTCGCGGCCGGCGGCGATCGCGGCCAGCGGGTCGGACGGGATGGTCATCGGGTCTCCTCGGTGGGCCGGTGGCCGCCGGCGAGGGCGACCCGGGAGCCGGGAGAGACCGGCGGCCGCCTCGTCGGGCGGCCGCGTCAGGAAGCTACGCGCGGGGGTGGGCCGCCGGGTCGGCGGGCCACCAGCAGGACAGGTGCGCGGGCATGACGATCACTGTACGCGAGCGGGCGGTGGCGGGGAACCCGATCAGGGTCACCGGCCGCGCCGGGTAGGTTGTCCGGCGATGGACATTCTCGCTCTGGACCTGGGCACCTCCTCGGTACGCGGACTGGTGCTGGACGCCGACGCGGTGCCGCGTCCCGGCGCGCTGGCCCGCCGCAAGGTGCACCTGGCCACCGGCGACGACGGTGCCGGGACGCTTGACGGCCCGGGCTACCTGGCGTGCCTCGTCGAGTGCCTGGACGAGCTGGCCGCGGGCGGGCACCTCGAGCAGGTCGACCTGGTGGCGACGTCCGCGCAGTGGCACTCGGTGCTGCCGCTGGCCGCCGACGGCACCCCGTCCGGGCCGGTGCTGACCTGGCTGGACACCCGGCCCGCGCCACCCGCCGCGGTGGCCGGCCCGGCCGACCCGGACGCCTACCACCAGCGCACCGGCACCTGGTGGCACCGCTGCTACTGGTCGGTGCGGCTGCCCTGGCTGGCCGAGCGCGGCGCCGACCCGGCCGGCCGGTTCGCCGGCCTGGCCGAGTACGTGCTCGGCGCGCTGCTCGACGACGCCCCGATGTCCATCTCGCTGGCCTCCGGCACCGGCCTGCTCGACCTGCGCCGGCTCGACTGGGACGCGGAGGCGTGCACGCTGGCCGGCGTGCGGCCCGAGCGGCTGGGACCGCTGGCCCCGCCGGACTGGCACGGGAAGCTGAACCGGGAGCACGCGAGGCGCTGGCCGCAGCTCGCCGGGGCGCGCTGGGCCGCGCCGGTCGGCGACGGCGCCGCGTCCAACGTGGGTTCCGGCTGTGTCGACGAGTCCCGGGCCGCGGTCACCATCGGCACCTCCGCCGCGGTCCGCATGATCCAGGCCGTGCCGGCCGGCGCCGAGCTGCCGCCGCTGCCCGACGAGCTGTGGCGCTACCGGGTCGACCACGACCGGGTGGTGACCGGCGCGGCGTACTCCAGCGGCGGCAACCTGTTCGCCTGGGCGAACCGCGAGCTGCGGCTGCCGCGGGGCGCGGAGCTGGAGGCGGCGCTGCACCGCGCCGCGGCCGGCCGGCGGGTGCGGGCCAACCCCCGCCTCGGCGGGGACCGGCCCCCGGGCACCGCCCCGGCCGGGTCGGGCGAGCTGGGCGGGCTGAGCTTCGGCACCACCGCGGTCGACATCCTCGTCGGGCTGATGAGCGGGCTGTGCCGGCTCGTCGCCGACGACCTGGCGCTGCTGGAGGCCGGCGTCGGTGACCCGATGGAGGTGGTGCTCGGCGGCGGTGCGCTGACCGCCTCCCCGTGGTGGCGCACAGCCTTCGCCGACGCGCTCGTCCCGCGTACGGTGCGGTGGCAGCGCAACCCCGAGATCGGGGCGACCGGCGCCGCGTCGGTGGCCCTGGGGCGGGTGCCGGAGGCGGCCGACATCGGCGGCGTCGGCCCGATCGACGCCGACGCCGCGCCGCACGGATAGCCGCTGACCGTCCTGCTCATGCCGTCCGGGCGGGCGTTGACAGGGCCGGCCGGCCTGGTTGGATGGATCCCGCTCCCCGGCGTGGTGGAGCGGACCGAGGAGGCAAGTGTGGGCGCAGGTCCCGACCCGGCCCGCGGCGCGGCCCCGCCGCCGCACCGGCGGCGCTCCGGGTTCCGGCTGCGGGACTGGCGGATGGGCACCAAGCTCGCCACCGTGCTGGTGATCCCCTCGGTGGCGTTCCTGGTCCTGGCCGGCGTGCAGACCCGGGGCCTGGTGGGGCAGACCACCGCGCTGAGCGACTTCGCCGAGCAGGTCGGCATCGGTCGGCAGATCACCGCCGTGGTGGACCGGCTCCAGCAGGAGCGGGACCGTTCCGCGGGCGAGCTGGCCGCGCTACGCCGCGCCGGCACCGGCGCCGACCGGGACGCCGCGGTCGCCGCGCTGCGGCCGTTGCAGGAGGCTACCGACGGGGCGGTGGACGAGCTGCGCGCCGCGGCCGAGCCGCTGGCCGACGCAGACGCCGCCTGGCGGGTCTCCTACTCGGAGGCGCTGGAGGCGTACGACCAGGTGGTGAGCATCCGGGCGGCGGTGCCGCCGGCGGTGCTCTCCGCCGACACCGTGCTCAGCAACTACCACCGCGCCGTCGCGGCGCTGCTCAACCTGCTGGCCGAGCCGTCGCCGGGCGACGGCCAGCGGGCGCTGACCGAGGCGGTGCTGCGCTACGTGCAGTTGGCCCGGGTCAAGGAGCTGTCCTCCCGGATCCGCGCCGAGCTGTACGCGGCCGCCCGCGCCGGCCGCTACGAGCCGGACGACCAGGTGACGCTGACCGACCTGCGGGCCCAGCAGCTCACCGCGCTGGGCGCGTTCCGGGTGGCGGCGACCGCCGAGCAGGTGCGCCGCTACGACCGCACGTCGGTGGACCCGGCCTTCGTCACCGCCACCCGGCTGGAGGAACGGACCCTGCCCACCGGCGGGGCGGAGCCGGCGTTGCCGTCCGCGCCGCAGTGGTGGGCGGCCACCGAGCAGCGGCAGGAGCTGTTCCGTCAGCTCGAGGGCGAGATCGTCGACGACGCGGTGACCCGGGCCGACGACGCGAGCGCCCGGCAGTTGCGCGAGACGTTGCTGGTGGCCGGCGGGATCGTCACGGTGCTCCTGGTGGCGGTGCTCATCTCCCTGCTGGTGGGCCGGTCGGTGGCCCGCGCCATGCGTCAGTTGCGCGGCCAGGCGCTGCGCATCGCGCAGGTGGAGCTGCCGATGACCCTCCAGCGGCTGCGGACGGTGGACCGGCCGGTGGGTGTGATCGACGTGCCGCCGGCGGTGGTCGACTCGCAGGACGAGCTCGGTGAGCTGGCGGAGGCGTTCGTGGCGGTGCACCGCAGCGCCGTGGACGTGGCGGTCGAGCAGGCCATGATGCGTCGCAACGTCAACGCGATGTTCGTCAACCTGGCCCGGCGCAGTCAGGTGCTGGTGGAGCGGCAGTTGGAGCTGCTCGACGACCTGGAGCGGGAGGAGAGCGACCCGGAGCAGTTGGAGAACCTGTTCAAGCTGGACCACCTCGCCGCCCGCATGCGCCGTAACGACGAGAGCCTGCTGGTGCTCGCCGGCACCGAGTCCACCCGGCGGTGGAACCGGCCGGTGGGGCTGGGCGCGGTGCTGCTCGCGGCGAGCGCGGAGATCGAGCAGTACCAGCGGGTGCGCCACGAGAACCGCACCGACCTGCACCTGGTCGGGCACGCCGTCGGTGACCTGGTGCACCTGTTCGCCGAGCTGCTGGAGAACGCCACCGCGTTCTCCCGGCCGGAGACGGCGGTGCGGGTGGTGGTCCAGGCGGACGGGCCGGGCGCGCTGGTGGAGATCGTCGACCAGGGGCTCGGGATGAGCGCGGGCGCGCTGGCCGAGGCGAACGCGGTGCTGGCCGAGCCGCCGGCGGCCGACGTGTCCGCGTCCGAGCGGATGGGTCTGTTCGTGGTGAGCCACCTGGGTTTCCGGCACGGGGTGCGGGTGCAGTTGCGTCCGGGCCGGGAGGGCCTGGTCACCCGGGTCCGCATCCCGGCCGACCTGCTGGCCGAGACGCCGCCGCCGGGGCTGGACCCGCCGGTGCCGGCGCGGATGCTGACCGGTCACGCCGCCGCGGCGTCGCGGGCGCTCGGCGCGGCCACCGCGGAGCTGCCGGTCGCCGGCCGGCACCCGGTGTCGCCGAGGTCGCCGGCGCAGCCGGGCCCGCCGGCGCTGCCGGTCTCGCCGCTGACCGGCCGGCCGCTCGGCGACGTGGTGGAGCCGGCGCCGGCCGGGCCGCCCGCCGGCCCGCCGGCCGCGGTGCCGCGCCCCCGGCCGGTACCCGGCCGGGCCGCGGACGTGCTCGCCCCGGTCGCCGCCGCGACGGCGGCCGGCGGCTGGTTCTCCCGGCAGGGACCGACGTCGTCGGTGCTCGGTGTGACACCGGCGCCGGCGCGGACGCCGGTGACCGGGGGGACCAACGAGCGGGGCCTGCCGGTACGCGTACCGATGGCCCAGCTCGCCGCGGTCTCGTCGGCCGACCGGCCGGACCGTGCGGCGGTGCGGCACGAACCGGACCCGGAGGCGGTCGGCGGTATGCTGTCCCGCTTCTACGGCGGGGTGCGACGGGCCGAGGCCGAGGAGACCACCGAGATGTACCTGCCGCGCGACGAAGGGGGACGACGACAGTGACGACGTTGAGCCAGGAGGCACGTGACCTGAGCTGGCTGGTGAACGCGTTCGCCGAGCGGGTTCCCGGGGTGGCGCACGCGGTGGTGGTGTCCTCCGACGGGCTGCTGGTGGCGATCTCCGCGCACCTGCCGCGCGACCACGCGGACAAGCTGGCCGCGGTCACCTCGGGCCTGATGAGCATCACCGCGGGCGCGGCGCAGATGTTCGACGGCGACGTCGTGAAGCAGACGGTGGTCGAGATGGGCCGGGGCTACTTCCTGGTCATGCAGATCCGGGACGGTTCGATCCTGGCCACGCTGGCCGGCGGGGACGCCGACATCGGTGTGGTCGGCTACGAGATGGCCCGGCTGGCCAAGCAGGCCGGCGAGATGCTGACCCCGGCGCTGCGGGCCGAACTGCAGCAGGCGCTGCCGCGCTGAGCCGAACCAGGCGCTGCCGCGCTGAGCGGCGACGGGTGCTGACGGGCACCCGGCCGGCGGCGTCGCCGGCCGGGCCGCGCCCGCCTAGAGCCCGTTGCGGCGGATCACCTCGCGGTACCAGTGGGCGCTGCGCTTGAGCACGCGCCGCTGGCTCGGGTAGTCCACGTAGATCAGGCCCCAGCGCTGCTCGTACCCCTCGTTCCACTCGAAGTTGTCCAGCAGCGACCAGACGTGGTAGCTCTCCAGCGGCACCCCGTCGCTGATCGCCTTGTGGGCGACGGTGAAGTGGTCGCGCAGGAAGGTGACCCGGTTGGGGTCGTCGACGGTGCCGTCCGGGCCGGGGGCGTCGGGGCAGGGCAGGCCGTTCTCGGTGATGGTGATCGGCACCCGGCCGTAGTCACGGGTGACCCGGGTCAGGATGTCGTACATGCCCTGGGGGTAGATCTGCTGCCAGTCCGCCTCGGAGGTGGGCCACCGGCGGACCGTGCCGCCGCCGCCGGTGACGTAGATCGGGGTGTAGTACTGCACCGCGAGCAGGTCCACCGGGCTGGAGATGATCTTCAGGTCACCGTCCCGGACGCCCTTGGCCATCCGGCTGTCCGCGCCCAGGTCGGCGAGCACGTCCTGGGGGTACGCGCCCTTGAAGATCGAGTCGAGGTAGAGGCGGTTCTCGTAGCCGTCGTAGAGCGTGGTCGCGGCGGCGGCCTCGGCGCTGTCGTCGGCGGGGTAGCAGGGGTGCAGGTTGAGCGCGGGGCCGATCCGCCCGGGCACGCCGGAGGCGCGCAGCGCCTGCACGGCCAGGCCGTGGGCGAGTTGGAGGTGGTGGGCCACCAGGTAGGCGGCGGCCTCGTCGGTGTGCCCGGGGGCGTGGTGGCCGGTGAGGTAGCCGTTCTGCACCACGGTCTTGGGTTCGTTGATGGTGAGCCACACCGGCACCTGCTCGCCGAGGGCGCGGAACACGGCGTCGGCGTAGTCGGCGAAGCGCTCGGCGGTGTCGCGGTTCTCCCAGCCGCCGTCGTCCTGCAGCGCCTGCGGCAGGTCCCAGTGGAACAGGGTGGCCATCGGCGCGATGCCGCGTTCGTGCAGGCCGTCCACCAGCCGGCGGTAGAAGTCCAGGCCCCGCTGGTTCGGGCGGCCGGAGCCGTCGGCCTGGATCCGCGGCCAGGAGATGGAGAACCGGTAGCTGCGCAGTCCCAGGTCGCGCATCAGGTCGAGGTCCTGGGCGTAGCGGTGGTAGTGGTCGGCCGCGACGTCGCCGGTGTCACCGTTGCGGGTGCGGCCCGGGGTGCGGCTGAAGGTGTCCCAGACGGACTCGCCCCGCCCGTCCTCCTTGGCCGCCCCCTCGATCTGGTACGCCGACGTCGCCGCGCCCCAGCCGAATCCGGGCGGGAAGCGCAGCGTGCCGTCGCGCTCCGCGTCGGTGTCGCGCTCGGGCGGGGAGTCACAGCCGCCGAGGGCGGTGGCGGAGGCGGCGATCCCGGCCGCGGTGGCGCCGGCGAGCCCGGTCCGGGCCGCGCCGGCGGCGGTCGCGGACAGGGCGGCGCGGCGGAGCAGGCGCCGTCGGGTGAGTAACGACATGGGGTTTCTCCTCGAAGTGACGGGCCGCCCGGGGGCCGGGAGCGCTCCCAGCATAGGCCGGAGGCGGCCGGCCTCGATCCGGCGGTCGCGGCGCGGGCGCGGCGCGGCCGGCGGGCGGCCGGAGTGGGGTGGGCGGGTGTCGCTCGGGGGCGGGGGCGAGCGGCGAGGATGGGGCGGATAGCGCGAAAGGCCGTCCGGGTGGCGTGTCACGCCTGTCCCGTCGGCCTCTTTTGCCGTCGACAACGGGGGTTTAGTGTGGGGACGGGGGAGGGCAACCCCCGTCCCCACCGAGATGCACACACGCACGACTGGGATTTGGCGTCCGTCATGCGTGTCGCGCGGGAGCCGGGCCACGCGAGTGGCTCTGGTTCCACCTCCCTCCGTCTGGCGGGTGATGGCCGGCGGCGGCGTCCGGGCTGGTATCGCCGCCGGCCACTGGGCCGGATACGTCGGGCACGGGTGTCCCCGACGATTCACTGACTTACATCTCCGTCGATGGAAGCGCTCCCATCGGCGATGCTGCGACTGTAACCCGCGTCACGGCTTTGTGAAAGCCCCTAAACGAGATCGAAACATGGACGTGGGTGTCTGCCCTGGCCATTGTGGTGGGAGCGCTTCCATGGCAGACTCCGGAGACGCGACGCGGAGCCAGCTCGCGCGAGCACGGGCCGCCGAGGGCACCCGGTGAACAACCGGTGCGGCGCCCCGATCCCCGGCACGGCCGGGACGACCCCCTTTCCGGACGCCTCCGTCCCCCCGCGTACGCCCGTCGGCCGCGTGGAGGCGCCCCGCCGGGACCCCGGGTCCCGGCCCGGTCCGAGGAGACACCGCCCACATGAGACTCATGGCCAGACGTCGCCGCACGGCGATGCTCGCCGCCACCGCCCTCGCCATCGGCGGGGTGGCCCTGCCGGCGACCGCCGCGCAGGCCGCACCCGCCTGCGACGTCACCTACGCGACAAACGACTGGAGCGGCGGTTTCACCGCCAACGTCACCATCAAGAACCTGGGTGACGCGCTGAACAACTGGTCGCTGAAGTTCTCCTTCCCCAACAGCAGCCAGCGGGTGACCCAGGGCTGGTCGGCGAAGTGGAGCCAGTCCGGCAGCGAGGTGACCGCGACCAACGAGTCGTACAACGGCAGCCTGCCCACCGGCGCGTCCACGAACATCGGCTTCAACGGCTCGTTCAGCGGCAGCAACCCGAAGCCGAGCGCGTTCACGCTCAACGGGGTCGCCTGCAACGGGGCCTCCACCAACCAGCCGCCGACGGTCTCGCTCGGCGTGCCGGCGGGCCCGTTCACCGCCCCGGCGGACGTTCCGCTCACGGCGACCGCCAGCGACCCCGACGGCACCATCAGCAAGGTCGAGTTCTACCGCAACGGCCTGCTGGTCAACACCGACACCACCGCCCCGTACGGCTACGACCTGCTCGGCCTGCCGGCCGGCAGCTACACCGTGCAGGCCAAGGCGTACGACAACGCCGGCGGCACCGCCACCGCGGAGAAGTCGTTCACGGTGACCGCGGCCACCGGGCCGAAGTTGGTCGCCACCCCGTCGGCGGTGAGCGTCGACGAGGGCGGCAGCGCCACGGTCCGCTACACGCTCAGCGCGGCGCCCAGCGCCAACGTCCCGGTGACCCTCGCCGTCACCGGGGACAGCGACATCACCGTGTCGCCGTCGACGCTGACGCTCACCCCGAGCAACTGGAGCACCGGCGTCACCGCCACCGTCTCCGCGGCCGAGGACGCCGACACCGTCGGTGGCACCGCGACCGTGACGGCGTCGGCCACCGGGTACGCGCCGGTCTCGGTGGTCGCCACCGAGATCGACAACGACACCCCGGGCGGCGACAACGCCTACATCAAGAAGTTCCTCGACCAGTACGGCAAGATCAAGAACTCGGGGTACTTCAGCCCCGAGGGCGTGCCGTACCACTCGATCGAGACGCTGATCGTCGAGGCGCCCGACTACGGGCACGAGACCACGTCCGAGGCGTTCAGCTTCTGGATCTGGCTGGAGGCCCAGTACGGTCGGGTCACCCAGAACTGGGGTCCGTTCAACAACGCGTGGACCGTGACCGAGAAGTACATCATCCCGAGCCACGCGGACCAGGCCACGGCCGGCGCGCCGGGCACCCCGCAGTACGCCGCCGAGCACAACCTGCCCAGCCAGTACCCGTCGGCGCTGGAGGCCAGCGTCCCGGTCGGCCAGGACCCGCTGCGCTCGGAGCTGCAGTCCACCTACGGCACCGGTGACATCTACGGCATGCACTGGCTGCTCGACGTGGACAACACCTACGGCTACGGCCGGTGCGGCGACGGCACCACCAAGCCCGCCTACATCAACACGTTCCAGCGGGGCACCCAGGAGTCGGTGTGGGAGACCGTGCCGCAGCCGTCCTGCGACACGTTCAAGCACGGCGGCCAGTACGGCTACCTCGACCTGTTCGTCAAGGAGTCCAACGCCCCGGCCAAGCAGTGGAAGTACACCAACGCGCCGGACGCCGACGCGCGTGCCGTGCAGGCCGCCTACTGGGCGCTGACCTGGGCCAAGGCGCAGGGCAAGGAGGCCGACGTGGCGGCCACCGTGGCGAAGGCCGCCAAGATGGGCGACTACCTGCGCTACGCGCTGTTCGACAAGTACTTCAAGAAGATCGGCAACTGCGTCGGCGCGTCCGCGTGCCCGGCCGGCAGCGGCCGTGACTCGGCGCACTACCTGCTCTCCTGGTACTACGCCTGGGGTGGCGCGTACGACGCCGGCCAGAACTGGTCGTGGCGGATCGGCTCCAGCCACAGCCACTTCGGCTACCAGAACCCGTTCGCGGCCTGGGCGATGACCAACGTCGCGGAGCTGAAGCCGAAGTCGCCGACCGCGGTCTCCGACTGGCAGAAGAGCATGGACCGGCAGCTCGAGTTCTACACCTGGCTGCAGTCCGCCGAGGGCGGCATCGCCGGTGGCGCCACCAACAGCTGGGACGGCAGCTACGCCCAGCCGCCGGCCGGCACCGCCACCTTCTACGGCATGTTCTACGACGTCGACCCGGTCTACAACGACCCGCCGTCGAACCAGTGGTTCGGCATGCAGGCCTGGTCGATGCAGCGCATCGCCGAGCTCTACCTGCAGACCGGCAACGCCAAGGCCAAGGCGCTGCTCGACAAGTGGGTGCCGTGGGCGATCGCCAACACCACCACCGGCACCAACTGGTCGATCCCGTCGGACATGAAGTGGACCGGCCAGCCGGCCAACTGGAACCCGAGCAGCCCGCAGCCGAACACCAACCTGCACGTCGAGGTGACGGTCAAGGGCCAGGACGTCGGCGTCGCCGCCGCCTACGCCCGCACCCTCATCGCGTACGCGGCCAAGTCCGGCAACGTCGCGGCGAAGACCACCGCCAAGGGCCTGCTGGACGCGCTCTCGGCGGCCGCCGACAGCAAGGGCGTGTCGATGCCGGAGAAGCGCGGCGACTACAAGCGCTTCGACGACGTCTACAACGCCGCCGACGGCCAGGGTCTCTACGTGCCGCCGGGCTGGACCGGGAAGATGCCGAACGGCGACGCCATCGCCGCCGGCAAGAGCTTCCTGGACATCCGCTCCTTCTACAAGAAGGACCCGGACTGGCCGAAGGTGCAGGCGTACCTGAACGGCGGCGCGGAGCCGGTCTTCAACTACCACCGGTTCTGGGCCCAGGCGGACGTCGCCATGGCGTACGCCGACTACGGCACCTACTTCCCGCAGGGGTGAGGTGACGACTCCTCCGTGGGCGGGAGAGGCCCCGCCCACGGAGGACGCCCACCCGGCCGATGGGGGAACGGAGCGGCCGGGTCGGCGGACGGCCTGACGCCCACGGTCAGGTCGGGTGGGCCGGCCGTCCGGCCGACGCAGCGGACGGACCGGCCCACCACTCCGCCCGGGGACGACCCATGGCGCGAAAAGGCACGCAAAAATCAACGTTCCACGGGATCACATCCGTGGCGCGGACGGAGTAACGTATTTGACGGAGAGGCCGCTCCCCCCGTGGCGGCCTCTCCACTACTTTTCCGGCCCCGTCACCGGTGCGCCGTCCGGATCGGACGCCCCCACCGGGTGCCGCAGCCCCGGATGCCCGGCCGGCAGCGACCGCCGGATCACCACCCAGCTCACCGCCAGCGCCGCCGCGATCAGCGGCCACGTCAGCGCCGCCCGCGCCACCGCCAGCGCGACCACCTGCCCGTCGAGCCAGAGCGGCACGAACACCGCCAGGCGCAGCACATAGGTGGCGGTCCACACCCAGCTCGCCCGGCCGTACGCCCGCAGCAGCGCCGGGTCGCGCCGCCACCGGGCCCGCTGCCCGAGCGCCAACCCGACCACCACGCCGAGCAGCGGCCAGCGCACCACCACGCTGACCGCCCACGCCAACGCGCTGGCCGCGTTGGAGACGATCTGCAGCAGGAAGAAGTCGGTCGCCCGGCCGGTGCGCACCGCGACCAACGCGGCCAGGCAGACCGCGAGCAGTCCGACCAGCACCGAGCGGGGACGGTCGCCGCGCCGCCACCGCCAACCGGCCACCGCCGCGCCGGCCAGCACCGCGGCGAGCACCCCGCCGCCCAGCCCGCCGAGCACCCAGCCGAGCCCGAACGCCAGCGGGGGCAGCGTGGCGTCCACCGCCCCCCGCCGGCCACCCAGCAGGTCGGCCAGCGACTCCGGCCGCGCCTCGGCCGACCACCGCCGATCCGGCGTACCGGTCACCTGCCACCTCCTCGACAACGCCCGACTCAACCTACGCCGGAATCGGGGGTGCTCCGACGCGCGCGGCGGCGGGCCGACCGCTAAGTTGTCCGGGTGCGGGAGACGGCGAGGGGTTGGACGGCGGTCTGGTTGGTCGTACTGGCCTTGGTCCAGACGGCTGCGTTCCTGGTGTTGTGGCGGCTCGCCGTGCACACCAGGCTGGGGCAGTGGCTGGACACGGTCGCCTTGACCGGCAACCAGATCGGGCAGGACCGCGTCGACGGGCCGGTCGACACCATCCTGAACGCCATGTCTGCGGTGTCGCTGCTGGCCGCGACCGCGGTGATCGGCTTCATCGCGCTGATCCGGGGGCGCAAGGCGCTCGCCGTCACCGCGACGCTGCTGATCGCCGGCGCGAACGTGAGCACCCAGGCACTGAAATACTTCCTCGCCCGCCCGGACTTCGGCATCGACCCGGAGCGGGCCGCCGCCGGCAACAGCCTGCCCAGCGGCCACACCACGGTCGCCGCCTCGGTGGCGGTCGCGCTGATCCTGGTGCTGCCCCGCAAGCTGCGGGTGGCCGGCGCGTTTCTCGGCGCCGGCTACGCGGCCGCCGCCGGCGTGGCCACGCTCTCCGCCGGCTGGCACCGGCCCAGCGACGCGGTCGCCGCCTACCTGCTGGTCGGCGCGTGGGCCGCGGTCGCCGGGCTGGTGCTGCTGGTCTTCCAGCGGGAACGGGCCGTGGTCGAGCCGGGCGACGCGCACCGGGTCGCCGCCGCCGTGCTCGGCGTCGGCGGCGCGCTGGCCCTGCTCGGGTCCGCGCTGGCCTTGTCCTGGCTGGTCGACCGCTCCACCGTCGCCGTCGAGGAGCTCGGCCGCCGTCCGCTCCTCGTCGGGTACGCGGGCAGCGCGGCCGGCATCGTCGGCACGATCGCCGTGGTGGCCGCGCTGGTCCTCGCCGTGGTGCACCGGCTGGTGCCCCGCTGGAAGGGCTGAGGTCAGCGGAATGGAGCCGGTGCACGCCGCGTTCCGCGACGAGTGCGAACGGCTGGAACGGGTGCTGCGCGGGCTCGACGAGTCGGCCCTGGACCGCCCGACGCCCTGCCCGCCGTGGCGGGTACGCGACCTGCTGGCGCACGTGAGCACCGGGGCCGGCCGGCTGGTCGGGATGCTCGCCGAGCCCGCGCCGCCCCGGCCCGAGGTGATGGTGACCGCGTCCGACTACTTCGGCGCGGCCAAGTTCGCGCCGGCGGTCGACCGGGAGCGGATCGAGGGCGCCCGGGCGGCGGCGCGGGAGCGTCCCGGCGTGGCCGAGGCGGCACGGGAGTTCGGCCGGGCCTGGCGGGCCACGGACGCGGCGGTCGCCGCCGAGGCGCCCGAACGGGTGGTGCGCACCCGCCACGGCGACGCGATGGCGGTGACCGAGTTCCTGCGTACCCGGGTGGTCGAGGTCGCGGTGCACGGCCTGGACCTGGCCGACGCGCTGGACCGGCCGCCCTGGACGGCGCCGGCCGCGGCGGCCGTGGTGGTCGGCGTGCTCACCGCCGGGCGGCCGGTGCCGGACGCGCTCGGCGGGGACGCGCGCACCGTGCTGCGCAAGGCCACCGGCCGGCTGCCGCTGACCGACGTGGAACGCGCGGCGCTGGCCGCGGCCGGCATCCGCCGGCTCGCCTTCGGCGGCTGAGGCCGGGCGGTTCGGCGGCGGGCCTGCTCCGCCTCATCCGGCGGGCGGGCCGGGCGCGGCGCGCCGCAGGTGGTCCAGCACGATCGGGTCGATCCGGCCGGGCACGAAGCGTTCCTCCAGGTTCTCCAGGCCGGACCAGGCGGCGAGCGCGTCGTCCAGGCCGGCCGGCCCGACCGGGTGCCCGGCGGCGGCGAGCAGCTCGGCCACCTCGACGGCGAGCGGGCCGGTGAGGTCGCGCAGGGTCGCCGGGTCGGGACGGCCGAAGATCATGGTGTGCAGGCCGAGCAGCCGCCGCAGCTCGCCGACCGGGTCGGTGTGGTCGTCCACGCGCAGGTCGACCAGCTCGTCGCCAGTGCCCGCGTAGCCGCCGTGGCGCTGCACCACCAGCAGCGCCGCGCTCTGCCGACCACGCCGGTCGCCGCCGGCCCGGTCGCCGGCGGCCAGCGCGGCCAGCAGCCGCTGCGGGAACGGCAGGTCGGTGCCGGTCAGCCAGGCGTCGCGCAGCGCGTCGATCACCTGCGGGCCGTCCAGGATGTTGCCCTGCGCGGCCCACCCGTCGCCGGCCTGCCCGCCGGCCCAGGGATGGCACCGCGGGCCGGTCCAGGTGGCTCCGGCGCCGGCCGCCCCCACCACCCCGAGCTGCCGGTCGTCCCGCCCCGGGTCGGCGGCGACCAGGCCGGCCACCGCGTCGGCGGCGGTCACGCCGGTGCGCAGCAGGGCCAGCGCCTGCGCCCGGTAGGCGAGGTTGGCGTGCGCCTGGGTGGCGACCGCCCCGACCTGCGCCTCGGCGGCCGGCACCAGCGCCCCGGCGGCGAGGAACCGGCTGGCCACGGCCACACCGTGCAGGCGCCCGTCGGTGGAGCGGGCGACGAGCGAGAAGGTCACGGCCGGATCGTAGCCCGGGTGCGGGCGCGGCGTCCCCGCACCGGCCGCAGGTGACCGGGGTGGTCAGAACGGCGTCGCGGGCGCCTCCGGCGGGCGGCCCCAGGCCCGGCGGACGTCGGCCACCGCCACCGCCGCCAGCACCAGGACCGCCCAGACGGCCCCGACCAGCGGCGCGACGCGGACCAGCAGCGGCATCGGCAGCAGCAGCGCGGCGATCGCCACCAGCCGCGACGGCGAGACCCGGCCGAACACCTCGTACTCGAAGCGGGCCCGCCCGGCCAGGAACAGCGCCGGCCCACCCAGGACCATGGCCAGCCACGGCAGCTCGTTGTGCCCGCGGGGGTGCTCGATGGCCAGCTCGTAGCCGATCGCGGTGGCCACCACACCGATGATCATGACGAGGTGGGTGTCGGCGGCGGAGCGGCCGATGGTGGCCGGGTGCTCGGCCCCGGTCACCGCCTCACCGAGGATCTGCCCGGCCCGCTGCACGTAGATCCGCCACAGCAGCACGGAGGTGGCCAGCGCGGCGGCGAACGCGCTGATGCTGGGCCAGCCGCCCGGCGAGCCGGTGAAGGTCAGGCCGGCGACCAGGATCGTCTCGCCGATCGCCACCAGGTAGATCTGCTGGTACCGCTCGGCCAGGTGCTTGCCGTGGATGTCCCAGCGGGAGATGGTCGAGCGGCCGAGCCCCGGCACCGGCCAGCCGAACCGGTTGCCGAGATACTCCACCAGCAGCGCGACGCTCCAGAGCACCACCCGGGGGTTGGTCGGCAGCACGGCGCCGGCCAGCCACAGCGCCCCGGCCACGCAGTAGGTGATCAGCATCCGCAGCTTCAACCGGCGGTACTGCAGCCGGCGCAGCACCAGCAGCAGGATCGTCGACCGGACCACGTGCGCCACCACGTACGCGACGGCGAACGCCAGCCCGGAGCCGCTGAACGCGCGGGGAATGGCCACCCCCATCACCATCGCCGACACCAGCGCGGTGATCACGATGACCTGGAGCCACAGGTGGTACGGGTCGTAGCGGCTGGTGGTCCACGCGGTGCCCTGCCAGAGCATCCAGAGCGCGAGCAGCAGCAGCAACGTCTTGCCGCCGCCGGTCACCGCCGACCAGTAGGTCTGCCCGCCCTGCAGCGCGAGGTCCTCGAACGCGCGCGCGGAGATCCGGGTCAGCGCGAACACGTACACCAGGTCGAAGAAGAGTTCCAGGAACGTGGCCCGGTCGCCGTCGTCGTCGCCCGAGCGCAGCGCGGCGGGCTCGGCGATCCTCACCGCCGTCTCCCGCCCTCGGTCGCGTCCACCCGGCAGTCGTAACACTCTTTCCGGTCAGCACGGTGCGGATCGCGCGTATCGCCTCCGATCTTGCTCCGGGCGGTGCCGGCGGGCACGATCGACCGGATGACGAACCGATGGGGCATGACCGTTCCGCTGGGCGGCGTGACGCTCGCCGACCACGCCGCCGTCTACGCGGCACTGGAGGAGGCCGGCTTCACCGACGTCTGGTCGTCGGAGGTGGCCGGCACCGACGCGTTCACCCCGCTCACGCTCGCCGCCGCCTGGTCGCCCCGGCTGCGGCTGGGCACCGCGATCACCCCGGTCTTCACCCGGGGGCCGGCGCTGCTGGCGATGAGCGCCGCCGCGCTGGCCGAGGCCGCGCCGGGCCGCTTCGCGCTGGGCGTCGGGGCGTCCTCGCCGGTGGTGGTACGGGACTGGAACGCGGTGCCGTTCGACGAGCCGTTCCGGCGGACCCGCGACGTGCTGCGCTTCCTGCGGGCGGCGCTGCGCGGCGACACCGTCGACGGGGCCTTCGACACCTTCGAGGTCCGGCGGTTCACCCTGGAACGCCCGCCGACCGAGCCGCCGCCGGTGCTGCTCGCCGCGCTGCGGCCGGGCATGCTGCGGCTCGCCGCCGCCGAAGCCGACGGGGTGATCCTCAACTGGCTCGCCGCCGACGACGTGCCGACCGCGCTCGCCGAGGTGGGCGAGCGTCGCCCCGGCTTCGAGGTCGCCGCCCGGATCTTCGTCTGCCCCACCGAGGACGCCGGGTACGCGCGTGCGCTGGGTCGTCGCCTGATCACCGGCTATCTCACCGTGCCCGCGTACGCGGCGTTCCACCGGTGGCTGGGCCGGCAGGACAGCCTGGGGGAGATGTGGCGGGCGTGGGCGGCGGGGGACCGGCGCGGCGCCGCCGCCGCGGTGCCCGACGAGGTGGTCGACGCGCTGGTGCTGCACGGCTCGCCCGAGCGGTGCGCGGCCGACGCCCGCCGGTACGCGGCGAACGGCGTCGACGTGCCGGTGCTGGCGGTGCTGCCGACCCCGGAGACGACCGCGGGCGGCGCGGCGGCCTGGACGGACCTGCTGCCCCGGCTCGGCGCCGGCGCCGGAGAGGTGGCCTGAGATGAACCTGACCGATCGGGTGGTCGTGATCACCGGTGGGGCCGGCGGCATCGGCGCGGCGTTGGGCCGCCGGTTCGCCGCCGAGGGCGCCGCCGCCGTGGTGCTGGCCGACCTGGCCGCCGACGCGGCCCGCGGGGCGGCCGAGGCGATCGGCCCGGTCGCCACCGGCGTCGGGCTGGACGTCACCGACGAGGCGGCGGTCCGCGCGCTGGTCGACGAGACCGAGCGCCGCCACGGCCGGATCGACCTGTTCTGCGCCAACGCCGGGGTGGCCACCGGCGGTGGCCTCGACGCGCCCGACGCCGACTGGGACCGGGCGTGGCGGGTCAACGTGCTCGGGCTCCTGCACAGCGTCCGGGCGGTACTGCCCGGGATGCTGCGCCGAGGGCAGGGGCACCTGCTGCTCACCTGCTCGGCGGCGGGTCTGCTGACCGCGGTCGGCGACGCCCCGTACACCGCCACCAAGCACGCGGCGGTCGGCCTCGCCGAGTGGGTGGCGATCACCCACCGCGACGACGGCATCCGGGTCAGCGCGCTCTGCCCGCAGGGCGTGGACACCCCGATGCTCGCCGACGGCCTCGCCGAGCGGCACCTGGGCGCCCGGGTGATCGCCGCGTCCGGGGCGATCCTCACCCCGGACCAGGTCGCCGACGCGGTGGTGGCCGGGCTGGCCGAGGAGCGGTTCCTCATCCTGCCGCACCCGGAGGTGGCCGACTACGCCCGCCGCCGGGCCGAGGACCCGGACGGCTGGCAGGCCGGCCTGCGCAAGCTCGTTCGCAGGTTGCGCGCCGCCGACCGCTGACCGGTCACCTGACCCTGTCGCTCTCGAACCGCCCCGGGTCGTGAGCCGCGGTTCGTCAACCGGCGCCGCGCGGCCGCTCTCCTTCGCGGGCCTGTCGAGCTGAGTCGTTGGTGATATCGCCGGCGAGTCCGAGTCCGAGTCCGTCGGGTCCGCAGGTCGGGGGCTCGTCGGCCCCGTCGGTGGGTGCCGCTCGCCGCCCAGCCGGGCGGGTCGCGAACGGGCAACGCTCCGCTCCGCCGGCGACGGCCCACGCGGTGAGCCGTCGCCGGGCCGAGTCGTTGCTGATATCAGCTCGACAGGCACGCGCAACGAGGCATTCCCCGAGCCGTGGCAGAGACCAGCCGGCACCGGCACCGGCCCGACCGGGCCGCTCGCCGCCGGGAGGACGCCGGGAGGACACGGGAGGAGGCGGGAGGACGCGGTCGGCGGAGAGTCAGCGCCGCCAGCGCAGCGGACCCGGGCGCACCCGCCACCAGAGCCGCCGCCACCCGGGCCGGGCGTCGCGCAGAGCGTCGCCGTACGCCGAGGCGAGCGCCGCCGCGCGCTCCGCCTGACCGGGCGCGGTGCTGGCCGGGGCGAAGGCCACCTGGTTGATCAGTTCGGCCAGCTCGTGCACCTCGCCACCCGCCGGACTCCCGCCGTCCGCCCGGCTCCCGCCACCCGCCCGGCTCCCGCCGCCGGCCGGCGCTCCGGCCACCGCGGCGCGGGCCTCGACGAGCGCCACCCGCGCCCGCTCGGCGACCTCCGCCGCCGCCAGGTCGTCACCCACCGGCCGGCCCGCCAGCCGCAGCGCGTCGGTCAGCTCCCGCCAGGCGCCCGCGACCCGCGCATCGGGGTCACCCCGCTCCAGCCGCGACCGGGTCAACCGGCGGCGCATCGCGGCCAGCGCCGCCAGCACCGCCCCCACCACGAGCAGCAGACCTCCCACGCCGCCGCCGACCAGCACCGGCGTCCCCGGGCCGCCCCGCGCCGGGCCCGACGCCGGCGCGGCGGCCGGGGGAGTGGCGGTGGGCTGCTCGGTCGGCGCCGGCACCTCCGACGGCGGCGGCTCCTCCGGCTTCGGCCGGAAGTCCTCCTCCACCGGGCGGGGATCGGAGTCCGGGCGCGGCATCGGGTCGAACGGCACCCAGCCCACGCCCTCGAACAGCACCTCCGGCCAGGCGTACGCGTCGGCGGCCCGCACCGGCCCGTCCGCCTTCGGCTGGAACCCGACCACCACCCGGGTGGGCAGCCCGGCGATCCGGCCGAGCACCGCGAACGCGGCGGCGAACTGCTCCGAGGTGCCCCGCTGCCCACCGCCGTTGCGTGGTCCGAACAGGAAGAACGTCAGGTTCGGGTAGGCGTGCCCGCTGGGCGCGTCGGCGGTCACCCGGTAGTGCTCGGCGAGGAACGTGGCGATCGCGTCGGCCCGCGCGTACGGGGCGCCGTTGGACTCGGCGAGCTGGGTGGCCAGCCGGCGCATCTGCTCCGGCGCGCCGTCGGGCACCCGCAACACCCGCGACACCGCGTCGCCGGCCGGCACGTTCGCGGTGCCGACCAGGTTGGGGTCCGGCGACTCCCGCACCGAGGACACGTCATAGCGCAGCCCCGGCGTGAGCCCCTCCGGTCGGATCAGCGTCCCGCTCGCCGGGTCGTACGCCACCCGCGCGCCACCCACCTCGCGCGGCGTGGGCACGGCCGGCAGCAGCCGCCCGGTCAGGTCGGCCACCGTGATCTCCTGGCGCACCGCCTCGGTGGTGGCGCCCGGCGCCGGGTCGACGGCGGGCAGGATCCGCCCCGCGTTGCGGTACGTGGCGCCGACCCGCCAGGTCACCCCGTCGTAGTCGCTGAGCACCGCCAGCCGGATCCGCGGCGGCCCGCCCTCGGTGGAGCCGGCGACCGTGCGCACGTCCAGCAGCCGCTGGTCCGGGTTCAACGCCCAGCCGGAGATCCGGATCAGCGGGTTCTCGTCCAGCGACTCCACCTGCGGCGGCTCCACGTAGCGGCGCGGGTCCACCGGCCGCTCGTCGACCTGGCCGGCGACCACCGGGGCCAGCAGCGCGGCGAGCGCCACCACCACGGCCAGCCCGGCCGCGCTGGCGGCGGCCAGCCGCAGCCGCACCGCCGCCCGCACCGCCGGGGCGAGCCCGGCCACCGGGTCGGCTGCCGCCGCGTCGGCAACCCGGCCGGGCGCGGCCAGGCCGACGGCCGCGACGGCCGCGAACAGCACGGTCGGGCCGACCGCCGGCGCCGCGTTCGGCCCCACCACGTAGAGCACGCCGGCGTAGAGCAGCGCCGGCGGCAGGTAGCCCAGCAGCACCCGGCCGGCCCGCAGCGCCACCTCGGTGGCGGTCAGCCCGGCCAGCCAGGCCGCCACCACCGGCACCAGCACGGTGTCCGGCGCCGGCTGCACCGGGATCATCGCGGTGAGCAGTCGGGGGATCGCGTTGCGCGCGGCGTCGCCGGCCACCTCGCCGAGCCCGCCGGGCAGCGCCGCGTGGCTGGCCGCCAGCCGCAACGACAGCAGCGTCCAGGCGGCCATGGCGGCCACCGACACCGGTGCCACCAGCCACGACGGCAGCCGCCGGGCGGCCACGCCGACCAGCACCGAGCCGGCCGCCGCACCGACCATCAGCCGGGTCAGCAGCGGGTCCGCGTACACCCGGCCCAGCACCACGCCGGAGAGCGCGACCAGCACGACCAGCGCCGCCGGCAGCGGCGCCGCGCGCAGCACTCCGGCCAACCGCCCGCGCGCCGGCGGCGCCGGCGGTGGCGCGGCGGCCGGGCGCGGCGGCGTCACGGTCACCACCGGCGGATCCCGTCCCACTCGGCGGCGAACGCCGCGCCGTCCGCCGCGTCCAGCACCACCAGGCCCGTCGCGGCGGCCGCCGTCGGTGCGCCCGCGCCGAACATCCCCACCACCACCGACGGGTACGCGCCGCGCAGCGCGCCGACGTGCCCCAGCTCGTCGCCCGCGCCCGGCCCGGTCAGGAAGACCAGCGTGTCGCCGAGGCGCTCCTGACGCAGCCGGCTCGTCGCCGCCGACAGCACCTCCGCCCCGCCGCCGGTCAGCTCCACCGCGGCGAGCCGGTCCAGCGGCCCGGCCGCCCCCGCCGGCTCGACCTCGGCCGGCGCGACCAGCAGCAGGTGCACCGGCAGGTCCTCCCGCACCGCCGCGGCCACCACCGAGGCCGCCGCCTCGCACGCCGACTCGAACGACTCCGCCACCCCGGCCGGGCGCACCGGATGCGCGGCGGCGCGGTTGTCCAGCACCACCACCAGCCGCGGCAGGCTGGTGTCCACGTTCTCCCGCACCATCAGCTCACCCACCCGGGCGCTGGTCCGCCAGTGCACCCGGCGCAGCTCGTCACCGACCACGTACTCGCGCAGCGAGTCGAACGTGATCGACCCGTGCGGCACGCTGTCGACGCGCCCGTCCAGGCTGCGCCCGGCGCCGGTGGGCACCGCGGACAGCGGGTGGATCCGCGGGTGCACCCACACCGGCGCCGTGCCGCCGTAGCTGCGGGCCAGCGCCACCAGGCCGAGCGGGTCGCGGCGGACCACCCGTAGCGGGCCGACCGGCACCACGCCGCGCCGCTGCGTCGGCACCGGGTAGCGCACCAGGGTGTCCCGCCCGGGACGCAGCCGCAGCAGCGGCACCGGCACCAGCTCCCCGGCGCAGCGGTCCTCGGCCACCAGGTTCGCCGCCCGCAGCCGGCCGGTGTTGCGTACCGCCAGCTCCATCGCCGCCGGCTCGCCCCGGGCCACCCGGTCCGGGTCGGCCCGACGCTCGACGGTCAACCGGGGCCGCCAGGCGGCGGTCACCACGGCGTAGCCCACCGCCACGGCGGCCGCCGCGCCGAGCACGGTCAGCTCCGGGTACGCGAACCGGAAGCCCACCCCGAGCAGCACCACGGCGGCGGCGAGCAACCCGACCCCACGGGCGGTGACGCCCACGCTCAGCCGTGCACCGGCGCGGGCTGCCCCGACGGCAGCGGCACCGGCACCGAGGCGACCGCCTGGCGCAGCACCTCGGCCGGCGTCACGCCGCGCACCTGCGCGTCCGGGGTGAGCAGCAGCCGGTGCGCGAAGACCGGCTCGACCAGCGCCTTCAGGTCCTCCGGCATGATCCAGCCCCGCCCGTCGATCAGCGCGTACGCGCACGCCGCCCGGGTCAGCGCGATCACCCCGCGCGGGCTCACCCCGACCCGCACCTGCGGATGGGTGCGGGTCGCCGCGGCCAGCCGCACCGCGTACGCGTACAGCGGCTCGGCGATGTGCACCCGCCGGGCCATCTTCACCATCTCGCCGACCGTGGCGGTGTCGGTGACCGCGGTCAGCGAGTCGGGGGAGCGGACCGTGGCGCCGCGCAGCACCTCCACCTCGACCGCCTCGTCCGGGTAGCCCACGGAGAGCTTCACCAGGAACCGGTCGAGCTGTGCCTCCGGCAGCCGGTAGGTGCCGTCCATCTCCACCGGGTTCTGCGTGGCGACCACCAGGAACGGCTGCGGCACCGGGTGGCGTACGCCGTCCACGGTGACGGTCCGCTCCTCCATCACCTCCAGCAGCGCCGACTGGGTCTTCGGCGACGCCCGGTTGATCTCGTCGGCGATCACGATGTTCGCGAACACCGGCCCCGGGTGGAACTCGAACCCGCGGCTGGCCTGGTTGAAGATGGTCACCCCGGACACGTCCGAGGGCAGCAGGTCCGGGGTGAACTGGATCCGCCGCCACTCGCCCTTCACGGTCGCCGCGACCGCCCGGGCGAGCGTGGTCTTGCCGACGCCCGGCACGTCCTCCAGCAGCACGTGGCCCTGGGCGAACAGCGCGGTCAACGCCAGCCGCACCACCTGCGGCTTGCCCAGCACGACCGCGTTGACATTGTCGGCGAGCCGGGCGGCCAGGGCGGCGAAGCCCTGTACCTCCGGCTGGCTCAGCGGTTCGTGCGTGTTCACGGGGTGCCCTTCTCCGGATGCGGCGGTCAGCAGGTGGGCAGCAGGTTGATGTTGTCGCCGCCCTCCAGGTTGAGCCAGGCGTACGGGATGTAGTCGCGGCCCTTGCGGTGGTCCACCCGAACCCACCAGGTGCTGCGCTTGTCGCTGTTGTAGATGTAGGCGTAGACCTCTTCGCCCGACTTCTTGCAGTACGCCTTCAGCCGGGCGCCGTTGGGCTCCCAGCCCGCCTGCCTGTTGTTGTCCTGCTGGGTGACCTCGAAGATCTCGTTGCCGTTGCGCTCGCCCGGCACGTCCCGCGAGCAGTAGGTCGCCTCGGCGCCGGAGGAGCCGTTCTTGCAGGTCGCGATCCCGTAGAGCGCGTCGGTGCTCTGGGCGCGGGTGGCGGTGTTCTTGCCGGCCGCGTTGCTCGCGGTCAGCGTCACCGTGTAGGCGGTGCCCGGCGTCAGCCCGGTCACCCGGAGGCTGGCGCAGCTCCCGGTGGCCGTCTTGCCACCGGTGGCGGCCGTGCAGGTGGCGCGCCCACCGCCGGCGTCGACGGTGAACGTCACCGTCACCGAGGTGGCGTCCGCCGACGAGCCGGTCACCGTGATCCGCGGCGCGGCCACGGTGCGGGCCGTGGTGCTGGCCTCCGCGCCGGCACCGGCCTCGTTGACCGCCTTGACCTTCACCGTCACGTTCTGCCCGTTGCCCAGCCCGTCCACGGTCGCCCGCACGTCGGTCACCTCGACGGTCCTGCCGCCCGCCTCCACCACGTACTTCGTCACCGGGCGGCCGTTCTCCACCGCCGGCGACCACTGCACCGCGACGGTGCCGGGCCGGTCGGCCACGGTGGACGCGCGCAGCTCGGTCGGCGCGTTCGGCGCCGCGAACGGCACCACCGTGTTGCTCACCGGCGACGCCTTCGATCCGGCGCCCTTCTCGCTGACCGCGGCCACCGTGAACGCGTACTGCGTGCCGTACTCCAACTGGCCGGCCGGCACCACCAGCTCGGTCTTCGGCGACTCGCCGGCCGGGGCGCTGGCGCCGGCCGAGGTCGCGGTCACCGCGTACCGGGCGACCTTGTTGCCCTGGCCGTTGGCCGCGGGCCAGCTCACCCGGACCGTGCCGTCGGGCCGCGCCTCGGCGGTCACCGACGCCGGCGGGTCCGGCACCTCGGCGGTCGGCACGACCGGGTTGCTGCGGCGCGCCGGGCCGTCGCCCTTGGCGTTCACCGCGTGCACCGAGAACGTGTACGTCTCGCCGTTGGTCAGACCGGTGATCTCCAGCGCGCGCTGGTTCGCGCCCACCTGGTGGGTCTGGCCGCCGCCCTCCACCACGTACCGGGTGATCTCGGCGCCGTTCGACGCGGCGGGCTGCCAGCTCACCCGCGCCGAGGCGTTGCCGGCGGCGGCGCGGACCGACTTCGGCGCGCCCGGCTCGCTCACCTTCGGCTTCTTCGGCGGGGGCGGCGGTGGGGGCGCCGGCGGCGGGTCGCCGCCGAGCACGTCGTTGGCGTACTTGTTGACCTCGCGGACCCGGTTCCGGTCGTCGACCACCTGCGCGGTGGACGAGTCCGGCGGGTTGATGAACAGGTGGTTCTCGCGAACCTCCAGCTCCATCGGACCGGGCCGGCCGGAGCCCTTGATCGTCTCGACGAGCTGCCCGGCGGCGTCGAACGAGTAGACCGTGCCGGTGTCCTCGTCGGCGCAGTAGAACCGCCCCGCCCAGGCCACCGCCGGGCTGAGCCGGGCACCGGCCCCGGGGACCGTGAACCGCTTCACCTCGGCGCCGTCGCGGACCACGTGCACCGACCGGTCGCCCGGGACGGTGACCGGCACCTGCGGCCCGCTGGTGCGCGCCGGCAGGTTGCCGGGGGCGGACATGCCGGTCAGGTCGGCCCGCCGCGTCTCGCCGCCGGTGACCGTCACCAGCGACGCCGAGGTGCGGTCCAGCACCGCCACCCCGGCGTCCAGGGTGGACACCACCAGCTCGTGCGCCGGCTCCGCCACGTCGTACGTCTCGACCCGCTTCGGGCTGAGCCCGGCGGGCGGCGCGTCACCCGGCGTGGCCGGCAGGTCGGCGGCGGTGACCGCCGAGACGGTGCCCTCGCTCGGCACCGCGACCCACAGCTTGCCCTCACCGTCGAACGTGCCGCCGGTGATGCCCGGGGGGTAGCGCACCGGCTCGCCCACCGGGGTCAACGCCCGCGGGTCGAGCTGCCGCACGATGCCCTGCACCGCGTCGACCACGAACGCCACGCCGTCGTGCAGCGCGACGCTGACGCCCAGCCCCGGCGCGGTCGGCGTGGTCGCGGTGATCTGCAACGTCGCCAGGTCCAGCGAGCTGACCTGGCCGGTGTTGAGGTCGCGCAGGATCAGCAGCCGGTCGGTCTGGGCCACCTGCATCTGGTGGCGTCGCCCGCCGGGCACCTCCATCCGGGTGTCCACCCGGGCGGTGATGCCGTTGACCCGGGCCAGCTCGCTGCGCGTGGTGCTCCACAGCCAGGACGACGAGTCGAAGTTGGCGACCGCGTTGTCGGCGGCGCCCAGTCCGAGCACCGTCAACCCCATCGCGGCCAGCAGCGCGGTCACGGTGCCGATGGTCACCAGCCCGCCGCGTAACCGCTTCCGGGGGCGGGCCGTGTCCGGCCCGGCGGTGCTCGTGACGTCCTCGATGGTGGTCACAGCCGGCTGCCTTCCCGTCGGTGGGGGAGGCGCCACGCGTGACCGACCCTCCCCAGAGCCGGGAGCCATCATAGGTGCCGGCCGGGGCCGGTGAAACCCGCACCGTCTCCCTGTGGACACCGAGCGTGTCCCCGGTGTCCGGTCAGTTCGGCGTGGCGACGCCCTCCCGGTCCGTGCACACCTGACCCGAGGTCGCGTACGAGTCGGTCGAGTAGACCGCCAGCACGGTGAAGCAGTAGTCCAGCTTGGCGCTCAACCCGTTCACCGTGTAGCGGGTCTGCCCGGCGTCCACGGTGGCCATCACCCCGAGCTTCTGCCCGGCCCGGCCACCGGCCACCACGAACGGCACCCCGCCGCTCGTCGGGTCGGTCCAGGTCACCGTGATCGTGGTGGTGTCGTCGCGCAGCCGCAGGTCGACCGGGGGCGGCCCGGTCACCTTCGGCTTCACCGCCGTGGGCGCCGGCGCGGGCGGCGCGGCGTCCCGGTTGAGCCACACCGCGCCCCCGGCGACCGCGGCCACCACCGCCAGCACCGCGCCGCCGACCACCAGGGCCAGCACCGTCCGGTTGCGACCGCGCGGCTCCGGCTCCTCCGCCACCGGGTACGCGGCGGCCTGGTGGAAAGCCTGCGGCACCGCCGGCCAGGAGCCCTGCTCCGGGTACGCCGCCGGCTCCGGCCGGGTCGCCTCGGGAAAGTCCAGCAATCCGTCGTAGACCGGCAGTGGCCGCCCCTCGACCTGCTCGTCCGGTCCGACGCTCCGGTCCTCCCCGACGGTGTCGTGGCGCTCCTCGACGTCCCGGCGCTCCTCGACCGTGCCGGGACCGCCTCCGGCGGTGCCGTGGCCATCGGCCGTCGGCTCCGCGCCGGCCGGCCGCTCGACCGGCTGCGGCGGCGCCACGCTGCTCCACGGCGGCGCGGTCAACCCCCACGGCGGTACGGGCGTGCCACTGACCGGCGCGGCCGGCGGCCCGCTGACCGGCGGCGGGGGATAGCCGCTGACCGGCACCCCGCTCACCGGATAGGCGCCGGGCCCGCTCACCGGATACCCCGGCGGCCCGCTCACGGGGTGCGCGGGTGGTGCGCTCACGGGGTGGCCGGGGCCGGTGGCGGGGTGTGCGGGTGGTGCGCTCACGGGGTGGCCGGGGCCGGTGGCGGGGTGTGCGGGTGGTGCGCTCACGGAATGCCCCGCGGGGCGCGCCGGTGGTGCGTTCACCGGAGCACCGGAAGGTCCGCTGACGGGTGGTCCGCTGACGGGTGGTCCGCTGACCGGACGGGCGTTGACCGGTGGTGCGGCGGTCGGCGCATCGGTGCGCGGCGTGCTCGCCGGGGCGGGCGCGTCGGCCGAGGACGCGGCGGCGGCCTGCCGCTCCGCCTCCTCGCGCAGCAACGGGCCGATCTGTTGCACCTGAATGGTCGGCGTGTCCCAGCCCGGCCCGGTCGTGGCCGCGCCGGCGTCAGGGTCGCCCACCTGCTGTTCCGGTGTGCGCGCGGGCGGGGTGACCGCCGGTGCGGGTCCCGGGCCCGGAGCCGAGGTCGGCGGTGGTACGGGCGCCGGCGGACCCGACACGGGCGCCGGGGCCGGCCGGGTGACCGGCGCGCTCTGCGGCGGCGGGACCTGACTCGACGACGGGACCTGACTCGACGGCGGACCCGAGACCGGCGCTGGACGGCGCGGGCCCGGCGGCACGCTGGACGGGGGCGGCGCAGTGGAGGCGGGCATCGTGCCGGCCGACGGTCCTGGACGAGGCCCGACGGCGGGTGGCGACGACGGCAGGCGGGGCGGCGGGATGACCGGTGCCGGAGGCAGGGGTACGGCCGCCGCGGTCGGTGTCGATCGTCCGGGGATCGGCGACTGGACGGCCGGCGGTCGGGGCGGCACCGGGGTCACCCCGTGGCCCGGCGCGACCGGCGTCACTCCGGGAACCTGCGGGGCGGCGGGGGTGCGCGGCTCCGCTGCGGACGGCAGGCCGCCGTGGCCGGCGCCGGGCGACGCCGGGGAGTGGGGGCCGCGTGGCCGGGCTGCTGCGAGGAACGTTGGGCGTCCTGGTGGGGAGGCGTGGAGAACGGCGCCGCGGCGTTTTGGGGAGGCGTGGAGAACGGCGGGGCGGCGTGGTGGGGAGGATCGGGGACGGGCGCGGCGACCCGGTCGGGCGCCGTCGAGGACCGGCCGGGGTTCGGGGCGGGTGGTGCCGGGAAGCGGGTGGTGGCCTCGTCCGGTGGCGCGGAGAAGCGGGTGGTGGTCTCCTCCGGTGACGCCGGGAAACGCGTGGTCGTGTCGCCGGGCGCCACCGCCGGCGGTGCCCAGGGACTCGCCTGCCGCTGTGCCCCGGCGGGCGGAACCGGAGGCGCCGACGCGGGGATCACCGGCGGCGGAGGCAGTGGCGGACGCGCGCCCCGGGACGGCGACGTGGACCCCGGCCAGGGCGTCCGGGAGGCCGGTCCCGGCGGGGGCGCCCACTCGGCGCCGGGCACCGGTTCCGCCGCGGGCGGTGGCGGGACGGGCCGGGGAGGGTACGGGGGCGCGACCGCCGGCATCGACACCGTCGGCCCGGACAGCGCCGGATCGGGGGACCGGCCGGCAGCGGCGGCGGAGCCGCCGGGAGAGGGGTGGTAACCGTCGGGAGCGGCGGCGGAGCCGCCGAGGTAGTGGCGGGCCGCGCGTACCGCGGGGTGGTCCGGACCGAGCACGGCGGGCCCGGCGGTGGCCACCCGGTAGTAGTTGCGGCGGGCCTCGTGCCGGTTGCCCAGCTCCTCGGCCACGCCGGCGAGGTCGAAGCTGAGGGCGAGCATCAGCGGGTCGGCGTCGCCGCGACGGCGCTCGCCCGCCGCGTACGCCTCCTCGAGGACCCGCCGGGCGGCGGCCGGGTCGTCGGCCTCCCGGTGCAGCCGGGCGAGCAGGTGCCCGGTGGCCAGGACGTCCTGGTGGTCCTCGCCGTAGGCCGGTCGGGCCGCGGTGATCGCGTCGGCGAGCAGGCGGCGGGCGCCGGTCAGGTCGCCCGCGGCGCGCAGCGCCAGGGCCTGGTGTTGCGTGGCGGTCAGCGGGGAGGGGTGGGACACGTGAGCAATGCTGCCCGGACTCGCCGGTCCCGCGCTACCCGCCCGGATTGCAGGGTCGACGACCTGCGCAAACGTGCTGCGGCGGTGGTGATGTGCATGATCGTTCTGGGCCGTGTACAGTAATCCCCCGTGCGGCCCGCCGGGTCGACCGGATGCGGTGAGACGATCATCGCGGTCGATTGGGTAGGCTGGACGGGCAGGTCCGGGTGGCGGAATGGCAGACGCGCTAGCTTGAGGTGCTAGTGCCCGTATAGGGCGTGGGGGTTCAAGTCCCCCCTCGGACACATCATCACCACATATCGATCATGATCCGCGCAGGTTGACCTGCGCGGATTTTTCTATGGTTGGTGTGCGGTGCTCCTGGTCGCAGACGATGGTGATCTTCCTTCTCTGCGCTCGCATTTGTGGCGCGAGGCCGCGACGACGGGTGCCTCCCGAGGCGCTGTGGTGCCGGGCAGACCCCGCCGGGTGAGGGCGTACGGCCGTCGGCGCGACAGGGCCACAGATGCCGGCCGAAGCTTTCCGCTCCGGCCGGCATCGCCTGCTGCGGTGCCGCTCAGGAGGTCGGTTGGAAGACGATCCGGCGGTAGTCACTGAGGTTGTGCGTGCCGTTGTCGACCACTTCCAGGATCACGTGGAAGCTCTTCCCGGCCGCGTCGGCGGGAACGTTGATCGTGGCGGTGCTGGAGGTGCTGTTCGAGATGGTGACGGGCCCGGAGTACGTACCGGCGTCGGACTGGATCCACCAGTTGTACCGCAGGCCGTTGCCATCGGGGTCGAAGGTCTTGGAGGCGTCGAGCGTGACCGACGTCCCCTGCTTGGGCGTCTTCCGGAGGACGCTGACGCCGTCGTCACCGTCGAGGACGATGACCGGGTTCCGGTTGCCGGTCCCCGATTGAGCCCAGTCCATCCTGGCGGCGAAGTTGTTGAAGGACGCCGAATAGAAGCGACTGTTGTAGGTGCCGCACGAGCCGGCGCCGGTCCACACGTTGTTCGAGTCGCCGGTGAAGGTGCCGCCCCAGCTCGCCTGGTTCGGGGAGTCGGGATCGTTGAGCCCGGTCGGCGTCACGTAGAGGAAGGAAGGCGTATCGCCCTCGACCCCGTAGACGTAGTTGGGATACTGCCGGCCGAGATTGCCGTGCCCCTGAATGTGG
Organism: Micromonospora ferruginea; assembly: GCF_013694245.2. Taxonomy (NCBI): domain Bacteria; kingdom Bacillati; phylum Actinomycetota; class Actinomycetes; order Micromonosporales; family Micromonosporaceae; genus Micromonospora; species Micromonospora robiginosa. The sequence continues at coordinate 978,549 of NZ_CP059322.2, forward strand.
GTCTGGTACTGACTCCAGTTGGACTTGCCGGTGCCGTTCTGGAACTTCCAGGCGCACTCGTCCCAGATGAACAGGAGGTTGCCGCCGGAGACACTGCGCATCCACTGGTGCGAGCTGGCGCTGATGGGCTGCGAGGAGGACCGGTCCTGGTCCGTGATGGTGTACACGCGCAGCTTGCGCAGGAACGAGGTGAACTGGTCCTGGGTGCGGTCCTGCTTGACGCGCCAGATCGACTGGGCGACGGTGTTCCCGCCGCCCCAGACGGTGACGTAGAGGGGGCGGGCGTCGTTCTCGTCGGCCAGCCGGATGATCTGGTTGCTGCCGGGTGAGTCGTTCGTGGCGCCGAGGAACTGGACGCCCCGGTTGCGGCTGCCGGTCATGGTGCGGTCGCGCAGATACTGCGCGCTCGGCCAGTAGCCGATGTCTTGCCGGCTCTCGTCCTGGGCGAACCCGGTCTGACCCGACCGCTTCATCAGGTTCGGCAGGTCCTTCTCGTACGCGTTGATCGTGTCGTTGATGATGCTGATGAAGCCGCTCTTGGTCGGGTCGTTGAGCGTGTCGATGCTCCAGCCGGTGGTCAGCACCAGCGCCTCGATCTCGTACATGTCCGCGTGCGCGAAGAGCCGGGTCAACGACTCGTGGTCGTCCGGCTCCCAGGAGGAGATGTCCGTCAGCACCACCACGCGCGGCTTCGACGACGACTTCCGCACCGGGACGGTGGTGGTTTTGGTGCCGGTGTGTCCGTCGTTGTCGGTGACGGTGAGGGTGATGGTGTAGGTGCCTTCGGTGGTCCAGGTGTGGGTGGTGGTGGGGCCGGTGGCGGTGGTGCCGTCGCCGAAGTTCCAGGTGTAGGTGGTGATGGTGCCGTTGGGGTCGGTGGAGGTGGTGCCGTTGAGGGTGACGGTGTCGCCCGGTTTGGGGTTCGGTGGGGTGATGGTGAAGGCGGCGATGGGGTCGCCGTTGTTGATGGCGATGGTTCTGGTGGTGGTGGCGGTGTTGCCGTTGCTGTCGGTGATCGTGAGGGTGACGGTTTTGTCGCCGGGGGTGGTCCAGGCGTGGGTGGCGCTCACGCCGGTGGCGGTGGTGCCGTCGCCGAAGTTCCAGGCGTAGGTGGTGATGGTGGCGCCGGGGAGGTGGAGGTGGATCCGTCGAGGGTGACGGTCTGGCCGGCGGTGGGGTTGGTGGGGGTGTGGGTGAAGGCGGCGGTGGTGCCGGCGGGGGTGACCTTGATGGCGTTGACTTTGGCGTTCTCGACGTTGGAGACGAATTGGATGTTGAGGGTGCCGTCGGTGACGGCGATGGTGGTCTGGGTGGTGTAGGCGGTGTTGGCGCCGGCCTTGGCGTAGATGTCGAGGTCGGTGATCTTCTCGGTGCCTTCCATGAGCACGTCGAAGACCCGTTTGCCGGCCTGGGTGTGGTAGGTCTCGGCGAAGTAGAGGGTGACCTGGTAGGTGGCGTTGGTGAGGGTCTTGGCGTAGGAGAAGTTGCCGTAGCGTTCGCTCTGGAACAGTGGGTCGTCGGTGGTTCCGGCGATGGGTACGGCGTTGGTGTAGGTGGAGCCGCCGGTGTATCCGGTGTCGGCGGTGAAGGCGGTGCCGTCGGTGGTGGTGTAGGCGGGGCCGCCGACGTTGACCGCGAAGGAGGTCGGGGCGGGTGGTGGTGGGGCGGTGGTGCCGGCGAATTGCAGCCAGTCGACGTTGACGTTGCCGTTGACGAAGACGAGTCGCACGTCTTGCAGGCCGTTCTGGGCGGGCAGGGTCAGGGATTTGGTCTGGTAGGTGTCCCATCCGCCGGTGCCGCTCACCGTGAGGGTGCCGGTGTTGACCCCGCCGACCCAGACCTGGATTGCGGTGTTGCCGCCGCCGCCGTTGGCGGCGTTGATCTGGATGGTGTTGGTGCCGGAGTGCAGGTCGACGCCGTTGTACTGGGTCCAGGCGTTCGCGCCGACGTAGCAGAGCACGCCGTTGCAGACCTGCAGGGAGCCGCCGGAGCTGGTGTAGCTCTCGGCCTCGATCTTCGACCAGCCGTCCACCGCGGCAGCCGCGGCCTGTGCGTGCACCGGCCGGGCGTCGGACCACAACGCCGTCAACACCAGCAGTGGCACCGTCACCAACGCCACCGACAACCGATACCTCATCGATAACACCACAACCTCCAAGAAAGAGAAGACGAGAAACAACGGCCGGAAACAGTTGATCTCGCACTGATGCGCGCGACGGCGCTCCGAGCACGCCACCGTGCGACAGGGCGCGTTACGACCTGCCGTGGTGCGCTCAACTCGGAGCCGATATCAGTGCGTCGGGCAAACAGGCTTGAGTGGCCCGCGTCAGCAGATTGAAGAAGCTACCGCGCCGCGCCGGGCCAGCTAGGTCGGAAGTGCGCGGCGGCATGCTGCCGAATGATTTTCATACCGCATTTCCTTCCCTGTCATGGCCGTGGAACGGCGCACGACATTCGACGAATTCGGAACACCAGGCATCGCCCGGCCGCCGTCGAAGGGTGCGGCGATGAGCTCCGTCGTAGCCCGACGCTGTCGATCCATCCGATCGGACGAGACGGTTGCCTCGGCCTATCACATTGGCTGTGATGATTGCACGACCGAACCGCTGCGACAAGTTCCATTCATGCATGAGTAAATATTCAGCATGATGAGGTTGTCGGCGTACGTCCAGCTTGCATGAGGTGGCGGTCGCCTACCTTCGGTGTCAACGCGAGTGCTTACGGTAGCGGTGGCGGCCGGCCTCCCGGTTGGCGGTGGGCTGGCGGTGAGGTTGGCGACGGTTAATCGCCGCGCGGCCTGCGCGTTGTCCTGCGTCGATGTGTTGCGAGCCCAGGTCATTGACATTGCCAAGTCGTTAACACTACCGTTGGCGCATGCATCGTCGGCAGGGAATATCTATTCAGAACGGTCCGGGAGTGGCTCGCGACCGCTACGGCCGCATCCCCTGCAGACCGCTCCGTGCGTACCGCCAACCTTGATGGAGACCACCATGCTCCTGTCGAGACATCGACTGTCGATCGCCTTGCTCGCCATCCCCCTGGCAGCGCTGCTCCTCCTGGTCGGCGGCCTCCGGCTGACGCCGGCCGATGCCGCGTCCACCCAGGCGAACGCCGACGGCTGGTCCAGGATCGAAGCGGAGAGCTACCAGGCCTCCGGCGGCGCGCTGCAGGTGTGCAGCGGGGTCCTGTGCTACGTCGGTGCCGGCGCCTGGGTGCAGTACAACGGTGTCGACCTGCACACCGGGACCAACGCGATCCAGTTGAACGTCGCCAACGGCGGCGGCAACACCGGAATCCAGGTGTGGGTCGGCGGGGTCAACACCGGCACGCTCACGGTGGGCGGCACCGGCGGCTGGAACACCTACCAGAGCAGGTCACTCACGCTGCCCACGCAGAGCGGGCTCAAGGACGTGAAGCTCGTCTTCGTCAACGGCAACGTCAACGTCGACTGGCTGCAGTTCTCCGGAACCCCGACGACTCCCAGCCCGAGTCCCACCACGTCGACTCCGAACCCGACCCCCACTCCGACGCCCACCGCCCCGTCGGGCAAGTACCGGATCGTCATCTCGTCCGACTTCCCGACGCTCGACGGTGCCAACAGCGACCCGGACGACGTGCAGTCGATGGTCCGCTTCCTGATGTACACCAACGAGTTCGACGTCGAGGGCCTGATCGCCTCCGCCGCCACCTACGCCAACATCGCCCGTAAGGCGAACATCCTGGCCGCGATCGACAAGTACGACCAGGTGGACGAGAACCTCCGCAAGCACGACCCGGCCTACCCCAGCCCGGCCTACCTGCGCTCGGTCACCTTCCAGGGTCGGGACGGCACGTGGGGCAAGTCGACGGCGAACAACATCGGCGCCGGCAAGGACAGCGAGGCGTCGGACGCGATCATCCGGATCGTGGACAAGCCGGATCCGCGGCCGGTGTGGTTCAGCATCTGGGGCGACAACAGCCAGGTGGCGCAGGCGATCTGGAAGGTACAGAACACCCGCAGCTCGGCTGACTTCAACAAGTTCATCGCCAAGATGCGGATCTTCGCCATCGCCCACCAGGACGACACGATCGACTGGATGAAGCAGAACTTCCCCAGCCTCTTCATCATCCACTCGAACAACACGTACTTCGGCATGTTCTGCAACAGCGGTGACACCTCGATCTGCAACCTGTCCTGGCTCGACGCGAACATCCGCAACAACCACGGTCCGCTCGGCGCCACCTACCCGCCGAAGGGGTGCTGCGTGACCGGCGTGCAGGAGGGTGACTCACCCGGCTTCCTGCATCTGCTCAGCGCCAACCGTCGGCTGAACAACCCCGAGGACCCCACCCAGCCGAGCTGGGGCGGACAGTACCGCCGCGACGGCTCCACCAACCACTGGGTCGACGGACCCGGCGGCGGCACCATCTCGCAGTGGCGCTCCCAGTTCCAGTCGTCCTTCGCCCAACGCGCCGACTGGAACGTGTCCTGACCACCACCTGATCGGTGCTCGCCGTACTGATCCTCAGTGAGAAGCCGCGACTGCCGGGCGTCGCCCTCGGATGCCCGGCAGTCGCGGTCGCCGCGGGACCTGCCGGGAAGAGGGCGACCCCGGCGACCTTCGAAAGGATGACCGCACCGTGACTGTCGCCCGCAACGACGGCCGTGCCGGATCTTCCGCCGGCGACCGGCCGGCGCGACGCGCCTCGCTCAAGCCGCGCCTGGTGGTGCTGACCGACATCTCCACCTGGGAACCCGACGACCACGAGTCGCTGACCCGGCTCCTCGTGCACGCCGACATGTTCGAGATCCAGGGCCTGGTCCTGACGACCGGGTGGAGCTACGAGACTCTCGACGACCCGGTCACGAGCGGGTTCATCAACATCGTCCAGGGTGCCATCGACGCGTACGAGCGGGACCTGCCCAACCTGATGAAGCGGTCGGGGCAGGTCGGATTCACCCAGGACGGGAGCCCACAGGAGATCGGCTACTGGCCGAGCGCGCAGCATCTGCGGGACCGCACGACGACCGGCAGCCGGAACCGGGGCGTGCGCTTCCTGGGCGACACGAACGATTCACCCGGCAGCGATCTGATCATCCGGCTGGCCGACGAGAGCGACGACCGGCCCCTGTGGGTGACGTTCTGGGGCGGTGGGAACACCCTCGCCCAGTCGATCTGGCGAGTACGGCAGGACCGTTCCGCCGACCAGCTGGCTGCCTTCCTCCGCAAGCTGCGCGTCTATGCCATCACGGACCAGGACAGGTCCCAGACCGAGCCGCTCAGCTCCAGCTCGCACCAGTGGATGCGCCGCGTCTCGGCGGGCGAGCTCCTGTTCGTCTGGGACGAGTGCGCCTGGAAGTTCCAGAACGGCACCGGCAAGGCCAACTGGAGCGCGTACGAGACGCACATCCAGGGCCACGGCAACCTGGGTCGGCAGTACCCGAAGTACGTCTACGGCGTCGAGGGCGACACCCCCTCCTTCCTCTACCTCATGCCCACCGGGCTCAACGATCCCGACTCGCCGTGCCAGGCGAGTTGGGGCGGCACCTTCACCGGCGACTCCCGCAACGTGTGGACCGGCGCCGCCTCGTGCGAGGCGTACAACAGGCGCTTCTACACGGCGTCCTTCAACAACTTCGCCGCCCGGATGGACTGGGCGGAGTCCGGCTCCGGGAATCGGAACCCGGTCATCGTGCTCGACGGCGAGCACGGCGTCGGCGTGGTGCGGAGGACCCCCCGGCAGGGGACGGCGGTCACGGTCGACGCCTCGGCAACCTTCGACCCGGACGGCGACCGGTTGCGCTTCACCTGGTGGGTCCAGCCCGACGCAGGCACCTATCCGGGTCCGGTCGACATCGTGGGTGGCAGTTCCAGTATCGCCACCGTCAACGTCCCCGCGGACGCGGCAGGCGAGAGTTTCCACGTCGTGGTGGAGGTGGTCGACGACGGTCCGCACCGGCTCAGCGCCTATCGCCGGATCGTCTTCGAACCCACCGTGTAGGACCGCCTCCACGACCAGATCACCAGGCACTCATGTGACCGGGGGTGTGACCCCTCGTCACCCCATCCGCTGACAGCGGTTCGAGAATGGAGCAGCTCAGATGGAACCCGTTTTCCAACCGGGACGGGCGCGGCAGCGCCTGCGCCGGAGTGGCGCGGCAGCGGCCGCGCTGGTCACCGCGTCGGTGATGGTGGTAGGCGTCTCCACCCAGGCGCACGCGGCAGCCGGCTGTCGCGTCGACTACACCGTCACCAACCAGTGGGATGGTGGCTTCGGCGCCAACATCGCGATCACCAACCTCGGTGACCCGGTGTCGAGTTGGAGGCTGACGTTCTCCTTCGCCGCGGGTCAGAAGATCTCGCAACTCTGGAACGGAAACGTCACCCAGGCCGGCGGCAGCGTGACCGTGACGAACCTGTCCTACAACGGCGCCCTCGGCACCAATGCCACCGTCACCCCCGGCTTCAACGGTACGTGGAGCGGCACCAATCCGGCGCCCACCACCTTCGCGCTCAACGGTGTGACGTGCACCGGCTCGACCGGTCCCGGTCCGACTCCCACCACGCCGACCACGCCCAGCCCGACGCCGTCCTCGCCCACGCCCACGCCGACGCCGTCCTCGCCCACGCCCACGCCCACCCCGACACCGTCGCCGACGGGCTCGGCCGGGGTGAAGCCCCGCGTGATCAACATGACCGACCTCGGTGCGGATCCGGACGATCTGGAGTCGCTGGTCCGGATGCTGGTCACGGCCAACGAGGTCGATCTCGAGGGCATCATCGCGACGACGAGTTGCTGGAAGCCGACGCAGGACGCGACCAACATGGCCAACCTGCTGAACCCGCGGCTGAACGCGTACGGCCAGGTCCTGCCGAATCTCCAGAAGCACGCCCAGGGTTACCCGACTCTGGCACACCTGCAGTCGATCTCGAAGCTGGGCCAGCGGGGGTACGGCATGGGTGACGTCGGCGCCGGCAAGGACAGCCCCGGCTCGGAGTTGATCATCGCCGCGGTCGACCGGAACGACGCGCGTCCGGTCTGGGTCAACTTCTGGGGCGGCGGCAACACGCTGGCGCAGGCGTTGTGGAAGGTCAAGAACACGCGCGGCCAGGCACAGGTCGACCAGTTCGTGAGTAAGTTGCGGGTGTACGACGTCCTGGGTCAGGACGAGGCCGGGGCGTGGATGACGAAGACGTTCCCCAACCTGTTCTACATCCGGGCCAAGAATCTGGTCTACAACTGGCAGCCCTCCGACAGCTGGGTCGACAACAACGTCCAGAACCACGGCCCGCTGGGCGCGCAGTATCCCGACCGGATCTGGGCCTTCGAGGGGGACAGTCCGTCCTTCCTCTACCAGCTGCCCAACGGCCTGACCGATCCGCAGCACGCCGACTGGGGCGGCTGGGGAGGTCGCTTCGACCCGGTGAAGAAGGCCGGCGTTCGCGGCATGACGGAGAGCGGCAGACTCGGCGCGGAGCCGTCGTACGACCCCTACTACATGTACAGCGACGCCCCGGAGGGCGGCAGCTCGACGAGCCGATGGAGCACGGCGATCAACAACGACTTCGCCGCCCGGATGGACTGGACCGTCAACGGCTCCTACTCCGGCGCGAACCACCAGCCGGCCGCCGTCCTCAACGGTGACACCACCAGGCAGGTGCTCCAGCTCTCCGCCGCCGCCGGCTCCACCGTCAACCTGAGCGCCGTCGGCTCCAGCGATCCCGACCGGAACTCGCTCAGCTACTCCTGGACGTACTACGACGAGCCCAGCTCCTACAACGGCGCCGTCACCATCAACAACAGCACGAGCAGCACCGCGACCGCCCAGGTCCCGGCCAACGCCGGCGGGAAGAGCCTGCACATCATCCTGGAGATCCGCGACAGCGGCACGCCCACCCTGTACAGCTACCGTCGGGCCGTCATCAACGTCCGATAGCGCATCCGGCCGACCGCCCGGGAGCATGCCCCCGGGCGGTCGGCGTTTCCTCGCCCGGTACCGCGCAGCGGGAGAGGCGTCCGACGGCGAAGCGCTCGGCCGGATGGTTCCGGCCGAGCGCTCCGCTGGTTTCACCGCTATCGCCACCGGCAGCCGTTCCGCCGTGGCCTCTCGGATCAGCCAGCGACCCGAGGGGCACTCGTCGGACCGGTCAGGGGGTGATCCGGCCGGCGCCGGCGCCGCTCGTCACGATCGACTTGACGCTGCTGGCGCTGTCGAGCGGGTAGGAGTACGGGATGCTGGCGACGCTGCCGCCGGCCTGACCGCTGCCGGAGTTGACGAAGTAGTTGTTGCGGGCGACCAGGCTGCCCGGCCCGGAGTCGCCCTCACCGAGGTGGTAGGGGTCCTTGACGTTCTCGAAGTAGTTGCCCTCGACGAGGACGCCGGCGTTCATGGTGGAGGCGACGCCGTAGCCGCCGTTGCTGTTGTAGTAGTTGTTGTAGACGTGGACCGGGTTGCCGAAGCGGACCCGGGGGTGACGCTGGGTGGTGGCGTCGAACCAGTTGTGGTGGTAGGTCACCCGCAGGTGGCCGATGTCCTGGCCACCGTTGCCGTCGCTGTGCCCGAGCAGCGCGGTCTTGTTGTGGTTGAAGAAGCGGTTCCAGGACACCGTGACGAAGTCCGAGCCACGCTTGATGTCGACCGCGCCGTCGTAGCCGTTGCTGAGCGTGTTGTGGTCGATCCAGACGTTCGTCGACCCGCTCTGGACGTTGACGGCGTCGTCGTTCCAGTCCCGGAAGGTGAGGTTGCGGATGATGACGTTGTGCTGCTCGCTGACGTTGAGGCCGCAGCCCACGATGGTCGCGCCCGGGTTGCCGAGGATGGTCTTGTTGGATCCGACCTGCAGCATGCCGGAGCAGGAGATGGTGCCGGAGACCCGGATGACCGCGGCGTTGGTGCCCCGGATCGCGCTGCTCAGTGCGGAGGAGTTGGTCACCGTGGTGGGGGAGGAGTTACCACCGCCGGTGGTGCCCCCGTTCTGGGTGGCCCAGCCCACCAGCCCGGTCTGCGGGGACGTGGTCGGTCCGGACGTGGGGGGCGGCGTGCTCGGCGGTGTGACCGTGGGGGTGCCCGCCGGAGTGGTGGGCGCGGTCCCGCCGGTGCAGGTGACCCCGTTCAGCGCGAAGCTCGACGGCACCGGGTTGCTGGAGTTGTTCCAGGTGCCGTTGAAGCCGAACGAGGCGGTGCCGTTGGTGCCGACGGCGCCGTTGTAGTCGAGGTTGGTGGCGGTGACCTGGCTGCCGCTCTGCGTCGCGTTCGCGTTCCAGGCCGAGCTGACCTGCTGCCCGGCGCCGAAGGACCAGCGCAGGCTCCAGGACGAGATCGGGTCGCCGAGGTTGGTGATGGCCACGTTGCCGGTGAACCCGCCCTGCCACTGGCCGTCTACCGAGTAGGTGACCCGGCAGCCGGCTGCGGCGTGGGCGGTGCCGGCGGTCAGGACCCCGCCGACGAGCAGGGCCGCGCCGGTGGTGGCGACGGCGGAGGTGATGGCGGCCAGCTTGGCGCGCCGTCGTACGGACATGGTGTTTCCCTTCGGAACGGCGGGGACGGTTCCGCCGGCCGGCTTCCCACCATCTCGGCGCCTGCCCGGTTGGCGCCGGTGGGTCGACCGGTCCGGCGGCCCGTGCCCCTGCCGATGGACGAGCTGTTTCTTCGGCTCCCGCCCCGCGCCCACTCAGCAAGCGCTTTCTCATGTAAGCATGTCGATGGAGGGGCGTAAATGGCTAACAGACAGTGAATTGGTATGCGCGGTTGCGCCGCAAGCGACCGCGTCGACCGCGCTTGACATCGATGAGGGTAAACGTTAGGTTGCGCCCACGTTGTCGAATTGTGAATCGGCAATGAATATTCATTCAGAACTGCGAGGTGTTGCGCCATGCCGACGACGGGAAGACATGCCTTCTCCGGGTGCCGCGTGACGGCATGGGCCGCGACGGCCCTCGCTGCCGCCCTGGTCGTCACCGGCGGTCACGCCGCCACGGCCGCCGGGCGCCAGGGCGCGGTGGCGAATGCGGTGTCCACCACCTACGAGGCCGAGGCCGGCACGGTCGGCGGCGGCACGACGATCGATTCGAACAACGCCGGCTACACGGGCGGCGGATTCGCGAACTTCCCGACCGGCGGCGGGTCGCTGCAGTTCGGCAGCGTTGCCGGCGGCAGCGGCGGTTCCGCCGGGTTGACGATCCGGTTCGCCAACGGAAGTGGGAAGACGCGAACCGGCCGGCTGGTGGTCAACGGGGCCGGCCAGGACATCACCTTCCCCACGACCAGCAACTGGACGACCTGGCAGAGCACCTCACTGACGGTGCCGTTGAACAGCGGCGGCAACACCATCCGCTTCGAGACCAACGGTCAGGACCTGGCCAACATCGACCACATCGTCGTCGCCGCCAACGACGGGGCGTCCGCGCCCGTCATCACCGCCCAGCCGGTCGGCCAGACGGTTGCCCCCGGCGCCACCATCACCTTCACCGTCGCCGCGACGGGCGCGTCACCGCTGAGCTACCGGTGGCGGCGCAACGGCGTCGACATCGCCGGCGCCACCGCCAGCAGTTACACCCTCACCAACGTGCAGTCCGCCCACGCCGGCGACTACACCGTCGTGGTGACCAACTCCCTCGGCTCGGTCACCAGCGACCCCGCCAGTCTCACTGTCAACGACGCCCCACCGCCGTCGACCACCCGGCCGCGGATGATCGCGATGACCGACGGCGAGGTCGACGACCGCAGTTCAATGGTCCGCTTCCTGACCTACGCCTCGGACTACGACGTCGCCGGCATCATCCAGACCAACTCGCGATACCAGAAGAGCGGGCACAGCGGCGACCGATGGATCGAGGCGCAACTCGACCGGTACCAGCAGGTGCTGCCCAACCTGCGGCTGCACAAGGCGGGGTATCCCGACACCGCCACGCTGCGCGGGGTCGTCCGGATCGGCAACGAGAACAGCGGCGACCTGACCAGGGCGCCGGCGGACATGGCGACCAGGGACACCCCGGGCTCGCAGCTGATCATCGACCGGCTGTTGGACAACGATCCCCGACCGGTGCACGTCTCGGCCTGGGGCGGGGCCAACACGCTCGCGTACGCGCTCTACAAGCTGAAGACCCAGTACCCGGCGGCTCAGTACGACCGCGCCGTGTCCCGACTGTGGATCTACTGCATCTGGTACCAGGACGGCGGCGGTCAGTGGATCGAGGACAACATCCCCGGAGCCAGGATCTACGAGGCGTACAAGTGGGACAACGTCTGGGACTACCAGAGCCTCACCGGGCCCAGCCCGGACTACGTCAAGGCGTACATGACGCAGGGCTGGTTGGACACGAACGTCAAGCGGAACCACGGCCCGCTCGGCGCGGTCGTGCCGCAGACGTACGTCAGCGAGGGTGACACCCCGTCGTTCCTGCCGATGATCGACAACGGGCTGACCCAGTACGCCGACTACACCCTCGGTGGGTGGGGTGGCCGGCCGGTCTTCGACACCGGCAACCACATGACCGACGGCGTCGACGACGGCAACGCCAACAAGCCGTTCTGGCGGTGGATCCCGGCTGCGGAGAACGACTACGCCGCGCGGATGGACTGGCAGGTGGCCACCAGGTTCGGCGACGCCAACCACCAACCGGTGGCGCGGGTCGCCGGTGGCCTGACGCGTACCGTGTCGCCCGGGCAGACGGTGACGCTCGACGCCTCGCCGACCACCGACCCGGACGGCAACGCCCTGACCTACAAGTGGTGGCAGTACGCCGACGCCGACTCGGTGAGCGCGCGGCCGACGATCAGCAACGACACCGCACGCACCGGCGCCACCTTCGTCGTGCCGAACGAACCCGGCAAGAGGATCCACGTCATCCTCGAGGTCGTCGACAACGGATCTCCGAGCCTGACCCACTACCAACGCGTGGTGTTCACCATCGCCTGACGCGGGCGGCGGCCCTGCCCTCGGCCCGACCAGGGCCGAGGGCGCGGCTGTCGGACTGCCCGGGCGCGTCCGGTCCCGGCCGGCGAACCGCGCCACCTCGGTGGCCGACCTGCCAGGGACGTGTGAACGGATGATGGCGGACGCGGGCGATTGACATTGCTGGTTCGGCAGTCCTACGCTCGTGTCATGTCCGATCAAGCGCGAATAGATATGCCATTGCCGGTCTTCGGTGCGGGCATCTGGCACTTCGGCCGATATGTGGACCGGTACGCCACCGACGGCTACGGCCCGCCGGTGAACACGCTCGAAGCGATCAACCTGGCCAGCAAGGTCGAGGACCTGTCGGTGGTCGATCTGACCTACCCGTTCGACCCGTCGGGGCTCGCCGTCGCGGACGTCGCCGGCGTGCTGACCATGAACGGGCTGCGTGCGGTCGCGGTGACCCCGGAGATCTACACCCGCCGGTTCAACCGCGGCGCGTTCACCAACCCCGACGCCGAGGTGCGGCGCGCCGCGATCGAACTGGTCTCCGAGGCCGCCCACGTCGCGCGTGAGCTGGGCTGCGACTACGTCAAGCTCTGGCCCGGGCAGGACGGCTGGGACTACCCCTTCCAGGCCGACCACCGGCAGCTGTGGCAGTACTCCGTCGACGCGGTCCGCGAACTGGCCGCCGCCTTCCCCGACCTGCGCTTCGCCATCGAGTACAAGCCACGCGAGCCGCGCAACGCGATGGTGTTCTCCTCGGTGGCCCGCACGCTGCTGGCCATCGAGGACATCGGGCTGCCCAACGTCGGCATCCTCCTGGACTTCGGGCACTCCCTCTACGGCGGGGAGTCGCCGGCCGACGCCGCCCGCATGGCGATCGCACGCGGCCGGCTGTTCGCCATCGACGTCAACGACAACTATCGCGGCTGGGACGACGACATGGTCGTCGGCTCCATGCACCCGATCGAGACGTTCGAGTTCTTCTACGCCCTGGTCGAGGCCGGCTGGCAGGGCGTGTGGCAGCTGGACCAGTTCCCGTTCCGCGAGGACAGCGTGCAGGCGGCCACCGACGGCATCCGGGTGATGAAGCGCATCCACCGGGCGATCGGCGCCGTCGACCGGGAGGCGCTGCACGCCGCCCAGCAGGCCCAGGACGCCCTCGCCGCGCAACGGATCATCCAGGACGCCCTCTACGGCCGGTACGAGAGTTGACCAACGTGACGGAACATGTCGACGAGGTGGCCCCGGTGAGACTGTCCGCTGACCCCGAGCGCGCCCAGCGGTACGGGAACCTGTCCGCCCGCCTGCGCTCCTCCGACGCCGACGTCGCCGCCGTCGAGCTGCGGCGCATCTCGCGAGAGGTACGCCGCAGCATCATCCGGATGATCGACCGCGCCCGGATGGGACACATCGGGGGTGACCTGTCGGTGACCGACATCCTGGTGACCTGCTTCTGGGGCGCGCTGTCGCTGGACCCGCAGCGTCCGGCGTGGCGCGACCGCGACCGCTTCATCCTCAGCAAGGGTCACTGCGCCGCGGCCCTGTACTCCACCCTGGCGCACTGCGGGTTCTTCCACCCCGAGGAGCTCGACACGTTCATGGCGCCGCTGTCGGCGCTCAACGGGCATCCGAACAGGCTCAAGGTGCCGGGCGTGGAGACGAACACCGGCGCCCTGGGCCACGGGCTTCCGGTCGCCACCGGCTGCGCCATCGCCGCACAGCTGGCCGGCGCGTCCTGGCGCACCGTCGTCGTGCTCGGCGACGGCGAGATGCAGGAGGGCAGCAACTGGGAGGCGGCGATGACGGCCGCCCACCACGACCTGTCCTCGCTGACCGCGGTGATCGACCGCAACCGCCTGCAGCAGGGCGCCCGCACCGAGGACACCAAGCGTCTGGAGCCGTTCGCCGACAAGTGGCGCAGCTTCGGCTGGGAGGTACGCGAGGTCGACGGGCACGACCACGTCGCGCTGCTGCGCGCCCTGGGGCCGTCGACCACCGGCCAGCCGGTGGCGGTCGTCGCCAACACGATCAAGGGAAAGGGCGTGTCCTTCATGGAGGACCGGGTCGAGTGGCACCACAAGGTGCCCACTCCCGAGCAGACCGAGCGGGCGCTCGCGGAGCTGGTCGGATGACGATCGTGGAGCAGGCCCTCTTCGACTGCCGGCAGGCCTTCGCCGACGAACTGCGCGCCCTCGCCCGGGTCGACGAGCGCGTCGTGGCGGTCTGCAACGACTCGGTCGGATCGAGCAACCTCGTCGGCTTCCGCGATGAGTTCCCCCGCCGGCTGGTCAACGTCGGCATCGCCGAACAGGACCTGGTCGGCGTCGCCGCCGGGCTGGCCAACGCCGGCAAGATCCCCTTCGTCTGCGCCGCCGCGCCGTTCCTGACCGGCCGAGCCCTCGAACAGATCAAGGCGGACGTCGCCTACAGCGACGCGCACGTCGTGCTCTGCGGGCAGAGCCCCGGCATGGCCTACGGCGAGCTGGGGCCGACCCACCACTCCATCGAGGACCTCTCCTGGATGCGCGCGGTGGCGAACCTCGACGTGATCGTGCCGGCGGACCCGGCCCAGACCCGTGCCGCGGTACGGTGGGCAGCCACCTCCGGCCGCCCCTCTTACCTGCGGATTCCCCGCTTCAAGGTACCCGCGGTCACGCCGGCGGACGCGCCCTTCGCCCCCCGCACGGCGGTCCGCCTGACCGACGGCGACGACGTCACGGTCATCGCGATCGGATCGCTCACCTCACGGGCGCTCGACGCCGCCGACCGGCTGCGCGTCGAAGGCATCGAGGTCCGGGTCCTGAACATGCCGTTCGTGGACCCCATCGACACCCGCGCGGTGCTGGCCGCCGCCGCCCAGACCCGCGGCATCGTGACCGCCGAGGAGGCGACCACGACCGGCGGGCTGGGTGCCGCCGTCGCGGCGATCGTCGCCGCCGGCCGACCCGCCCCGATGCGGATCCTCGGCATCCCCCGGGTCTTCGCCCCGACCGGCGACACCGCGTACCTGCTGGACCACTTCGGGCTGACCGCCGACGGCATCGCCGACGCGGTACGTGAGCTGTACGCCGCCGCGGAACCGGACGGTGACCATGGCTGACGGGCCGCTCGTCCTCGCGGTGGACCAGGGGACGAGTTCCACCAAGGCGCTCCTCGTCGACGCCGCCGGAAAGGTCGTCGCGCGAGCGGTCGCGCCCGTGACGGAGCGACAGCCCCGACCCGGCTGGGTCGAGCAGGACGCCGACGAACTGTGGCACAGCGTCCGTGCCGCCGTGACGTCCTGCGTCGAGCCGGCCGTCGCCCACCGGATCGAGGCCGTCGGGTTGAGCACCCAGCGGGAGTCGCTGGTGCTGTGGGATCGCCGCACCGGCGAGCCGCTCGGCCCGCTGCTCAGCTGGCAGGACCAACGCACCAACGACGCCTGTCGCGACCTCACCGCGTCCGGCAGCGGACCGCTGGTCAGGTCGGCCAGCGGGATGCCGTTGGACCCGATGTTCTCGGCGCTCAAGGCGCGCTGGCTGTTGGACATCCACGACCCGGAACGGCGGCGCGCCAAGGCCGGCGAGCTGTGCCTGGGCACGGTCGACTCCTGGCTGCTGAGCCGGTTCGGCGGCGAGCACGTGACCGAGGTCGGCAACGCCTCCCGCACCCAGTTGCTCAACATCGACACCCGGCAGTGGGACGAGCGTCTGCTCGACCTGTTCGGGGTGCCGGCCGCGGTGCTGCCCCGGGTGGTGGGCTCCGGCGGCGACTTCCCGGCCGTACGCGATCTGTGGCCCGTGCCGGACGGCGTCCCGGTGCGGGCGGTCCTCGGGGACTCGCACGCGGCGATGTTCGCCCACGCCGGCTGGCGGCCCGGTGTCGTGAAGGCCACCTACGGCACCGGCTCGTCCGTGATGGCCGTCGGCGACGGCGGCGACAGCCCGCAGCTGTGCCGCAGCGTGGCATGGGACATCGACGGACCGGTCCACGCCGTCGAAGGCAACATCCGCGCCACCGGCCGCACCCTCAGCTGGCTGGCCGAGCTGTTCGGCACCGACGTGCAGACCCTGCTCGACGAGGCGCCACCCGCCTCGGGTCCGGTGCAGTTCGTGCCGGCCTTCGGTGGCCTCGGCGCGCCGTGGTGGGACCCCGACGCGACCGCGATGCTCAGCGGCCTGACCCTGGGCACCCGCCGCGGTGATCTCGCCGCCGCGGCGCTGCACGCGGTGGCCCACCAGGTCGACGACGTCGTGACCGCCGTCGAGTCCACCGTCGGTGAGGTGCGGCTCCTGCTGTGCGACGGTGGCCTGACTCGCAGCGGCCGGCTCATGCAGACCCAGGCCGACGTCGGCGGTCGACTCGTCGGCCGTTCCGCCGAGCAGGACCTGTCCTGCCTGGGGGCGGCCGACGCGGCCGGCCTGGTCGCCGGGCTGTGGACCCGGGCCGACCTCGAAGGGCGGGTACGACCCGTCGACGAATACCACCCCGCCACCGATCGCGCGGTCCGGGCCGCCCAGCGGGCCCGGTGGCACACCGCGATCGACCGGGCCCGGTCGGCCCCCGCAACGGCAAGGAGCAGAGCGTGACCCGCCTACGACGTCCTCGGTGGATCGGGCTGGCCGCCGTCGCCGTGCTCGTCGCGGCGATCCTGCTCAGCACCGAGTACCGGCCCGCGGACGCCCCCTCGGCCGCCCAGGCGCAAGCCTTCGACCCGGCCCGCTACGGCAGCGAGACCTACCAGAGCAAGGTGGTGCCGGCCATCCGGCAGAACGCCACGCCGCTGCCAGAACTGTTCGCGGCCCTCTCCGCGGACAAGGAGGCCGCCGGCCGCAGATACGGCCACCGCGAGGGCACCGGCCCCTGGAGCTTCGCGGTCACCGGCGAGGGCGTCGCCGGCAGGACCACCGGCAACCTGATGCTCGTCACCGGCACCGGCCTCCCAACGGCCACGCGAGTGTCACTGCAGGTGGGACCGGCGATCAACGGCACCGCCCTGCGCGACGCCGCCGGGTTCATCACCTTCGGCCAGTTCCTCAACCAGGTGCAGTACGCCGACGCGGCGACGGCGCTGAACAACCAGATGCGCGGCAGCGTGCTGGCCGACCTGAAGCCCGCGGACCTGGCGGGCCAGAAAATCACCTTCACCGGCGCGTTCCGCTTCGTCACGCCGTCGGTCGTCACCATCACGCCCATCGAGATCGGCCGGGCGCAATGACCGCGATTCTACGCGCCCGCGCCGTGACGAAGGTCTACGGCGGCACCCATGCGCTCACCGGCGTCGACTTCACGGTCGCCGACGGCCGGGTCACCGCACTGTTCGGCGAGAACGGCGCCGGCAAGTCCACCCTGATGAAGATCCTCGCCGGGATCGAGCAACCCAGCACCGGCCACATCGAGCTCGACGGCACGCCCATCCATCCCCGCTCCGCCCGGGAAGCCGCCGACCGCGGGATCTCGATCATCCACCAGGAACTCAGCCTCTGCCCCAACCTCAGCGTCCAGGACAACCTCTTCCTCGCCCGCGAACTGCGCACCCGAGGCGTCGTCGACCGGCAGGCGCAGCGACAGGCCACCCTGGCGGTCCTGCGCCGGTTGGAGGAGGACGTGGACCCCGAGCACCTGGTCGGCGACCTGCGCCTGGGCCAGCAGCAGATCGTCGAGATCGCGCGGGCGCTGTTGCAGAACGCCCGAGTGCTGATCATGGACGAACCCACCTCGGCCCTCACCGCACCCGAGGTCGCCGTCCTGTTCCGGATCATCCGCGAACTGACCGCCGCCGGCGTCGCCGTCGTCTACATCTCCCACCACCTCGACGAGGCGCTGGAGATCGCCGACGACGTCGCCGTGCTGCGCGACGGCGCCCTCGTCGCCGCCGCCACGGCCGACCAGGCCACCCTCGGCTGGATCGTCCGGCACATGGTCGGCCGCGACCCCGACACCCTGTTCCCCGACCGTGACTCCGCCGCCGGCGCCGCGGTGCTCGCCACCGACCGCATCGTCGTCGCCGACCCGCAGAACCCCCACCGCCTCGCCGTCGACCAGGTCTCCCTCACCCTCCACCAGGGCGAGATCGTCGGCATCTACGGCCTGATGGGCTCCGGCCGCACCGAACTGCTGGAAGCGCTCGCCGGACGGATCACACCGGCCGCGGGAACGATCACCCTCGACGGCGTACCACTCGCCGACCCGGACATCCGCTCCCGCATCGCCCGCGGCATCGTGCTGGTCCCCGAGGACCGTCAACGCGACGGCCTGGTCCAGTCCATGTCGGTGGGGCAGAACCTCAGCCTGGCCGGGCTGTCGCGCTTCGTCCGCAACCTGTTCGTCTCCCGCGACGCCGAGCGGGACGCGGTCCGGCGGACCATCACCGAGGTCACCGTCAAGACCAGCGGCGCCGCCGCCGCCATCGGCTCGCTCAGCGGCGGCAACCAGCAAAAGGTCGTCATCGGCAAGGCCCTGCTGACCCGCCCTCGTGTGCTGCTGCTCGACGAACCGTCACGCGGCGTGGACGTCGGCGCCAGGGCGGACATCTTCGAACTCATGGCCGAGCAGGCCCGCCGCGGACTCTCGGTGCTCTTCGCCACCTCCGAAGCCGAGGAAGCCCTGCACATCCCCGACCGGTTACTCGTCCTCGCCCGTGGCGCGGTGGTAGGCGAGTTCCGACGCGGACAGATAACCCGGGAGGACCTGATGAGCCTGTCCGACGGCCGCGCCGCCGCCTCGACGCGCACGGAGCCGGCGCGATGACCGCCCAGAGCACCCTGCCGGCGCCGGCGGGGCCCGACGCCACCTCCGCCGCCGACCTGGCCACGAAGGCACGCCGGCTGTCACTGCTCAACGGCGTGTTCGAACTGCGCGCCTTCATCGCCCTCGCCGTGCTGATCATCGTGTTCGGCGTGCTGTCCGACGCGTTCCTGACCGTCACCAACGTGATCACGATGACCAAGCACGTGGCGATCAACGCGATCATCGCGCTCGGCATGCTGCTGGTCATCCTCAAGGGCGGCATCGACCTGTCCGTCGGCTCCGTCGTGGGCCTGTCCGGCGTCGTCGCGGGCGAGCTGCTGCAAGGGGTACGGCTGGGATTCCTCGACACGATCGCGTACCCGCCGGTCTGGGCGGTCATCGTGCTCTGCGTCGCGGTGGGCATGTTCGTCGGCCTGGTCAACGGCGTCCTCGTCACCCGATTCCGCGTCGCGCCGTTCATCGCCACCCTCGGCATGCTCTACGTCGCCCGAGGACTGGCACTGCTGATCTCCAACGGCACCACCTACCCCAACCTCGCCGGTAGCCCCGAGCTCGGCAACACCGGCTTCGGTTTCCTCGGCAGCGGACGCCCTCTCGGACTGCCCACCTCGATCTGGCTGATGGCGGTGCTCACCGCCGTGATCGCCCTGGTGCTGATCAAGAGCCCGTTCGGGCGCTGGTTGTACGCCACCGGCGGCAACGAGCGCGCCTCCGAACTGTCCGGCGTGCCGGTCCACCGGGTCAAGACCGTCGTCTACGTGATCGCCGGCGGTTGCGCGGCGGTAGCGGGCCTCATCATCGCCTCGGAACTCACTTCCGCCGCACCGCAGGCGGGGGAGACCTACGAGCTCAACGCCATCGCCGCGGTGGTGATCGGCGGCGCCGCGCTCAGCGGCGGCCGCGGCACGGTCCGCGGCACGCTCGTCGGCGCGTTCGTCATCGGCTTCCTCGCCGACGGCCTGGTGCTGCTGGGTGTGTCGACGTTCTGGCAGATCCTGATCAAGGGCGCCGTGATCGTCCTCGCCGTCATGCTCGACCAGGGCCAGCAGCGATTCCAGCGGCGTCAGGGGGCCGTCGCCTCCGCTGCGGCCGCCACCACACCAGGCCCCGCCTGATATCGGCTCCACCTGCTACACCCATAACCCCACCACACCATCCCCATGGAGTCCCCATGTTCTCTTCACCCTTCGCGGCGTCCCGCAGACGAGCGCTCGCCGTCGTGCCCCTGGTCGGTGCCGTGCTTCTCCTCGGCGCGTGCGGCTCCGACGACGACGGATCAGCCAAGGGCGACGGTGGCAAGGAAGCCGGCGGCCTCATCGCCGTCATCACCCCGTCCGCCGACAACCCGTTCTTCAAGGCCGAGGCGGACGCCGCCAAGGCCAAGGCCGAGTCGCTCGGCTACCAGACCTCCGTGGCCTCGCACGACGACGACCCGAACAAGCAGAGCGAGCTGATCGACTCCGCGATCTCCCGCAAGGCCAAGGCGATCATCCTGGACAACGCCGGCGCCGACGCCTCCATCGGGCCGGTCCGTAAGGCCAAGGACGCGGGCATCCCGGTGTTCCTGATCGACCGGGAGATCAACGCCACCGGCGTGGCCGCCGCGCAGATCGTGTCCAACAACGCCCAGGGCGCCCAGCTCGCCGCCGAGTCCTTCGTCGAGGCGTTGTCGAGCAAGGGCAACTACGTCGAACTGGTCGGCAAGGAGTCCGACACCAACGCCGGCGTCCGCTCCAAGGGCTTCACCGACGTCATCTCCCAGTACCCGGACATGAAGCTGGTCGCGAAGGAGAGCGCGAACTGGGACCAGCAGGAAGCCTTCAGCAAGATGGAGACGATCCTGCAGAAGAACCGCAACCTGCAGGGTGTCATCGCCGGCAACGACACCATGGCCCTCGGCGCCGTCGCCGCCCTCAAGGCCGCCGGGCTGACCGGAAAGGTCGTCGTGGTCGGCTTCGACGGCAGCCCCGACGCGGTCGCCGCCATCAAGGCCGGCCAGATGCACGCCACCGCGTTGCAGCCCGCCGTGCTCGGCGCCGAGACCGCGGTGCAGCAGGCCGACAAGTTCATCAAGACCGGGTCGACCGGCGCCGCCGAGAAGCAGTCCATCGACTGCGAGCTGGTCACCAAGGCCAACGCCGACCAGTTCGGTGTCTTCGGCCGCAAGTAGCCGCACCGACGCCCGTGTCCCGTGTCGCGCCGTCACCGGCCGGCACGGGACACGGGCGTGCCGGCCGCGCTACCGGGCAGGTTCCGCCGCCAGCCGTCGCGCCACGTCGAGATCGGTGACCAGGACGTCGACCCAGCCCCCGCGCAGCGCCGCACGGATCGCGGTGAACTTGCGCGCCCCGCCGGCGATCGCCACGACCCGCGGTATCGAGCGCAGCGTGAGACTGTCGATGCCCAGCACCCGCTCGTCGAGTGCCGACTTGACCAGATCACCGTTCTCGTCGAAGAACCGCAGGCAGATGTCGCCGACCGCGCCGAGCTTACGCAGCGCCTGCTGCTCAGCGTCGGCGATGGCATTGCCGCTTTCCACCAGCAACGGCGACGGCTCCAGGCTCCCCAAGCCGGCCAGCAGCATCGTCAGGCCGCTGTAGGCGCCCATCACGTCGTTGATGTGGGGATCGGCCATCAGGACCTCACGTGCCGCCGGCGACGCCGCCAGGCCGGGCGCGGGCAGGAACACCGCCTTCGCCCCGGTCAGGATCGCCAGCCGGTCGGCCAGTCGGGTGGCGTAGATCTGCGACGTGCTGCTGCCGACCCCGCCGATGACCTGGACGACCTGCTCGGCCACCGGATTGGGCCGGGGGCGCATCGCGTCGACGGTCGACAGCAACGTCGAACTCCACGACGAGATGCCGATCCGATCACCGCCGGTGAGTGTCGTCTCCAGGTAGACCGCGGCCGCCGCGCCGATGGCCTTCAGCGTGGACGGCTCGTCGGGGGACGAATGACCGGTGTCGGCCACCACGACGTCGCGCAGCCCGTACCGGCGCTCAATCTCCTCCTCCAGCTCGGCGTGCACACCGGCCGGGGTGACCACGGTGGTGCGCACGATGCCCAACACGGTGGCCTGCTTCAACAGCCGCGAGACGCGGGGCTGGGAGATGTGCAGCTGTTCGGCGATCTGTGGCTGCCTCACCCCGTGCTCGTGATACATGCGGGCCACCTTGGTCAGCAGCCGCAACTGGCTGGGGGCCACGCCTCCGATCGCCGGTTCGCGGAGGTTGCCGCTGTCGCTGGTCACCAAGACTCCTTCGACGGCAGTCGAACGCTGATGCTCACGGGAGGAGTATAACTGAATGTAAATTCAAGGCTGATTGCAGTCGTGCTCTGATCATCTCAGGTTGCCAGGGCGGTCCCGCTCGGGGCCAGAGGTGCGGGAACGGCATGCGTGGTTCAGACACCTCCGCAGGCGTGGATCAGGCATTGCCCATGCGCCGGTCGCCTCAACGTCGGCCATCACCTGCGCGCCGAGGCAGGCGTCTCAGCGGAGAGCCGCGGCGGCCCGGGGGTCAGCCGCTGTTCCGACTGCTCGGAGGTCCAGCCGTTGTCATCGAGCGGGGTGACGAAGCCGGAGTGTCCGAAGTAGAATCAGGAAGCGTCGGTCGCCCCGGCAACGGTCAGCCCCAATGGCGCCCGACGACATGGGGAAGAGAGTGGTTGACTGAACGGTTCCGGTGGCCGAGTCAATTGACTACTTCGACCTCGACCAATCCTCCTGCACGGGCGCAAACGCGGGCGAGCGACGGGAGTTGGCGCCTGTTGTAGGGGGCCGACCCCCGGAGCGGGAAGCTATTGTGCCGGCGGCCAAGCGGGGTGAACAGTGCATCGGGTGACCTGGCGGCTGATGGGAAGTGGAAGACGAGCTGGTGCCGGTGTCCACGCCTGCCACCCGAAATGCAATCAGAGATGTACATGTCTCGGTGCGCCGGGTAGGGTCGTGTCCATTGTTTGTCCGATGAATCGGGGTTAACAGGCATGAAGCTACGCGAATTCGCCGCTGCCTTGGCGGCGCTGGTCGGGCTTGTCGCCGGTGGAGTGGTGGCACCGTCCGCCGCTTTCGCCGCGGACAACGGACCGTGGGAGGTGTTCCCCGCCAGCGCTGTTGACAAGTGTGTCGAGGTCCAGGGTGGGTCGACCGCGTCCAGCGCGCAGGTCCAGGTCTACACCTGCGCGACCTGGGGCGGGGGTGTCACGCCGCTGCACCAGCGGTGGATCTTCCGGCCCACCTCCAGCGGCTACCAGCGCATCGTCAACGGTAAGACGGGAATGTGCGCGAACATCAAGGGAAGCACCGACGTCAATAGCACGAAGATCGTCCAGTACGGTTGTGGTGGCAGCGGCACCCTGAACGATCAGTGGTATCCGCAGTTCGTGCGGAAGATTGGCGGGTTCGACTTCTACCAGTTCAAGAGCCGACTGAACCCCGCGAAGTGTCTCAATGTGCAGGGCAGCACGACGTCGGACGGTTCTGACCTCATTCTCTACCCGTGCAGCACGGCGAACAACGCCATCTTCTCCTGGACGCCGGCGGTCCAGGCGTAAGTTGCGGCGAACGCCGAGGGGCAGGAGCGGAATGTCCGCGCCTGCCCCTTGCTGCGTGAGAGATGCCACCACGACGATACTCATCGGTATTGCTTCCTTCGGGTGCCCGCCGCGCGTACTCGGAAGCACGTGCCAGGTGCAGCAGGACCATTTCAACTGGCCGTCGCGGCTCCGGAGCGAGCGAATCGCCGTTGTTATGTGGCCTCTGGGTGCACTACCGGAGATCCCGCTGTTCGCCGTAATCCTGATTTCGGTTGAGCCACATCCACCCGGGCAGTCTCGGAGCCGGGCCGGACGTCCCGCACACCGCCCGACGGCCCGCGGGGTCGGGCCGCTCAGGTCACGGGCTGGTGCACGTGAGCGATGGCGACGACGGCGTTCCGGTGCCGATGAAACCGAACGTCGTGCTGCCGCCGGCCGGGACCGAGCGGTTGTAGTCGACGTTGCGCACCGTCACGGCCGAACCGCTCGTGCTCAGCGTGCCGCCCCAGACCTGGGTGATGCTCTGGCCGCCACCGAGAGTCCACTTGACGGTCCAGCCGTTGATCGCCGCGCTGCCCGCCTTCACGATGACCTCACCCTGCCAGCCGCCGTCCCAGGAGCCGGTCGTGCGGTAACTGGCGCCGCAGGCCCCGCCGGCCGGCGGGGGCGTCGTCGGGGCCGGCGTCGGACTCGACGTGGGCGACGGAGACGGGGACGGAGAGGATGTCGGTGTCGGGAGCGGGTCGGAGGTGCCGGACAGGGTCGGCCCGGCGCAACTGCTCACGATCCCCGGAACGTTACCGGCGCTGTCCGGCGTGTAGCCGTACGAGGGAGTGGTGAACGGGGTGACGCCGCCACCGATGCCGCCGGCTCCGCTGTCGCGCTTGCCGGAGGTGTTGTCGTAGATGTTGCCCCGGGCGGTGATGTAGGACGGCCGGTCGTACATGAACTGGTGTGGGTTCTTGGTGTCCTTGAAGTAGTTGTTCTCCACCAGGACCGAGGCGAGCGAACCGACGCCGACCGCGTACGTGTTGCCGGTGGCGGTGTAGTAGTTGTTGTAGACGTGGCCCTTGCCGTAGAGCATCCGCGGCATCCGCTGGTCGACGAGTGAGGCGAACCAGTTGTGGTGGAAGGTCGCGTTCTGCTTGCCCACGTCGGTGTCGTCGTGGTCGGCGCCGCCGCTGACCAGGCTGGCGAAGCGGTGTGGGTGGGCGTTGGTGTACCAGAACTTCACCCAGGAGACCGTGATGAAGTCCGAGCCCCGGGTGAGATCGAGTAGCCCGTCTCCTGCGTCCCAGATGTTCAGGTGGTCGAACCAGAGGTGATGTGAGCCGCGCGCGGCGGCCGTGTCGGCCGGGTAGTTGCCGGATCCGGCGCCGCGGAGGTTCAGATTCCGGATGATGATATTGCTGCGTCCGTCGGCGATGTTGACGCCGCCGTCGATGGTCGCGTTGGCGTCGACGCCGACCAACGTCTTGTTGCTGGCGATGTCCACCGCGCTGGTGCCGGTGTCGATCGTGCCGGAGATCCTGAGCACGCGCGGGGTGGAGTCCGTGGCGTACCGCTTGAGGTCGGCGAGGTTGTTGATCGTCTGCGGGCTGGCGTTGCCGCCGCCGGTGGTCGTGCCGAGGCCGCTGCCCGCCACGGTCGCCCAGCCGACCAGTTTGTCGTCGCAGGCGCTCGCGGCGGCGGCCGGTGTCGAGCCGAGCGGGACGGACACGTCGACCACGGCCAGCGCCGCCGCCGCGGTCAGGGTGACCGCGGCGGCGAGGGCGGCCGGTGAGCGCAGCCGTCGCCGCGGTGCTGAGTCACTTGGGTACGGGGTCATGGACGAACCTCCAGGGGTGGTGCGGCGGCCGGGGCAAGGGGTGACCGCGTCGACGGTTCATCTGCTCGCCTCGGTCGGCGGGCGCACCTTGCGTTATAAATTCATTCCGGCATTGAAATTCAGCTATCGCAAACAGTAATGTCCATCGATATCCATGTCAAGGACGCGCCCTGGCCAGACGGCCGTCGACTCGCCTGGTCGGCCGACAGTCCACCGCCGGCGGTGTGCCGGGGTGTCACCAGGTGACGACACCGACACACCGCAGGTGGTGCGGAACGATCTGCTACGGCTGTCCGGTCATCCAGCGGTGCACGGAGCCCCGTTGAGCGTGAACGAGGTCGGGCGTGGGTTGGTGCCGCCGTACGTGCCGTTGAAGCCGAGCCCGGTGGACGCGCCGGCCGGCAGCGAGCCGTTCCACGCGGCGTTGCCCGCCGTTACTGCCGTGCCGCTCTGCGACCAGGTGGCCGACCAGCCCTGGGTGACCCGCTGGCCGGCGTCGGGAAACGCGAAGCGCAGCGTCCAACCGGACAGCGCGGCGGTGCCGGTGTTGCGCACGGTAATGGTGGCGCTGAAGCCGCCGTCCCAGTCGTTCGTCGCGTAGGTGACCTGGCAGGCGGCCGCGCCCTGGGTGGGCGTGGGCGTAGGGGTCGGCGTGGGGTCCACGCCCGCCGCCTGCACCACGACCGTCGTCGAGGCCGGCGAGGTGTTGCCGGCGGCATCGGCCGCCACCACGAAGAACTGCCGCGACGCGCCGGGAACCAGTCCGCTGATCGTGACGGACGGAGTGGTCGTCCGGCCGTACACCGTGTCGGACGTGCCGGTCGTCTCGTGGACGATGTACTCCCGTACCCCCACGTCATCGGTGGACGGCGACCAGGTCAGCGTGGCGGACGTGCCGCTGACGGTGGCGCGCAGGTTGGTCGGCGCGGTCGGCGGGGTGGTGTCCGGCGCCGGGTTGCCGTAGCTCAGCCCAAAACCGTACGGGAACAGCGGGGCCTTGCCGTCGCCGTCGTTGATCGGCTGCTGGCTGACCGACTGCATCCACGTCACCGGCAGCTTGCCGGTGGGCCGGCGCACGGCGAACAGCACGTCCGCCACGCCCTGGCCCTCGGTGCCGGGCAGCCAGGCGGCCACCAGGGAGTTCCAGTTCGGCACCTGGGCCGCGATGTCCAGCGGGCGGCCGGAGACCAGCACGACCACCACCGGCACGCCGGCCGCGCGCAGCGTGTTGATGGTGTTCAGGTCGGTGGTGTCCAGACCCATGCCGGTGGGCCGGTCGCCCTGACCTTCGGCGTACGGCGTCTCGCCGACCACTGCGACCGCGACGTCGTAGGAGGAGTCGATGCCGCTGCCGTTGAGGCTGTAGGTCACGGTGCCGGCCGAGCCCACGGTGTTCCGGATGCCCTGCAGGACCGTCGTGCCGGGGGTGGTGTTGCCGCTGCCGCCCTGCCAGCTGACGGTCCACCCGCCGCTCTGGTTGCCGATGTTGTCGGCGTTCCTGCCGGCGACGAAGATCCGGCTGTTGGTGCGCAGTGGCAGCGCGCCGCCGTTCTTCAGCAGCACCTGCGACTCGGCCACCGCCTCACGGGCCAACTCGCGGTGTGCCGCGTTGCCGAGAGTGCCCGCGTACGAGCGGTCCGCGAGGGGGCGTTCGAAGAGGCCCAGCTCGAACTTCTTGGTCAGGATTCGCCGGTTGGCGTCGTCGATGCGCGACATGGGCACCCGGCCCGCCTGCACCTCGGCGCGTAGGAGCGTGATGAAGGACTGCCAGGCGTCGGGCGCCATCACCATGTCGATGCCGGCGTTGACCGCCTGCGCCACCTCGGCGCCGGTGAAGCCGGGAGCGCCGTCGATCTGGTCGATGCCGTTCCAGTCGGAGACCACGAAGCCGGTGAAGCCCAGCTCGTTCTTCAGCAGGTCGGTGATCAGGTAGCGGTTGCCGTGCAGCTTCTGCCCGTTCCAGCTGCTGTACGAGACCATGATCGAGCCCACGCCCCTGCGGATGGCCTCCACGAACGGCGGTAGGTGGATGGCCCGCAGTTCCGCCTCGGAGAGCTGGGCGTTGCCCTGGTCGGTGCCGTTCGTGGTCCCCCCGTCGCCGACGTAGTGTTTCGCGGTGGCCAGCACGCTGGCCGGTCCGCCGAGTGTGGTGCCCTGGTAGCCGGTGACGATGCTGCTCATCTGCGTCGCCAACTCGGGCTTCTCGCCGAACGACTCGTAGGTGCGGCCCCAGCGGTCGTTGCGGGCCACGCAGAGGCAGGGCGAGAAGGTCCAGTCCACGCCGGTGCCGGTGACCTCCTCGGCGGTCGCCCGACCGATCCGCTCGGCCAGACCTGGGTCGCGGGTGGCACCCAGACCGATGTTGTGCGGGAAGATCGTCGAGCCG
The DNA here is from genome assembly GCF_013694245.2 of Micromonospora ferruginea. Classification (NCBI taxonomy): domain Bacteria; kingdom Bacillati; phylum Actinomycetota; class Actinomycetes; order Micromonosporales; family Micromonosporaceae; genus Micromonospora; species Micromonospora robiginosa. The sequence goes on from NZ_CP059322.2 coordinate 1,005,910, forward strand.
ACCACGTTGTTGTGTCCGTGCACGGCATCCGAGCCGTAGAGCATCGGGATGCCGAGCGGCGTGGCGAGCGCGCCCCGCTGGAAGGCGTCGTACATGTCGGCCCAGCCGGCCGGGGTGTTCGGTGACGGTGCCGAGCCGCCGCCGGAGAGGACGGAGCCGAGCCGGCGGGCGGTGACGTCGGTGGGGCTGACCTTGGCGCGCTCGGCCTGGGTCATCTGGCCGATCTTCTCGTCCAGTGACATTCGCGACAACAGGTCCGCCACCCGCTGGGACGCGGGCAGGGACGAATCCTGGTAGGGCAGCGTCTGAGCCGCCGCGACCGGGGCCAGGGTCAGACCGGTCGCGGCGAGTGCGACCGTCGTGGCCACGCCGACGACGGCTGTCCGGGTACGAGATGGGCGCGTGGATCCGTGGAGCCGGATGCGCATGAGCATTCCCTTCGGGAATCGATGGCGGTGCCCTGAGGTTGCCCTGTGCCCGGACCTCGGCTCCGCCTCATGATGCCACGCCCCACGCCCTCCTTCGTGGACGGCGCTGCCCGGGTCACCGCGGTATTGACAGCGCGTGTCCCGAACGCTGAGGCTCTACAGAGCGATACCTATCGATAAATGCGGGGGCGTGATGCGACGTTGGATCTTCGCGCTGGCCACGGCTGCTGCGGTCGTCGTCGGTGGGGGCGTGACGATGGTGCTGGGGCCGGCCTACGCCGCGGCGGTGTGCACCGTGGACTACACGATCACCCGGGAGTGGTCCAACGGCTTCTGGGCCGAGCTCACCGTCACCAACCTGGGCTCTCCCGTCACCGACTGGTGGCTGCGGTTCCGGCAGGCCAGGGATCAGACGATCACCATGGGTCTCGACCGGCTGCCGGACGGATACACGCTCGGCAGCGGCGAGTTGTACCCGATCACCACGCTCCGCCCACCGCCGGGGTCCACGCTTGCGTCCGGCGCCGCGGTGACGGTGCGGTTCGGCGGCAACCACCGGGTCGCGGACCCCGAGCCGACCGACTGGGTGTTGAGCGGCCAGCCGTGCGACGTGGACGTCGCCGGCCCGACCCACTCGTCGCCGCCGTCGGCATCGGGCAGCCCGCAGCCCAGCCCCAGCCCGCTGCCGGGCGGGCCGTCGGTGGCGCTCACCTCGCCCCTGCCCAACGACTTCTTCGCCGCGCCGGGCGTCATCCCGATCCGGGCGGAGGCCACGGCGGCGGCCGGCCGACAAATCGAGCGGGTCGAGTTCCGGGAGCGCGGAACGTTGCTCGCCGTGGACACCACCGCGCCGTACGGGTTCGACTGGCGCGGCGTGCCGCCGACCAGTGGTACCCGCGTCACCGCCACCGCCTACGACAGCAGCGGCGCCCAGGCCACCGCCGAGGTCCGCGGCCTCCGGGTGCTCCCACCGCCGGCACCCGGCGCCGCACCCGCGCTGAAGGCGTTCGGCAACCGCATCCTCACGGTCACCGCCGGCCCGAGGCCTTACCGGCCACGCGGAATCATTCGGTCGGTCGTGCCCGCCGAGTGCGCCTGGGGACCGATCCGCTGGGACGGCCCGGTCGACGACGCTTCCGTGGTCGCGCTGCGGGCCCGCGGCGTCGACGCGGTGCGGGTCGTGCTGAGCGACGCCTGCCACATCTACACCGGAAGCCCTACCGACAGACGGAACCGCGTCGGCTACCTCGACGAGGCGGCCGGGTACGTCGACCGACTCGTCCGGGCCGGCATCACACCCATCGTGTCGCTGCGCCAGACCGATGATCTCGCCGCCCGCTCGTTCTGGAGCGCGGCGGCGGAGGTGTTCGGGGACGACAACGCGGTGGTCTTCGACATCTCGCCCGACAACTTCCCGGCAGCCGGCGGGACCGATCCCGCTACGGTCTGGACCTGCTGGCGCGACGGCGGTCCCGCATGCCTGGGCACCAGTCTGCCGACCTTCGGCGTGCAGGAGCAGATCCGGCTGCTTCGCGTCCGAGGCTCGTTCAACCTGGTCCTCGCCGCCGGGATCGACGGCGGCAACGACCTGCGTCGGTGGCTGGAATACCGCCCGGCCGACCCGGACGGCCGCAGCGTGGCTGCCGCCTGGCGCGTCGACGACCGCTCGGCCTGCGCCACGCCGGCCTGCTGGCAGGCCACCCTGCTCCCGGTCGCCGCCCAGGTGCCGCTGATCGCCACCGACGTCCGCGCCGGCTCGGCGGCGCCGACGTTCGTGCTGCGGACGGTCACCTGGCTCGACCGGCACGGCATCGGCCACCTGCGCCCGTCGAACGGAGGAGACGCAAGCTGAGGTTCCCCCGGGTGGGTTCGGTCGGGGGTGGGGGACCGGTGAACCGGGTCCCCGGAGCGGCGCTGATCCTCGGTGGGCTACAGGTTGTTGATCCGGGCCAGGAGGTCTGCCTCGGTCAGATTCTCCAGGGCTGCGTCCTGCTTGCGGCCCAGGGCCGCCAGCAGCCGCTCCTTCTCCAGCTTCTTGGCCGCTGCCGCCTTCGCCGCCTGGTCCTCCATGAGGCGGAAGGCGATGACGTGCTTGACGACCTCCAGCTTGGCCTCCAGGGTCGCCTTGGCCGGATTGGCCTCGGTGGCCACGAACGACTCGGTGTCGACGGCCTTGAGCTCGGCGTTGACCGCCCTGGCCACGTCGTCGAGGCTGAAGCCGGACTTGGCGGTCAGCGGAAGCTCCCAGAGCTGTTCCGTGCTCAGCAGTCCCTTGGTCGACGGATAGCGGAACTTCTCCCGGGTGGCCTTCTCGAAAATGGTCACGGCGACCTCTCTGGAATGTACGGGTGGGGAATCAGAACTGGATGCTCATGAGGCGGCGCCGGCCGCCGGTCGTGGTCACCTTGGCGACCACGGAGTTGCGGACGGTGGAGCTGAAGCCGAGGCCGGAAAGCTGATCCGGGGACGGTTCGCACTTGGTGCGGTCGCCCAGGACCTCGAACACCTTGCGGTGCGGTTGCAGGTCGCCGCGGAGGAACTCGTTGTAGATCCCGCGCGTCGGCTGGTCGTTCACGCACCCCTTCAGGATGAAGAAGTAGTGCCGGTTGCCGACCTCGTTGTCGTCGAAGTAGTTCGGCGAGTACATGACGGTGGACACCGGTACGAACTGTTCGGTGGTGATGCCCCACAACTCCTTGCCGGCACTGCCCGGCTGCACGTCCCTACCCGGCCGGAAAGCGGTGATGACCCCGCCGGCCACCGTCATCCGGCCCACCTCGACGGTCTCCTTCTGGCCGACCGCGCGCTCGTGGCGGTAATTCTCGATCTTCCCGTTGCTCTCGGTCTCGATCACGAAGCCGACCTGGCTGCTGTCCCGCTTGCGGTACTGGTTCACCTCGATCCGGTACTCACCGTCGGGGACACGGTCGGACCAGGTGACGTTCTCCACCGGCTCGCGGGAGAGCGTCCCGCCGGCGTTCATGTCGACGTCCAGCTTGTTGCGCTTCTCCTGGTACCAGATGTGGTCGCCGTTGGGTTCGTAGACGTGCAGGTCCAGGTCGTCGTGGTTGAACCAGGACAGGCTCACCCGCAGCCTGCCGGTGACGTTGCCGCCGGCCCGCTTGACCCGCTCCCTGATCGAGTCGGTGACGTTGCCGCCGTAGGACCAGCCGAAGTCGTTGTCCCACGTGAACAACCGCGGAGCCGCCGGGTGCCGGCCGGTGGTGAGGCTGACGAGGTGCGGCTCGTGGGAGTTGGCGACCCACAGGTCGACGGTGGCGGCGCCGGGCAGGACGTCCTTCACGAAGGAGACCACGGGGATCTCCTCCGGCTTGGCGTCGCGAAGGAGCGCACCTGACGACCGGGGGGTGGCCGCCTGCATGAGCAGCCCTTCGATGCCGTCCTTCATCCGCGGCTGGGTGTCGTTGTCGACCCACAGCACGTTGGTGACCGACACGTCGGACAGCCGGGCGAACCGTCGCTGCAACGACTCCTCGATGCCCAGCTCGGCGATGGTCTTCATGGCGGCCTTGACCATGCCCGGGGTGATCAACGCCGTGGGGCGCCGGTAGTTCTGCGGCGCCACCTTCGCCTCGAACGACCGGACCGCCTGCTCCAGGTCGACGCCCGCGGAGAGATCCTGGACGAGGGTGCCGATCACCGTGTTGCGGAGACGGGCCGCCGGGTTCATGGCGTTGGCGAAGACGAAGGCACGTCGGTCGGCGGCCTGGTTCCACCGGCTCTGCAGCGAGCGGAACTCGGTCAGCGCCCGGCGATGCTCCGCGCCGCGGTAGAGGGCGTTGCCGTCGACGAGGTCGACGACGGTGTCCAGAGCGGGCCGGGTCAGCTCGGCCAGGCCGCGCTGGAAGACCTGCACCGCGGCGTCGAAGGAGCCCTGCGCCGCGCCGACGTCCTCGGTGCGGTGCCGCTCCTCCACCCGGCCGTGCAGGTGGTGCCACACCTCGACCTGGCCGTCGCGCAGGGTCCGGGTGGTCTTCGTGCCGTACTGCGGCTGAGCGGACCGGAAGACGGTGGACAACGGCAGCGACAGCACGAACTCGTCCAGAGCGGCGGCGACGACGGAGAAGACCGGGTCGGACGCCGACACCCCGGACCAGACCGTACGGACGCGCCCGTCGCGGATCTCGACGACGTTGCCGAAGTGCTTGATGAAGCCGCGGCAGGTCGAGCAGTCGTACTCGGATCGCTCGCGGAAGCGCGGATTGGTGCCGGCGGGGAAGGAGTCGAGGAAGGTGAGCCAGAGCGAGTCCCGGTCGAGACCGTCGCCGACGGCGTACAACTCGTTCCTGGACATCGTGGACAGGCGCGACGTCACATCAGCCACGAACTGCTGGAAATCACCCACCGCTTCATCCCCCTTGATCGCCGGTGATCTTACGGAGCGAATGCCGAGCGGAGGTAGGCGTTTCCGGCCGGCGGTCGACATGGCGATGGTGCGGCGTCGATGGAGTGGCCCGACGCCTTGTGCGGGCCACGTCCAACGGTGTGATCGGAACGTCCGCTGTCACCGACCCCGCACGACGGAGGTTGCCGCCGGCGTCACACCGGGGCCTGGGCGAGGTCACGGTCGGCGGTGGCGCGAACGGTCCGCGGCCAGGTCCATGCGGCGCGCAGGATGAAGGCCAGGAGCAGCAGCTCGAGCCCGATGGAGAAGGCGTAGAAGTAGAGGTAGGTCCAGGACTCGCCGTCCGCGTTGTACACCGTGACGGGGATGTAGAGCGCGGCCACGACGAGGTTGGTGGCGCGGTTGACCCGGGCGGGGAGTGCCATGGAGAGCAGGATCATGAGGATCGGGACGGCCATGAGCGTGAGCGCGAGGGCGACGAAGGTCGGGCCGGTGTCGAACTCGTGAACGACGCCGCCCAGGATCTCGTTGACGAAGCCGGGCTTGTACAGGGCGAGGTAGTCGACGTAGATGTAGAGGAACATGAAGCTGGCCCAGGCCGCGGCGAGCTTCGCCTGGACCGGGAGGTGCGACTCCTGGAGCGCACGGGCTGGTGTGTCGGTTCTGGTCATCACGTCTCCGGTGTGCTGGTGTCAGCCGGGTCGGCTCACTCGATGTCCTCACTATGAGCAGCGCCGACGGCTGCCACATCCGCTCGCGGGCTCGCCCTTTCCCGGTCCCCGGCACGAGAAATCCGCCGTACTTTCGGCTGATTCGCCCGTGCGGCGGTCCCCCTACGTTGTCCGGGAGGGGGACGCATGGTTGCTGGGTTCTGGGCTGAGCCTCGCCCCGCAGGCCCGCCGGCGCGGGTCTGGCGGGACTGGGCGTTGTCCTCGGCCCTTGTCGTGATCTCGCTCGTCGAGCTGCTGCTGCGCGACGACCGGGCCTGGGCGCCGCTGCTGGTCGGCGTCAGCGTCGTGGTGGCGGCGTGCCTGCTGTGGCGACGCACGCGGCCGCTGGCCGCCGTCACCGTGGCCTTCGGAACCGTCCTCGCGTTCGACATCGCGCGGATCGCGGTCATCGACACCACCGGTCTGCTGGGCATCGCCGGGCTGCTGGTGCTGCCCTACGCCCTGCTGCGCTGGGGAGCGGGTCGAGAGGCCGCCCTCGGGCTCGGCGTCATCCTCGTCTGGCTACCCGTCACCCTCGTCGCGGACCCGACCTCACCTGCCGAGAAGGTCGCCGGCTACGGTTTCTTCCTGTTCTCGGCCGCGCTCGGTGCGGCGGTGCGGTACCGCACCAGAAGCCGCGACCGCGACATCGAGCAGGTGCGGCTCCACCAGCGCAACGAACTCGCCCGCGAGCTGCACGACACGGTCGGCCACCGCGTCCTGGCCATCGCCGTCCAGGCGCAGGCGGGTCGCGCGCTGTCCGCCGCGGATCCGGAGCGCGCGCTGGCCACCCTGGTCACCATCGAGGAAGAGGCGTCCCGGACACTCAAGGAGATGCGCGCCCTCGTGGGTGTGCTGCGCGACGGGACGGACGCCGATCTCGCCCCCCGGCGAGGGGTGGCGGACGTCGAACGACTCGCGCGTCCCGGCGGTGAGGTGCTGGGCGTCCGCGTGCGGGTCGCCGGGGACGTCGAGGCCGTGGAGCCGGCTGTCGGCACCGCCGTCTACCTGATCGCCGCCGAGGCGGTCACCAACGCGACCCGCCATGCCTCCGGCGCCACCGGGGTCACCGTCGACGTCACCGCGTCCCGCAACCGGGTGCACCTGCGGGTGCGCGACGACGGCGAGGCGGCGACGGCCGGCTCCCCGCACGCCGGCTACGGGCTGCGCGGCATGGCCGAGCGGGCGAGCCTGCTCGGCGGCACCCTCCGGGCGGGACCCGACCCGGACGGCGGCTGGAGCGTCGACGCCTCGCTGCCGCGGAGAGGACGGGCGTCATGACCATCCGCGTGCTGGTCGCCGACGACCAGGACATCGTCCGGGCGGGGCTCTGCATGATCCTGGACGCCCAACCGGGGATCACCGTCGTCGGTGAGGCCGCCGACGGCCGCCGGGCGATCGCCATGGCCCGTGCGCTGCGTCCCGACGTGTGCCTGCTGGACATCCGCATGCCCGAGGTCGACGGCATCGAAGCCACCCGCCAGCTCGCCGGGGCCGACGTCGCCGATCCGCTGGCCGTCGTGGTCATCACCACCTTCGATCTTGACGAGTACGTCCACGGCGCGCTGAAGGCGGGTGCCCGGGGCTTCCTCCTCAAGGACGCCGGCGCCGAGATGCTCACCCAGGCCGTCCATGCCGCCGCCCGCGGTGACGCCCTGATCGCACCGAACATCACCGCGAGGCTCCTGTCGTCCTTCGCGAACAGCCGCTCGCGCCCGGTGCCACCCGAGCCGGTCGAGCCGCTGACCGCCCGCGAGGAACAGGTCCTGCTGGCCGCCGCCCGCGGGCGGACCAACAGCGAGATCGGCGATGAGCTGTCGATCAGCCTCAGCACCGTCAAGACCCACATCGCCGCCCTGATGCGTAAGCTCAACGCCCGCAACCGCGTCGAGATCGTCATGTGGGCCTACGAGACACGCCGCGTCGGCGCCTGATCGGCGCGACGACACCAGCCGCTCCTCGACCGCACCCGAACAGCGGATATCCGCGCCGGCAGTCGTCAACCGGACTGTGTCGGCCGCCGGCCGGGGCGCATCGTGAGAGCTGGACACCCCTGCTGGAGGTTGGTGCGAGAGGGAGGCCGTCATGGAGCTCGATCGGCGGTTGGCGCAGGACCCACCGGAACGCAGCGCGAGCGAGGTGGTCGGCCCCCGTCTGCTGGGCCGGGTGTACCGGCCGGACCCGCGGGACTGGTCCCTGCCGCGGCTGATGGAGATCGCCGAGCCGCCGGCTTCCATCCGGCAGCGGACGATCGAGCAGGTGCTGGGCGAGACCACCTACTTCACCGACTGGCGGGCGTACCTCGTCTTCTGGCGCTGGCTCAAGAAGCAGGCCGGCGGGACCCCACCCGGGCCGGGCCCGACGCCGGGTGGTGACGCGGCCCCGGCCTGGCAGTTGCCGATCCAGTTGGACCAGGGCGACACCGGGCACTGCGTCGGCTTCGGCTGGACGGGCTGGGTGGACGCCACGCCGGTCCCCGGGGAGTTCCAGAACGCCGACGCGCACGCGCTGTACTACGAGTGCAAGGTGATCGACGGCGAGCCGCGGGCGGAGAACGGCTCGACCGTCCGGTCCGGTGCGCTGGCGCTGCGCAACCGGGGCCGGCTCGCGGCGTTCGCGTTCGCCGGCTCGCTGGCCGAGATCGACCAGTGGATCAACTCCCAGGGCTCGGTGGTGGTCGGCACCAACTGGACCGACGACATGTTCCACCCGGACGCCGACGGCTACGTGAAGCCGACCGGCAAGGTGGCCGGAGGGCACTGCTACGTGATGCTGGACCGGCTGGACTCCGAGCAGGCGTACCTGTTCCAGAACTCGTGGGGGAGCGGCTGGGGCCAGCGCGGCCGATTCAAGATCAAGTGTGCGGACTTCGAGGGTCTGCTCTCCGCCGACGGTGAGGCGTGCTGCGCCGCCGAGCTTCCGCACTGACCTCGATGCTCGCCGCTGGCGGGCGGGCGGCTTCCCGACGGGTGCGCCGGGTCGGCGGCGGGCCGGCCCGGCACACCCGGTCCGCGTCGTCACGGGTCGACCGTGACGGGTCAGGTGCGGCCGACGACGGCGGTCACCTTGATCTCGACGCGCATGTTCGGCGCGGCCAGCGTCGCGACGCCGAGCATGGTCCAGATGGGCGACCGGTCGCCCATCCGCTTGCGGAACTGCTCGATCATGACCGGGGCGTGCACCTCGCCGAGGACGTCGGGGGAGTCCGAGGCGTGGAAGGAGTCGACGGAGACGACGTCCCGCCAGGTGGCTCCGGCCGTGGCCAGGGTGCGCTCGACGTTGTCGAAGGCCCGGACGATCTCCTCCTCGATCGACTCGGGGAAGGCCAGTCGGTCGTCCCAGCCGCCCTGGCCGGAGATGTCGACCCGGTCGCCGATCCGGACGGCCTGGTGGTAGTGCCGGTTCTCCAGCATCCACAGGCCGTAGCCGGGCGTGTCGAAGAACTGTGGCTCAGTCATGCTCTTCTCCTGTCTATGACTTCATGCTTGAAGTCAACGTAGCACGAATAACTTCAAGCATGAAGTGATGCCGGCTGGGTATCGTGTCGGCATGGCCACCACCGCCACCCCCGGTCCCGACGGCGAGCACGCCGACCGGGCGCTCTGGCTCTCGCCGGAGGAGAAGGACGCCTGGACCGGCCTGGCCTCGCTGGTCCTGCTGCTGCCCGGCCGGCTGGAGACGCCCCTGCAGCAGGCGGCCGGCCTGAGCCTGTTCGACTACCTGACCCTCAGCCACATGTCCGAGGCGCCGGACCGACGCCTACGGATGAGTGAACTCGCCTACCTGGCCAACGGCTCGTTGTCCCGCCTCTCCAACGTGGTCAAGCGGTTCGAGCAGCGCGGTTGGGTGGAGCGCTTCCCCGACCCGGGGGACCGCCGGTACACGATCGCCACCCTCACCGACGCCGGCTACGACGTCGTCGTCGCCGCCGCGCCCGCGCACGTGCGCTCGGTGCGGCGGTACGTGCTCGACCCCCTCACCCCCGCCGACCGACGCGCGCTGATGCGCATCGCCACCAAGCTCAAGGTCCGGCCGGTCGACCTCGCCGAGGAGACGGCCGGTCCCTAGCGGCACCCACGTCAGGCCGGCGTCGCGGTCAGGCGTGGGTGGGCGTACGCCGGATAGGTGAGGTAGCCGTCGGCTCGTCGGTGCCGGCCAGGTGCACGTACGCCGGTCCGAGCGGGACGAGTTCGGCGAGCAGCGCGGCGTACACCTCGTCGGTGTCGGTGTCGGTGTCGATGGCGTCGGCGATGCCGGCGCCGGGCGACAACCGCAACCCGATGCGGTGCGCGCCGATCGTGGCCGCGACCGCCTCCACGGCGAACCGGATGCGCCCGGAGACGGATCCGCCGCCGCGATGGACTCCACCTCACCCGGCGCCTCGGCCGTCGACAACGCGCGCGGCGTCGGCACGAGCTGCGGTCCGGTCGGGGTGAACACGTACGTCTCGCGGGCGGCGACCGCGGACCGCCCGGATCTGGTGATCGGTGAACCGAAGGCCGCCTCCGAACGTTGAAGGCGCAGTCCCGCCCGCCGTGGGGCGGGTCCGGCGAGTGGTGGAGGGTCGAATGCACAGGTGGCAGCGGGACGGCGCGAACCGGGCGGTACGCGCCGTCGTGGTCCTCGGTTCGGTCGGGGTCGTGCTCGGAGCGGGGCTGGCCGTCGTGCCCACCGCGCGGGCCGGTTCCGGCACCACCATCGTCGGCGCCGGTGGTCGATGCGTCGACGTGGCGTGGACGCGGACCGCCAACGGCACACCGATCCAGGTCGCCGACTGCAACGGCACGATCGCCCAGGACTGGTCCCACGACGGCTCCGGGTCGGTGCGGGCGCTGGGGAAGTGCCTCGACGTCGCCGGCAGCGTCTGGGCGGACGGCACGCGCATCCAGTTGTTCGACTGCAACGGCACCGGCGCGCAACAGTGGCGGTTCACCGACGGGCAACTGGTCAACACCGGCTCCGGCAAGTGCCTCGACGCCCCCGGCGACGCCGACGGCACGCACCTGCGGCTGTGGACCTGCACCGGCAGCCCGAACCAGCGGTGGAACGTGCCGGGCGCGCCGCGGCCGGCCGGCGGGGCGGGGAAGAAGGGCGTGAGCACGTGGACCTTCCCCCGCGTCGCCGACGGCGTCCACGCGGTGGGGGCCGGCTGGTACTACGACTGGTCCGCGGACCCGGCGGACGTCCCGGCGCAGGCGGAGTTCGTACCGATGATCTGGGGAGCCGGCGCGGTCGACGACGGCGAACTCGACACCGCGCGGCGCTCGGGCACCACGCTGCTCGGTTTCAACGAGCCCGACCTGCCGCAGCAGGCGAACATGAGCGTCGAGCAGGCGCTGGAGCTGTGGCCGCGGCTCGAACGGACCGGTATGCGCCTGGGCAGCCCGGCCGTCGCGTTCGGTGGCGAGGTCCCCGGCGGGTGGCTGGACCGCTTCCTGAGCGGGGCGCGTCAGCGCGGCATGCGCGTGGACTTCATCGCCCTGCACTGGTACGGCTCGGACTTCGGCGAGGCCGCCCCGCAACACCTGATGAACTACGTGCAGGCGGTGCACGAGCGCTACGGACTGCCCGTGTGGGTCACCGAGTTCAGCCTGATCAACTTCGCTGGTCATCCGCGCTACCCGAGCGCCGGGCAGTTGACCGAGTTCGTCCGCCAGGCCACCGCCCGGCTGCAGGCGGCCCCGTACGTCGAGCGCTTCGCCCTGTTCGCGCTGCCCGCGTCGGGGGAGACGGCGGCGATCGGCCTGTATCGCGAGGAGGGCGTCCTGACCCCGGCCGGGGACGCGTACCGCAGGTCATGAGTAGAACCGGCGGGAGGGTGAGGTCGCCGTCTTCGCCCTCCCGCCGGCGCGGGACCGGCGAACGTCGGCTGGCGTGGGCCGGCACCAAGGGCGTCTGTCGGCGTCATCCGCGCACCGCGGCGGTGGAGAAGGCCAGATCCGGTTGAATGGTCGGCAGTGCCCACCGCCAGCGGCGGGTCGCGACCGCATAACCCACATCCCGGTGTTCCAACCACAGCCGCAGCGACTTCGACTGCCCGTGGGCCTCGTCCATCGTCACCCACCCCACCGGCACGCGCGGCCCAGCATCCGGCGGGCCATCTGCACCTTCGTGGCGAACTGCACCTCGTCCGGGATCCCGGCGGCCCGACACCGCTCCCGGTTATCGGTCCACGACGTCGGAAGGTAGAGCTGCCGGTCGATCAGCGCGTGACCCTTCGCCGACCGGTAGGCCAGGAACGTCCTCGACGGTGCCGGGCCGGCCTGGGCCACCGCCGGTGGACGGGTGGGGGATGACCCCGCCCGTGACGGGACTATCCGACTCGCCGGTCAGTGTCATCCTGGAGATTGTGATCCCAGGCGCACAACTGGTCGGCAGCCGCGGAGGATGACCGTCCGCATCAGCAATCCTCACCGCTCGCCAATCGAGACCGAATCGGTTTCGACCGGCAAACCAGCACGATGCCCGGAGTGGAGGTCGTGATGTCCCGGACAGCCCGACTCGGCCTTGCCGGGGCGGTGACCGCCGTAGCGGTCGTCCTCATGGCGCTCGCCGCATCCACGACCACCACGAGCGCGTATCTCGCTGTCACCGGAACCGGCCTGTTGATGTCCGCGGCAGCTGTCCTCTGGGCCGTGGCGAACGCACGCCGCCAGTCTCGGGCGCCCGACGTTTCGAAATCCGGCCGGCGGGGGCACGTGTTCGTCAGCTACTCCCGCCGCGACATCGGGTACGTCCGACGTCTCGTCGCTTTCCTTCGCGACCTCCACATCGACGTATGGATGGATGAGCAAATCCCCAACGGGACCCGGTGGGACCAGGTGCTCAAGGATAGAATTGATACGGCTGCCGTGGTCGTCCTGGTCATGTCCCCCGCAGCCGAGGAGTCGAACTGGGTGAACGCGGAAGTCGATCGGGCGCGCGCTCACGGCAAGCCGCTCCTGCCGCTGCTGTTGAAGGGCAACGTCACGTTCGGCCTCAGCCGCATCCAGCACGAAGATGTGACGAGCGGACGGATGCCGCGCGCGGACTTCGTACGCCGGTTGCGTGACCTCACCGGTGCCGCGCAGCCACCGCTCTCGCTACCGCAGCCTGGGGACGCCACTCGACGGCTACTCCCGATTCCCAGTGCAACTCGTATGGATGTCGGCCAGTTCCTGGCCCGACTCGCCGAGAATCGTCACCGTCGGATCGACGTGCTCATAGGAATCGATGAATCGGGAAAGTCGACACTGTTGCGGAAGCTGGTCGTGGACTATCGCGATCAGGGCGACGACGTTCGTTACCTCGATCTGTCCCTGGTCGACTGGCGCCAAGCCCTGCCGACCCAGCCTGCAGCATCGGTCGTCTTCATCGACCACCTGGACCGAATCGCGGAGGTTGAAAGGTTTCGGGCCGCTTTCGACATCTTCGACCGGGTATTACCCGCGCTCTTCTCGGCCGGGCTGTCCCGCCTGATCCTCGCGCTCAGCACGGACTGGCGAACGAGCTTTACCGAGGTCTACCGCCTACCGCCGGAGGTGATGCTCAACAAGGCCCTGCCCGACGTGCCGTTCGAGGCTCATTTTCTCCGCACCTATTCGGACGAGGAGCTCGCGACGCTCTGCGGTGAGCTCGGCCTCGATGCCGACGGCTACCGTGATGTGTCGCTTCGTCGCGCCGGAGTGCTGGCGATGGCCTCGAACACGTCCGAGCAGTGGCCGCAGGCGACCCCGTCTCGCATTCGTGACGTACTGGCCGCGCGGTGGATCGAAGCAGGCAATGGCTCCCTCGACCGGGACGCGCGGCGTGCTATGTGGGAGCTGGTGGGAACGCTTACACTGCAGGGCGAGCCGGTCGTCCTTGACCTGGAACAGCTCAGTCACCTGCTGGACGATCGGTTCGACCGCGCGCATCTGCGCGCCCAGGTCGGCGGTCCGTTGCGTTTGGAGGCCGAGCACGTGGAGCCAGACTCGCCCGCGTGGGCCGACCTCGCGGCCGCCCGGGTCCTACGTAGCGTCCTCGCCGTACGCACCACTACGCCGATCATCTCACCACTGCGCACCTCTGTGCTCGACACCCTGAGAGGTTTGTACGATCCGGGCGACCTGACCGCCCAAGTCGACCGGAAACTGACATCGATCGCGGGAGCCGATTTCACTGCGATGGGGTACCTGGGTCCGGTCCTCGCAACGCTGCGTGCGCGCCTCTCTCCTGACGAGTTGCTCGTCTTCCGAGACCTGTCCCTGCAAGGGCCGGACCATTCCGAGGTGCGGACGATCGGCCCGCAAGTAGCGGCCGCGGTCGAAGCGGCACTGTTGCACGCGATGCGACGTTCGCTGCCTGGCCTCGTCCGGATGTTGAACGAGGTGCAGGCCAGCGAACACAGCGCATATCGGGGCGGTAGTCGTGTCTGGCTAACCGCTCGGGCATGGGCCTCTGGGCTGCCACTGCGGGCCTCGGCTGAGTCGACCCTCGCGGAACTGTTGCCGAACGACGGGTCGTGGCGATACGAGGACATTCTCGACATCGCGGTGACCGGTGCGACCACCAAGTTGATGAGCGGGAACGTGGCAGCGTTGCACTCCTGCCTGAGCGGCCGTCACGACCCGGTTGAGCAGTACCTCGCGGACGTCTGGGATGGGGTCAATGACGGCGCGTGGGACCAGATCGATGCCACTACGCGGGCCTACGTCGCCTCACTCGACCTCCCTCCTGCCATGACCGGCAGCTTGACGGCGATCCACTGCCGACTGCAGCGTGCCCACCTGGGTGCTCAAGACGTCCGAGCATGGCGGCTCATCGACTGCGAATTGCTGCTCGCCGATTTTCGATCATGCGCGAACGTCGAGCTCGCTGACTTCAGCGGCTCCAACTGGTGGGCCGCAATTCTTCCGCCACCCGCTCGTTACCACCTGTCACGTTCCTCTGCTGACCCGCGTTTTCTGGCCTGGTGCGCGGCACCGCCATGGAGCAATCCTTACTACACGAGTCAGTGGCCCACGCCCTTCGACTGACGGGACCACTCCCCATGCCTGCGCTGGCCAATGAGAAGATCCGCCTGATCGTCACAGCGAAGTGCAACCTCGACTGCTTCTACTGCCATAACGAAGGTCAGGCCAAAGAGGAGACGTTCATCTCGCCGGTGCAGGTCGAAGTGATCGGCGGTGCCCTCGATGCCGCCTCGCTGCGGGCGTCGGAGGTCACGATCAGCGGGGGTGAGCCTCTGCTCCACCCGGAGTTGGCCGAGATCATCGGGCTCGCCGACGCTTTCGCCGATCACGTCACGATGGTCTCCAATGGCATCCTGGCACGTCCGGCGCAACTTGGGATCCTTGCGCGGAGAGGACTCCGGAAGTTGCGTCTCGGCGTGGATTCCCTCGACGACACGAAACCGCGCCCGTCGCCCGGCAGGCTGGCGGCACCATTCCGGATTCAGGAGCTCGTGGCGTCGGCACGGGCGCTCGGGATTCTCGTCGACCTGAACACCGTAGTGACTCGGTACAACCGGAATCAACTCGGTGACCTGGCACGCTTCGCGGTTACGAACGGGTTGTCGATCAAGTTTTTCGAGCACGTGGAGGTCGACGAGTACGGCACGGTGGACAACGTTGGCGAGATGCTGCCGCGGCCACAGGTGCCGGTGGAACACTTCGAGCGACAGCTCAACCAGGCTCTGGGGACCACAGTCGAACTGGTCCCAACGCCCGAGTTCGGTGAGTCCAATGTCGCCTGTCGGATCGACGGCATCGAGATCCGATACTGTCGATATCTTTGCGCGTTCGACCTGTGCTGGCTGACCGGCACCCGCATAGACCCGCGGGGCTTCGTTTACAACTGCATGGTCAACCGAGGATTGGACCGGCTCAGCGACCCTGCACCATCGACTGTTCTAAACATCCTGAGCCGGGCCTCTGCGCGTCCGTGTAAGGCCAGGATCCGGAGCGGCTCGTGATTCTTGCTGTCGAGGGCCTGGACGGGGTCGGTAAGACCACGGTGAGCCGACTTCTCGCCGCGCGACTCAACGCTGCTCATGTCGCCTTGCCACCTCCCGAACTGCTGCTGCGGACGACGGCGTTGCTCCGTCGTCACGACTCGCTCGCCCGATATCTCTATTACCTGAGTGCCGCCGCCGCGACCGATGTCGTTGCCCAATCCGGTGTGCTGGTGGTCGCCGACCGGTATGTCGCGTCGGCCCATGCGTTGCACCTTCACGTGGCGGGGGAAGCCGCCCAGATCCTGCGCGACCTGCCGCTTCCGGCGCCGACGCTCACGGTGTATCTCACCGCCGACGAGCAGAGCAGGCGCGCCCGTCTCAACGGCCGAGCCACTCCCCTCGATCCATTCGAGAAGGCGCTCAACGACAGCGAGCCGTTTCGGACCGCTGTCGCCCGACGGTTGCGGTCCGGCCCGAACACTCACGTGATCGACACCACCGGGCACGCGGCCGAAGATGTGGCGGATGCCGCTGTCAAGATTTGGGACAGGGTGGTTCACGGTGGCCGAGATGCCAGCACAGAACACTAACCAGGAATTCTACTGCGGTGTGCAGTGCATCGTGCTGCAACGTCCGCAACATGCGGCCACGACCCGGGTGCTTCTCGGCAAGCGGTACCGCACGGCGGGCGAGGGGCAGTGGGCCCTCCCCGGTGGGCATGTCGAATGGAACGAATCCCCGGTTGAGACCGCGCGGCGAGAGCTTCTTGAGGAGACTGGCCTGCTCGGACAGGCCGCGCTCATCGGGCCGACGTTCTTCACCTATGGCACCGAGATTCCCTACGCCCATGTGCCCGTGTTGTTCGACTCGACACTTGGCACGCCCAGGATCATTCCTGACGAGCGGTTTTCGGCGCTCGACTACTTCGCGCTCGATGCGTTGCCGAGGCCGCTGTTCGAACCATCCAGGCTCGCCCTCAGCGGTATTGCGACGACACCAATCAACGCGCAGTTCGGCGGGAGCACCGGCGCCTCTGTCCTGAAGGTCGACATGGCGCTGCTCGATCCGGGCCACCACCGCAACCGTGCCTACACCGCATTGCTGCTCTGCGACCAGGCACAGAGCACCGTCGCTTCGACGTGGGGTGACCGCCAGCAGCGGGCTCGTCCGTCACAGCGGTCAAGCTTTCCGACTATCGACCAGGGCATCAAGAAGTTCGAGCAGCTCATCCGGAGGAAGCTGCGGCAGAACTACTACGTTACCGGCGTTGGCGGCGACCTGCCGGTCGACCGGATACTGGGTCTGCTGTCCAACGGCGACGACCTTCAGGTGGTCAGCAAGGCTCTGCTGCGACGCCTCGTTCGGGACGACGAGTTCCGGCGACTCTTCATGCAGGACACGCACCTGTACACGCCTGGCGTTGGGCACCCCATCGACCTGCACGACACCAAGCAGGAAGCCCTGTTCGAGCTGTGACCGACAGACCTGCCGGTACAGTCGGCTGACGCGAACAACTCACGTGCCTCGACGGCACGGTCCGCTGTCGTCGGAGCCGTACCAGAAACCGCTGTGGTCTGCCCTCGGCCCGGCGGACACGATCGGTATCGCCGCCCACCCGGTGGCGGCCCGGCCACGGTCGTAGTCGCGGTGGTCTTCGTGGAGCTTCTCGTGGACGTGCAGCCACTGGTCGCGAGCGCGACGACCATGACGGCGGCGGTGGGGCGGAGCAGGATTCGAATAGGCGCGACAGCTCCTTCGCGCGCCGCCGGTGGGGCTCGGGGCGACTGGAGCTCATGTCAGGTCCGCCCGGCCACTGGGCTACTCCGTCTACCGCGCGCGCGTTTCGGTGGTGCGCGATCGTGGGTAGATTGGGCTGCCTCTGGGGTGGCCAGGTGGGGGATCTCGTCAGGTCCCCCGGTCCTGGGTGGCGCCGAGCGGGCAAGGGGCCTTCGGATGAAGATCATTGCGTTGTCCTGCACGCAGAGGCGGCTGCCGTCGCTGACCGACGCGCTGCTCGAGGCGGCGATCTCCGGTGTCGTCCGGGAGGTCGATGACGCGGAGATTCAGCGGATCCGGCTGATCGACCATCGCATCGCGATGTGCGAGGGCGAGGACACCTGCCTCGATCCCGAGGTGGGCCGGTGCACGATCGACGACGACTTCGCGCGCGTCGTCGACCTGGCCGAGGGTGCGCAGGCGATGCTGCTCGCCATGCCGGTGTACGCGGGGAACGTGCCCGCGGTGCTGAAGATCTTCCAAGAACGCTTGAAGAGCTTCATGAACGCCACGCAACGCCCGTTCGGCGACCTGCTGGTGGGGACGATCGTGCATTCGCGGACGATGCTGACCGAGCCCGCTCTCGGATCGTTGTTCCCGTGGTATCTGCGGCTACGGAACAAGAACGTGGCGTCGGCGTGCGTCACCCAGAACGTCCATCCGGACCTGACCCGTACCGCCGCGGTCGACCTGTGTGTGGCCGTGGGGCGGCAACTGGGCATGACGCTCGACGTCAGCCGGTCACCGGCCGTCGAACGGGCGACACTGCCGTTGGTTCAACCATCGGCTCGCCCGCGGTGCGGTGACCCGGCCGCGTCCGCTCCTGGCGCGTGAGGAGATTCCGCGCGCCAGGTGCATCCGTCGCCTGCCTGTTCGCACGAGACCGTGACGTCCGGTTCCACGTAGCGGGCGGCGATGGCGGTGTTGAGTTCCTGGCAGTACGGGCACGGTGACGAGAACGTCAGTGTGACGCCGGCGCGGGCGGCCCGTCTGCGGTAGCGGAGGATCCCACAGTCGGCGTTGCGCAGGACGGTGCCCGAGGGCTGCGACTCACTGGTCACTGCCGAGTCGTACAGCAACAACTGACGCTCCAGTCGGGTCATGAAGTGATCGGTGGCGGACATGTCGGCGGGCTGTTGCGCTCGCAGCAGCGTCGCGGTGATGCGGGAGTTCGCCGCGATCCACGCGGCGAGCCCCGCTTCGCCGTGCTCGCCCAGGACGAACTCCTCCGCAGCGGCCTGGGCCTCGAAGAACCGTTGGCGCCACAGGTCGACCTTCTCGGCCGGGTCGAGGGGACTCGTGTCACCGGCCACGGTCCGCGTCCCTTCCGGTGGCGTCGTCGAGCTCGGCGAAGACCTCCTGGGCGACGCGCAGCCCGTTGTTGGCGACCGGCCAGCCACCGTAGTAGGCGAGTTGGATGATGACTTCGACGATCTTCTCCCGCGACATCCCGAGGTGCAGGGCCGCGCCGATGTGGCCGCGCAACTCCCAATCGGTGCGCGCCAGCGTGACCGCGGCCAGTGCGACCAGCTCACGCTCCTCGACGCTCAGGTGCGGGCGGCTCCAGATCTCACCGAACAGGTGGTCGACGGTGATCTGCAGGAACTCCGGGTAGGAACCCGGGCGCGGTTCACGGCCGAAGACCTGCCGGAACATGGCCTCACCCCGCTCACGTCGGGCAGAGGGCTGATCCATCGCTCAACTCCTTCGGGTTGGTCGAACACTTGTCAACGTCCATGACGCCGTGAAGGCGACGACCAGCAGCGCGGCGCCGCTGCCGAAGGCGGCCGGAACACCCGCCCGCTCGGCGATGAGCCCGACGACGACCGGTCCGACGACGGCGCCGACATCGGTGCACATCGAGAAGACGGCGACGCCACTGCCGGCCCGGCCGGCGACGACGTCACCGATCAGCGCGGCCGGCGCGGCGTTGAGCAGCGCTGATCCCGCCGCGTACACACAGAGCAGGACGACGAGCCAGGCGTACCTGTCCACGAACGCCAAGCTGCCGATCGCCGCCGCGGCCACACCGGTGCCGGTGATCATGGCGGGCCGGCGTCCGGCCCGATCGACGATCCGGCCGGCCGGCACGATCAGCAGTGCCTGGACGACAGCGGATGTCGTGAACGCCCAGCCGACCCACGTCACGTCATGTCGCCACGCCATCACCACCGTGGGGACCAGTGCGCTGCGCAGTCCGAACAGGACCCATCCCTGCGCCGACGCGGCGAGGCAGGCGACCAGGTAGCGTCGATCCCGCAGCAGGACCGGTAGCCGGACCACGTCCCGGCGAGGCTCCGCGCCGGCGGTTCGGCCGGTGCGCAGCACCGCCTGTGCCAGCGCCGCGGCGGCGAGCAACAGCACGGCGTACGCCACGAACGGCGCGGGCAGGGCGATGAGCGCGAGCAGTCCGCCCAGTGCTGGTCCGCAGATCCCGCCGAGCAGGAAGCCGGCTTCGAACACGGCGCCGGCCCGGCCCCGCTGGCCGGCCGGCGCGATCGCCAGGAGTGTCGCCAGCGCGGACACCGAGAACAGCACCGAGCCGACGCCGCCGAGGCTGCGGAACACGAGCAACTGCCCGTAGGACCCGGCGAACGCCGTCAGGGCCGAGGAGACCGCACACAGCAGCAGGCCGGCGACGAGGACCCGCCGCTCCCCGAAGCGTGCTCCGAGCGGGCCGCAGAACGGACTGGCGGCGAGCCGCATCAACGCGAACAGGGCGACGAGCGCGCCGATCTGGGTGGGCCCGGCCCCGAACGTCGCCGCGTACACCGGGAGCACCGGGAGCACCAGTCCCAGGCCCAGCATGACGCAGCCACCGACGACACTGAGGACGTAGACCTCGCGCGGGAGGCTCGGCTGGGCGGCGGCGACGGGTGGGACGCTGCCGGTGTCGGCCGCCGTCACTGTCCGGTCACAGGATGATGCTGAGCTTCGCGTGCTCGTACAGTGTCTCGTGGTCGAGCACCACGACCCGTCTCCGGACCCGGAACGACTCGCCCTCGACGACGAGTTGGAACCGGTACTTTCCGACGTAGGCGTCAGAGCGTCCGTGCCCGAACCGGTACGCGACGACATTCGCCGCCACGTCGAGGTGCGTGCCCCGATCGGCCAGGATCTCCACGTTGCTGATCATCCGATTCGTTCGTGACCGTGGGCTCTCGCACCACACCTCACCGTTGAGGAGTTGTTCGACCCGCTGACGTAGCCGGGCGGCGTCGTCGTCGATGAGCCCGAGCGCGTCGGCCGGCTCGCCGCGGACGTCGGTGGCCGGGACCGAGTAGCGGATGTCGTCGGTCAGCATCTCGTCGTACCACTCGAGCAGGCGCCATTCGTCGAGCAACCGCGCCTCCCGGAACAGGAACTGGCTCACCCGGTGCCACAACCGCACCTGGATCGCGTCGTCGACCGTCAGTTCGATGGTCATCGCGGGTCCGCCCCGTACATCAGCCGGTCCCACTGCCGCCAGAACTCCCGGGCGGGAAGCTCGTCGG
Source organism: Micromonospora ferruginea (assembly GCF_013694245.2). NCBI lineage: Bacteria > Bacillati > Actinomycetota > Actinomycetes > Micromonosporales > Micromonosporaceae > Micromonospora > Micromonospora robiginosa. The sequence continues at coordinate 1,026,600 of NZ_CP059322.2, forward strand.
TCGTCTCCGGAACCTTCTTGTTCATGCCGCGTGACAGATCCGAGTAGCGGACCGTGCGGTTGAGGTAGCCCCGCTGACACGACTCGACGATCTCGATGTCGTCGGGGGTGGCGAAGCCGGCGGGGCCGAGGAAGGTCAGGTAGTGGCTCTTGCGGAGTGCCCGGATGTCCGGATCCTCGTCACGGGGGGCCAGGGCGACCGAGGTGATGGCCATCTGACCGGCGCCGACCGGGTCGATCTTGCGGATCGTGATGGCGATCGCGTCGATGATCATCAGGTTGGGGAAGATCAGCACGGCCCGGTTGGTGCCGGTGATCCGCCCGGCGCGCTCGGCGCCGAACCGGTCGACGAACCGTGCGGCCGTCGCCTCGATCCGCGGCCGGACCTCGGCGCCGAACATCGGCGTCCAGTAGGCGAGCGGCCGGGCCGCCGCCGGGGGCAGCTCGTTGGCGCCGTGCCCCAGCCCGAGGGCGCAGCCGAAGCCGCCTCGTCGTCGTGGTGGCACCGACCCCAGCGACTCCATGTAGCCGACGTACCGCTTGTGCAGGGCTCGGAAGTGGTAGATGTCGACGCTGTTCTCCATCATGAGCTTCCAGTTGGCCCGAGCCCCGTGGAGTTGCGCGCCCTGGATCACCTCCATGCCGACCTCCGACTGGTCGTCGATCAGATCGAGGTACTCCGTCGCACCCGCCAGGTACTCGGTCAGGGTGCGCGGCTGCGCCGGGTCGAAGGTGACGAACACGAAACCGCGGTAGGTGTCACTGCGGTGCCGCGCCAGGTCGAAGTCCGCCCTCCGGAAGCCCGGCCCGTACCCGTCCGGGATCGGGACCCCGACCAGGTCGCCCTGGTTGGAGAACGTCCAGTCGTGGTACGGGCACCGGAACGACCTGGCCCGTCCGGTCGGCTGCGAGCAGAGCAGAGCCCCGCGGTGGGTGCAGCTGTTCGCGAACACCCGGATCACGCCGTCGGACCCGCGCGTCATGAGCACCGGACGCCCGCCGACGTCGCGTGCCACGTAGGAGCCCGGTCCGGGCACCTCCGACTCGTGTCCGACGTACAACCAGCAACGATCGAAGATCCTGGTCATCTCCCGGGCGGCCAACTCCTCGTCGGTGTAGGCGCGGCGATCCACCCGGAACGAGAGGCGCTCAAGATCTTCGATCACGATCGGGTCGCGCACCGGCCGCCGCAGCTCGATGGTCACAGCTCCCCCTTCCGCGGTAGCGCCTCGACCGTGCCGATGACCAACTCGGCCGTGCGCGCGGCGGAATCGCCGCACTCCGGCTGAGCGGCGCGTAGCCGGGCCCGGTAGTCCCGTGCGGGATCGAGCAGATCGGTGACGGCGGCGGCGACCGCCTGCTCGGTGACGCCGGCCGGCTCCAACGCCGCCCCGAAGCCCGCGCTACCCACGAAGTGCGCCTGGATCGGCTGATCCACAGCCAGCGGGATCACCAGCATCGGTGTCGCCGCCCGGATCGACTCCGCCACGGAGTTGTAGCCGCCGTGGGTGACGAACACGTCGGCGCGCTCGAGCACCTCACGCTGCGGCAGGTACGGGGCGGTGAGCACGTCGTCGGGCAGCGCGAGTTCCTCGGCGAGATCTCCTACCGAGGCGACCACCTGTGCGCCGGTCGCCGCGGCCCCGATGATCACCGTGCGCAGCAGGTCCGGCCGACGGTAGAAGATCGTGCCGAAGGAGACGTACACCACCGGCCGGTCGGGGGCGAGTCGATCCAGGCCGGAGAAGGTTACCTCGTCGCCGCGGGTGCCCGCCGCACCAGGCAACCCCACCAGCCGCACACCGTCGTCGGTGACCGCGTCGTCCCCGACGAGAGCGGGGATCGTCGGCATCACGTTGAGAATCGGCGAACGCGCCGAATGAGTCCGGGTCGACCACAACACTCCGTGCCTGGTCAGATAGTCGCCGACCTGCTCGTCGTACGGCCAGCGACCTCGTCGATGCTCGCTCGGGCACACCCCACCGAGGTTGGCCCAGCTCATCCCGTACGGCACGCCGGACGCCTGCGCGCCGACCATGGCCGAGGCCGTGACCGGCAGCGAATCGACGAGCACGAAGTCCGGTGCCGTCGCGCGGAGCACGTCAGCCGTCCGGTCCGCCACCGGCGACGACTGGAGCATCGGGCCGATCTTCGCCGGGTCGCCGCTCCACGGGGCCATCTCGACCTGCCCGACCGCGTGGACCTCGGTCTCGCCCAGTGCCTGGCGGCGCCGCTCGTCGAGCGCGCCACCGTCCGCGGACAGCAGCAGCAGCGCAACCTCACTGCCTGCGGCTCGGAGCGCGTTGACCACCGGAACATACGGGTTCAGGTGACCATGCTGAGTCGTGGTGAGGAGGGCGACGCGCATCAGTTCTCCGATCCGTCGAGAGAAGACGTGGTGCTGTCACGAGGCTTTACGCATTCCCTGACATCACTGCAAGGCATCGACTTGCGCCACTTGAAAAACCTTGAGCCGTCAGCCCCAGGGAGTTTCGCAAAGCCTGCCGGGATGTGCACTCGATGTCAACGCCTCGCAACTGTCGGAGAGCGGTTCGGGGTTTAGGTGCGGGCTGGACCGCAGTCCGACCCGCTCGGGGTGATAGGGGTGGAATCTCCCAGATACGGTCGGTGGCCGTGGCGCCGAGAGCGTGGCAACAGTGCTCGCAGGCGTCGGCTCAACCAGATCGGAGCCGTTCCGGCATGACGCGACAGAATAGGTGGGGAACTGGGAGGTCAGGGTTCTCGATTCGAATCCGGCCGGCTATTTCCAGCCTCGGCGCCTCTTCGTCGTGCGGTTCATTCTGCCGAACGAGTGACGCGCCGGACAGCACCTTCGGCGCGGTGTCCCGCCGGGCGGGGAGGAAGCGTTCCGGGCCGCCACCCCGCGGCTCCCTCAAGTAGAGTGACGTCTGTCAATGCCCGGCTGCGCCGCCGCGGTGCGGTGCCGCCCCTTGCGGGCAACCATCAGGTTCGATACACAATGGGCGGAACACCGAGCGCGCCGCGGTGACGACCGAGCGTGATCCGCCGAGACCGATGGAGGCACGTCCATGGCGTTGACCCCGGCGGCCGGGGCTGGTGGTGACTCGCCCGTGTCCTCGGTGCCGATCCACGCGGCGAGGCCGCTGAACGCCGAGGTCGAGTGGGACGATTTCGACCCGCAGGCCTACGTCCGGCACAACTACGCGGACCTGCGCCCCGACGATCGGGAACTGCTCCGCCGCACCCGGGACTTCTTCGGCGGGGCGACGCTGGCCGACGCGCGCTGTGTCGACGTCGGGTCGGGTGCCAACCTCTATCCGGCCCTGACGCTCCTGCCGTTCGCACACACCGTCGACCTTTGTGAATGGTCGGTGTCGAATGTGCGTTGGCTGCGCCGCCAGGTCGACGGCTACGACGAGCTCTGGGACCCGTACTGGCAGGTCTGCGCCGAGCATCCGGCGTACGCGGCGCTGCCCGATCCGCGGCGGCGTCTGGCACAGGTCGGCCGGGTCCGGCGGGCCAGCGTCTTCGACCTGCCGCGGGCCACCTGGGACGCGGGCACGATGTTCTTCGTGGCCTGCTCCATCTCGGCCGAGCGGGCGGAGGCCGAGGACGCCGTCGGCTGCTTCCTCGGGGCGCTGCGCCCCGGCTCGCCCTTCGCGGTGGCGGTCATGCTCGGGTCCGCCGGCTACCACGTCGGCCCACGTCCGTTCCCCGCCGTGGCGCTGCAACGCGCCGAGGTGGTGGCCGCCATCGCGGCCGGCGCGTACGACGTGAGCGTCCACGAGGAGCGCCCCCGACCGCCGCTGCGGGACGGATACCTGAGCATGATGCTGGTCACCGGGCGCGTCCGCGGATAGTGCCGGCGCGCGTCCGTCCGGCCCGCCGACACGCGGCCGGCGGCGAGTCTCCGGCGGCACTCGACCGGCCCGTTACCATGGCACTGCACATCGGCGCCGGTCATCGTGGATCATCGTGCGCACGGCAACACCAGCGGTTCCGAGTCGGCGACTACATGCAGACGGCGGTGGATCATGCGGATACAGCCGCGTCAGGAGATCCTCGACATCTGGCGGGCCACGGTGCGCAGTTGTTGGGACGGCGGCGAGTGGCACTGGGGCGGCCGCAGCGGTAGCAACTCCATCAGCGACGCCGAGCAACTACTGGTCCTGCTCCTGCCCGCGGCCAAGGTCCCCGTGCTGTCGCTCGACGACCCGGACCGCGCCGACGACGAGGTGATCGAGGCCCTCAGCCCGATCGGCGGCGCGATCGAGATTCCCCGCCGGCTGGTCGGCGTCATGGTCGACTACTTCAGACGGTACGCCGCCGAGGACGGCACGCCCATCTTCAGCGGCGGCAGCTACCTCAACCCGGGCGAGGGCGGCCCGGAGCTCACCGACGAGCAACGGTCCCTCGACATCGTCGACTCGTTCGCCGTCTCCGTCACTCTCACCCTGGCGACAATCGGTTTCGTCAAGGTCTACCGCCGGGCCACCCAGCGACGGGAACTGCTCGCGCAACTGGACGACCTGGAGGCGATGGCCGGCGTCCGGCTCACCGCCGCCATGGTGGGCCTGTTGCGCAGCTTCAGCACCTTCGTCTTCACGTCCACCGACGAGTACGGCCGCCGGCTGTGCGACATGGTCAACCAGGACGAGTTACCGCGCCGCGAACTCGTGGCGGCGCTGCGCGAACAGTTGCGGGACACCATGGCCAGCCTGCGCAGCGTGGTGATCGGGTCGGGGCGGGTCACCGAGGACCTGGACAACAGCGAGATGCTCTTCGAGTGCGGTTGGTCGTGGGGCACCATCGCCGGGGCCGAGGAGGTCCCGACCAGCGAGCCGATCGGCCGGCAACGTGAGGGCTCGGCGGAGAACGCCCCCTACCTCTACTTCACGGTCATCGCGATGGACGCCATCGAAGACCTCAACTCCGAGCGGACCCGCCTGCTCGGCCTGCTCAACGAGGAACAGCAGCGGCTGTCGCGGGCGCTGCAACTGCGCTGGGAACTGACCCGGACCTACTGGGCGACGGTGGCGACCTTCGGTAACCGGCGGCGCTGGCCCATCGAGGACATCCCGTGGCGCACGACCGACGGCGACCGTACCGACTACTACACCCTCCAGGCGACGTCGTTGGCGGTCAAGGGACTGCTCGCCGTCGGCCGCGGCGGCGACGAGGAACTCGGGCGCATCGCCGCGGTGCTCGTGGAGCTGGCGCAGCGGGCCCGCGTCACCCGACGTGCGTCGCCCGGCGAGTTGGCGTTGCTCGTGCACGCGCCGGGCAAGCGGGTCGTCCTCAACGACGACACGTCCAAGCCGATCATGACGTGGAACGTGAACGAGTTCTCCACCGTCCTGCTCCAGCGGGCGATCACCGTCGCCGGCCTGCTGAGCAACGCCCGGCGGCGCAGTGAGTTGCTCGAGTTGGCTGACGAGGTGTGGGAGCACCTGCTGCTGCGCCGCGTTCCCGACGGCCGGCACCGAGGGCTGTGGGACCACGCCGGCGGTGCCTTCCCGGGGCTGGCGCCCCGACCGGACGCCCCCTCCTGGTACCTGACCGAGCGGGTGGTGCACGCGCTCGTCAACGCCGGTCAACTGCTCTGGGAGCGGCCCTTCCCCCGGGCCGCCGGCCTGGCCGCGTACGCGCAGGATCTGATCGACGAGGCGGAATACCTGTTCGACCGCGAGCTGATGCGGGGCACGTTCGCCGGTGAGGCGATGCAACGCAGCATGCGCAGCATCCGGGCCAGCCTGCGCCGGGCGCAACTGCTGGTGGACGAACGCCCGGGCACCGCCGCCGCCCTGGCGAACACGCTGCTGCTCCTGCTCAACGACGTCACCACCGGGCAGCAGAAAGCCAGCGAGGGGATCTGATGCTGGTCTTCGTCACGTCGCACAAGGGTGGCACCGGGCGGTCGGTGACCGCCGCGAACATCGCCTATCGCAGCGCCCTGTCCGGTCGCCCCACCTGCTACCTGGACTTCGACTTCGGCTCGCCGACGGCCGGCATCACGTTCCAGATCCCGCACGCCGTCAACGGGGTGGAGGGCGCGGGGCCGAACGGCGGCGGCCTGCACCGCTACCTGCGTGGCGAGATCCCCTTTCCGGAACAGTTGGACGTCTGGGGCGCCTCGGAGCGGTCCAGCCTGCGTCAGCGGCCCATCGGTTCGGGGCCGCTGGTGCTCCTGCCCGGCCAGCGCAACGGCAGCGAGTTCGGCTTCACCAACGACATCGCCAAGCGCTGCGCCGAACTCTTCCTCCGGCTGGAGGAGGAGTTCGATCTGACGCTGGTCGACCTCAGTGCCGGCCGTTCGTACGCCAGCCAGATCGCGTTGGCCGCCACCGCCACCCCCACCCTGCGCAAGGTGACGGCGCGCTGGTTGGTCTTCCACCGCTGGACTCCCCAGCACGTCACCGCGGCGGCCGATCTCGCCTTCGAGGCGGGCGGCATCCTCGCCATGGGCAAGGAGTACGGACACGAGCCGGAGCGGCTGAGGGAGTCGCTGCGCTTCATCCGTACGGCGGTGATCGACTCCCGTGGCCCCGAGGTCGGCCACCTCGACCTCGCACAGCAGGCGTTCCTGCGCAAGTGCGACACGGAACTGTCGGAACTGGCCCGTCGCCGGGGCGTCGGGCGTACGACACTGCTCGGCGCGGTGCCGTTGGACCCGCTGCTGCAGTGGCGGGAACAGCTCATCTCGGACCACGACGTACAGGCCAAGATCGCGAATGTGAAGACGGTGGACGCCATCGTGGATCTGACCGAGAAGCTCTTCGACGAGACCGCATGGGAGACCGTGTGATCGACGTGGATGTCAGGTTCCAGGAGGCAGCTGCGGTGCGTCGGACAGAGAGCGTGGCGTACTCACATCTGTCGGTCGAGTTGGGGCACTTCTACGCGGAGGACTTCGGCGCCGGCTGCCAGGAACTGCGGCGTAGGTTCGCGCGCATCGCCGACTGGTCGGCGGCGATCCCGGCCCTGGCCGGCCGGGGGCTACCGGCGCACCGGCAGCCTCGAATCAGCACCTGTTTCATGGTGGACGACTACTTCCACCGGTTCGGCTCGCCGCGTGAGGTGATTCCCCAGGTGCAGGGCGCCGCGGCGGACCTGGGCCTGGTGGTGGACTATGTGGCCCGGGAGTCCAGCTTCGCCCGCCACGACGGCGTCGAGCTGGCCCAGATGGTGGTCGACAGCCTCGTGGTGGAACCACCCCGGCACACCACCGGGAGCCGGCCTCCGCTCAGTGAGTCCGGTTGGCTGTCCAACGGGATGCGCTCACCCGGGCACGTGGACGCGCCGGCGATGACCCTGCCCCGTCCCTGGTCGCCGCCGGTGCAGTCCGGCGACCCACGGCACTCCATCTTCGTCGACGTCGAGTTGTGGTCGGACGAACCCGCCACTCGGGTGTGGGCGTGCGCGTTGCTCGCATCGGTCTGGCAGATGACCCGGCTGGGCGTGTTGCGACGCAGCGGGCAGACCCTGATGCAGCCGAGTCGGCTCGCCGGCGAACTGCCCGCCGATTGGGACGAGCTGCCGGCGGTGGTCCAGCTCAACCCGACCGCCGCGCCGTTCTGCGCGTACCGCACCCTGACCCTGATGGACACCCAGTACCTGCCGGTCGAGCTGGCGGTGCGCACCATCCTGGGCCAGGTGGCGGTGCCGCCGGCGGTCGCGCAGCAGGTCGCCCAACGGGCTGGTGGCGAGGGCCTGCACCTGCCCAGTGAGCTGGTCGACCGGCTGAGCTACGTGTTCATCGGCGGGTGAGCCCGGTCAGCGGCCGCACGGCTGGTCGAGGCATCCACGGCCCGCCAGGTCACGCAGCAGCGCCATGTTGCCCACGCTGATCTGATCCCGGATCCAGTTCACCGACGAGTTCCACTGCCGGCTGAATCCGGGCACCTGTTCCAGCCGGTCCCAGATCGGCCGCAGCCGCGGGTTGACCCGCGCGCCGGGCAGCCACAGGTGCAGCAGGTGCTCCAGCACGGGCCGCAACCGCTCGACGTGCTCCTGCCCCGAGGCCGACCGGGTGACGGCGGCCTCCACCAGGGAGGAGAGCATGGTGAGCAGCCAGTCGTGCAACGCGAGATCCTCGCAGAGTCCGGCGACGGCCGCCGGCACGTCCTGCGGGGCGAGCACCAGTTCGACTGTGCGTACGGTCGGGGAGTCCACGGTGACCACGGCCGAGACCTCCCGGTCCGGCTGCTGGCCCGTCTGCGCGGCCCAGCGCAGTCGGGTACGCGCCGCACGCAGCGGTGGGCGTCGGTCCAGCAGGTCGGACATCTGCACCCCGTCGAGCACCCGTCCGGTGATCGCCTCCAGGTTCAGCACGTCCGCGTCGTTGCCGTGCAGGAATCCCGCGGTGAGGTCGGCGCTGTCGAGCTTGCCGACGGTCTCCAGGACGCCCGGGTTGGCCAGGTAGTGCGACCACGGCCGGCGGCGTTCGCCGGCCACGACCTGGATGACCGAGGACGCCTGCACGATCCGCCCGCCGGTGATGACGGCCCTCGTGACCACCGCGCCCACCCCCCGCAGATGCCGCCGCCTGGCGCTGGGCAGCCAGCAGTCCACGCCGGTGCGCACGTCGGGTGAGACCGCGTAGAGCGACGGCCTGCGGGACGTCAGCACGGCCTCGCCCTCGACCAGGCTGAGCACCTCCGAGCTCTGCTCCTGTGCCAGCGCCGTGCTGTGCTGGAGCAGGTTGGTGTGCACCTCGCCGACCGTGATCATGGCTTCCTCCGCATCGATGCCATCCCGGAATCGATCCGCGGATCGGCATCTGCCCGTGGAGGCATCATAGGCCCGACATCTATGGGAATCCCATTCATGGTGACGTGGTGCGGAGTGTTCACCGGCCGCGCGAACGTGACGGCGGCTGATATTTTCGATGGTGCGGTCGCCAGCTACCCCTGGAGTTGCCGTTCATGAAGGTCTACATTTCGGCCACCCAAAAAGACCTGCTGGAATATCGCGCTGCCGTGCACGCCGTGGCGCGTCGCCTGGAGATCGACGACGTCGCCATGGAGGCGTACGGCGCCGACGTCCGACCACCACTCGACCGGTGCCTGGCCGACGTACGCCGCTGTGATCTCTACATCGGACTGTTCGCCTGGCGCTACGGATTCCGCCCACCCGGTCAGGAATCCTCGATCACCGAGCTGGAATACCGCGAGGCGCTCGCCGCCGGAAAACCCTGTCTGGTCTTCCTCCTCGCCGAGGAGACCCCCTGGCCGGTCGACCTGGTCGACCGGGGCGCCGACGGGGAGCGGATCGTGGAACTGCGCCGGGAGCTCAAGGAACGACACCTGTGCGCCTTCTTCACCAGCGTCGACGACCTGACCGCCAAGGTCACCGCGGCGCTGGCCGACGTCCGCAGCGGACGTTCCCCCGCACGCGGACCCGCCGATCCGGACACCCACCTGCCCGAAGCGGTGCGCAGCCACTACTACAAGCAACTGGCGCTGCGCTACCAGGCCGTCCCGGTCGACGCGGTGTCACCCCGCCCCACCATCGGTTACCTCACCGTCGGGCTGCCGAAGGTGTTCGTCGAGCCCCGGGTGCACGAGGACGCCCGCCCGGAGATGCCGCTGGCCTGGTGGCGGTGGGCCGGCGCCATGCCGGGCGGCGACGCGGGCGGGCTGCCCGGCGTGGTGAACCCGGAGGAGGTCGAACGACTCTGGGAGGAGTATGCGGCCAAGGACGCCCTGGCGTTGTTCGACGTGGTCGGCGACCCTGGCCGCCGGACGATCGTCCTGCTCGGCGACCCCGGCTCCGGCAAGTCCGCGGCCGCCCGATACCTGGCCCTGGTGCTGGCCGGCGTCTGCGACGAACCCCGACTCGCGGCGCTGGACCGGTACCTGCCCGTGCTGATCGAACTGCGCTCCTACGCCGCGCACCGTGGCGACGGACGCTGCGACGGCCTGCTCGACTACGTCGGCCACCGCCACCAGCAGGGACTGACCGGTATCGACCAGGAGGTGCTGGAGTCGTACCTGCGCCAGGGCGGCCAGGCGCTCTTTCTCTTCGACGGCCTCGACGAGGTGTTCGACCCGGTTCAACGCGAGGAGGTGGCCGCGCAGATCGCCACCTTCGCCAACGAGTACCCGGGAGTGCTGTCGGCGGTCACCTCACGGGCGGCCGGCTACCAGCGACAGACCTTCGCCAACGCCGGCTTCGACCACTTCACCCTCGAAGACCTCGACGACGAGCAGATCACCCGGTTCCTCGACAACTGGTACCGCTACGTGATGCCCACCCCGACCGGCGAGGCGCAACGGCAACGACGACAGATCCTGGACCTGCTGCGCGACTCCCGGGCGATGCACGAGATCGCCGGCAACCCGCTGCTGCTGATGCTGATGACCATCGTCGGTCGCAGCCATCCGCTGCCCCGCAACCGGCGCCGACTGTACGCGCACGTCACCGACGTCCTCATCTCCGAGTGGGACGTGACCAAACAACTGCGGGAGAGCCACGGCGACGTGCCCTCGCTGGACCTTCAGGCGAAGCGTCGACTCCTGTGCCACCTGGCATTCCACATGCAGTTCCGGGAATCGGGGCCGGCCGGCAACTATGTCGACTCCGACGAACTGGCCCGTATCTTCCGCGACCACCTCGTCGCGTTCTACGGTTTCGAGAACGAGCGGGCGCTCGCCATGGCCTACTCGATGATCGACAAATTGCGCCAGCGAAGCTTCATCCTGGAACGGTACGGACTGCGACTGTTCGGGTTCGTGCACCGCGCGTTCCTGGAATTCTTCTGCGCCGAGGAGATCGTGGACAGGATCGAGAACGACCCCGGCGGCTGGGGCCTCGACCGGCTCCGCGTCCTCTTCCGCGAGCACTGGGCCGACCCGTCCTGGCGAGAGGTGCTCCGGCTCGTCGCCGGCGCCCTGCCCGCGCGTACCGCCAACGACCTGATCACCCTGCTCGCCACCGAGACCGCCCGACCGTGGCCTCCGCTGAACCTGCCCGCCCCGCCCTGGAACCTCGTGCTTGCTGCGCAGTGTGTGGCCGAGACCCCGCAGCCCGCCGAGCTGACCGACGCGGGCGACGCAGTGCTGCGCCGAGTCGTGCTGCTGGTCGAACACGGCATCTCCGCCGAGGATCCCAACCTGGCGGACCTCACCGAACAGGAACTGCTCTCCTCGATCCGAGCCCTCGGGCCGAGCTGGCCCGGCCGGCACACGTTCCTGAACTGGTACCGCCGCCGCGGTGTCCGGACGAGTTGGCGCTCCGGCTCCGCCTTCGCCACCCGGATCGCCGCGGCGCTGTCCACCACCGAGGAACACCTGGAGGAACTGCTCGTCCACGAGCTGCAGCGGGGCCGCGAGCGGCAGGCCCACCTCACGCTGGTCGCCGGGCTCGCCGAAGCGGCCGCCCGGCCGGACGCCACCGACGAGGGTCGCCGTCGGTACCGGGACATCCTGATCGCCCAGGCCCGGGCCGAGGTTTCCACCGCCGTGCGGCAGGCCGCCGTACGGGCTCTGATCACCCACTTCGGCGCCGACCCCGACTTCACCGACGAGCTACGCGACCTCGCCGGTTCGCCCGACCCCGCGGTTCGTGCGCTGGCCGTACAGTCCCTCGGCGGTCGCGCGGACCTCACCGACGGTGTCCGCCACACCCTGCTCCGGGCCGCCGAGGACACCACCACCACGGTACGACGAGCCGCAGTCGCCGTGCTCGCCGCGCGCTGCGCCGACCTGCCGGACGCGCCCGGCACCCTCCAGCGGCTCCTGGCCACCGACCCCGACCCCGCAGTCGTGCAGGACGCACTGACCACCCTGCTGGCCCTGCCCGAGCACGCCGAGACGGCCCGCACCCGCGCGCTGCAGCGGATGACCGGTGACTCCCCGGACGAGGTACGGCGCTGCCTGGTGGCGAGACTGCTGCCGGGACGGCCCAGCCCGGAGGAGATCGACCTGTTGCTGAAGCTGGCCGCCTCGGACGGCTCGGCGCGGCTCCGGGCCACCGCCGTGCGGCGGCTGGCGCTCGTGCCGGACCCCGACGGACGCTGCCGGGCCCGGCTGACCGACCAGGTCGAACAGGACGAGGACGCCTCCGTGCGGGCTGCTGCCGTGACCGCGCTGATCGATCGGGCCGGCGCCGACGACACCTGCCGGGCCGTGGTGGCGCGCGCGGCGCGCGTCGACGAGGACGCCACGGTGCGCCTCGCCGCGGTACGCGCCCTGGCCGAATCCCAGCCCGACCCGCGCACCGGCGAACTGCTGCTGGACCGCGCCCGGCGCGACCCGACCGCGAGCGTCCGGCTCACCGCCGTCGACCTGCTCACCGATCGACAGCCGTTCGGCCACGCCACCCGCGAACTGCTCATCAGCCGGGCCTTCGAGGAACGGGACGCGCTCGTCCGGCTGCGGGTCACCCGCAGCCTGGCCCGTCTCGCCGAACCGCCCGACGCGGAGGTGCGGGAATGCCTGGCCGAACAGGTGAGCCGAGATCCCGACCCGAACGTGCTGCGCGCGGCCGCCGACACGCTCGCCCGGCACGGCGAGACCGAGGGCCTCGTGGAGACACTGTGCCGGCGGGCCCGTCGGGACAGCTACGTCGGCATCCGGCTGGCCGCCGTCTGGACGCTCTGCCGGCACGGCAGCCCCGACGTGGTGACCGACGTGCTGCTCGAGTGCATCGAGTCGGACGCGGACCCGGCCGTGTTCGACGCCGCGGTCTGCTGCCTGACCGAGCAGGGGACCGCCTCCATGGCGGTGACACTGCGACTGATGCGGCGCCTGGCCGACCAGGACCCGGCGATCCGCGCCCGCATCGCCGCCGCGCTCGGCGAGCACTTCGGCACCGACCCCGAGGTGCAGGTGCTGCTGGTCGGGCTCGTGCGCGACGACCCGGCCCTGGAGGTCCGGCGCCGGGCGGTGGAACAACTCGGCGCGACCCTGGCCGGCCGCGTCGGGGTGCCGGAGCTGCTGCTCCGGCTGGCCGAGGACGACGACTGGGAGATCCGCCGGACCGCGCTGCTCGCGCTGGCCCGGCACCACTACCGGGACCGCAGGACCCGAGAGCTGCTCGTCCGGCTCAGCCGCCGGGAGGACGACGACATCGTGCGGCGGCTGGCCGGGCAACTGCTGGCCACGCTGCCCGACACCACCCCCGACGACTTTCCGTGACGGAACCGCTCCTGATCGTCCCCGTCAAATACCATCGATGCCATGACAGACCCGGTCGTCGGCTCGCCCCGCCAGACCGGATGGTGGCTGCGGGGGCTGTTCGGCCTCATCGGCCTGACCGCCTTCGTCCTCGGCTACGTCGGCTTCGAGAGCCTGCTCCAGGCCCGCCCGGACACCGTCCACGACCGCTTCGACGTGCTCTACTACGATCTGCAGCTCTTCGTGTTCGGCGCCGAACCGTTCCAGAACCCCGGCCCCTACCCGTGGCAGTTGCAGGTCGCCCGGTTCGCCGCCCCGCTGTTCACCCTCCTGGCCGTGGCCGAGGCCGGCCGCCTGCTCCTGGCCGCCGAGAGCCGCCGCCTGCGCGCCCGTCAGGCCCGTGGTCACGTCCTCGTCTGCGGCGACTCCCAGTTCGCCCACATGCTCGCCGACCGGCTCTTCGCCGACGGCGAGAGCGTCGTCGTCGTGCGCTCCACGCCCTTCGGCCCGCTGGAATACCGTCGCCGCCGCTACCTCGGCGTGGTCGGCGACCCGACCAGCCCGGAGGTGCTGCGCGGCGCCGGCCTGCCCCGGGCACACACCATCTACGCCTGCGGCGAGGACGATGACCGCAACCACGCCATCGCCAACACCGCCAGCCGCCTCGTCCAGGACCGGCGGGAACCACCCCGGGTCTACGTCCTGGTCCACGACTCCGAGATGTGCCTGGCGCTCCAGGCCCGCCGGCTCGGCGCCGCCGGCTCCAGCCGGCTGCGACTGGACTACTTCCACGTCGACGACGTCGCCGCCCGCGCCCTGCACCGGCACCACCCGCTGCCCGACGTCACCGATCGATCCACCCGGGTGCTCATCGCCGGCACCGGCGCCTTCCGCCGGGCCCTCCTGGTGGAGACCGCCCGGCACTGGCGGGCCTGCCGCGTCGACGCGCCACCGCTGCGCATCGACCTGGCCGCCCCGGATGCCCGCCTCGAACTCGACCTGGCGACGGCGCGCTACCCGATGCTGAGCACCACCTGCCGGCTCACCGCACACGACATCGACTTCGACGGCGTGGTCACGCTCGCCCGGCTCACCCCAGGCAGCTACGACCGGATCTACGTCTGCGCCCCGGAGGAGGCGAACGGCCTGCAGTTCGTCCTGGACTCACCCGCCCTGTGGCAAGGCGCCCGGAGTTCGGTCTTCGTACCGGTCTACCGGCAGGCGGCGCTCGCCGCGGCGTTCCACGGCGACTCCCGCCACGACCTGCTCGACGAGGTGCACGGCAAGCTGCGCCTCTATCCGGTGCTGACCCGCGCCTGTGACGCCCGGTTGATCGGCGACGACCTCACCGAGCGGCTGGCCCAACTGATCCACGAGCGCTACCTGGAGGCCCAGCAGCGCGCCGGGCTGCGTCTCGGCGACGCGCCGGCGATGGTGCACTGGTCACGACTGCCGGAGTCGCTGCGGCGGGCCAATCGGGCCCACGTCCAGGACATCGCCGCCAAGCTGTTGGACCTCGGCTGTGTGGTGGCGCCCCGGCGCGGCGCCGGGGATCCGTCCGCCGGGCAGGCCATCGACGACCGGATCGAGGAGCTCGCCCGCCTCGAGCACGATCGGTGGTGTCGGGAGCGGCGCGGCGAGGGCTGGCGGTACGGCGTACGCCGCGACGACGTCCACCAGCGGCACCCCGCCCTGCGGCCCTGGGACGAGTTGCCGCCCGCACTGAAGGAACAGAACCGCGAGGAGATCCGGGCGCTGCCCGACGTGCTCTCCGAGAGCGGTTTCGAGCTCATCCGGCTGGCACCCGCGGTGCCCGCGCAGCGGAGCGGACCGGCGGATGGCGAGTGACCCCACCCCGGTACGCGTCGGCGTGACCGGGCACATCAACCTGACCCCCGACACGGAACTGCTCGTCGCCGACGCGCTCCGCGCCGAGCTGCGCCGGGTCGGCGACCGGCCGGTGCGGGGCGTCACCTGCCTGGCGGCCGGCACGGACCAGGTCTTCGCGCGCACGGTCCTGGAGTTGGGCGGCACGTACGACGTGGTGCTGCCGGCCCGCGACTACCGGACCGCGGTGATCGCTGCGGCGCACCGGGCGGCGTTCGACGAGTTGCTCGCCGGGGCGGGCGCGGTGATCCACACCGGGTACGACCACTCGGGCACCCCCGCGTTCCTGGCGGCCAACCAGGAGCTGGTCCGACGGGTGGACCGGTTGCTGGCGGTCTGGGACGGAGTGCCGGGCTGCCACGAGGCGTCGACGGACCGGACCATCGACTTCGCGCGCGGCCTGGGCGTCCCGGTCACGGTGCTCTGGCCCGCCGGTGCCCGTCGCACGTCGGCCGACACCTGACACGCCGACCGGACCGTGTGGTGGTGCCGGTGGTCAGGGGCGCCGGTCGGCGACCGGGACCGTCGCACCCGTGCCCGGCGCGCCCATCCCGTGGTCGCGGGCCAGGGCGATGGCCTCGGCGCGGCTGCCCAGGTGCAGCTTGACCAGGATGGCCGAGACGTTGTTGCGCACCGTCTTGGCGCTGAGCCCGAGCCGGTGCGCGATCAGCGGGTTGGCCAGGCCCCGCGCGAGCAGGCCGAGGATCTCGCGTTCCCGCTCGGTGAGCTGCGGGAACGGGATGTCGGGGCGGGTGCCGAGCAGCGCGCCGGCGCGGTCGGCGAGCGGGGCGCCGAGGATCAGGTCGCCGCCGGCGACACCCCGGATGCCGCGCTCCACGTCGGTGGCGGAGGCGCCCTTGAGGACGTAGCCGCGGGCGCCGGCGCGCAGCGCGGCGACCAGTGAGGCGTCGTCGTTGAGCATGGTCACCACGAGGACCCGGACCGCGGGGTGGTCGCGGCGCAGCAGCCGGGTCGCCTCGATGCCGGAGCCCTGGCCGAGGTGGAGGTCCATCAGGACGACGTCGGGGCGTACCCGGGCGACGAGGGTCAGGGCGTCGGCGGCGTCGGTGGCCTCGCCGACGCACTCGATGCCGGTGAGGGTGTCGAGCAGCGCGCTCATGCCGAGCCGGAAGACCGGGTGGTCGTCGACCACGACGACGCGGATCGGGGTGTCGCTCACGGTTGCTCCAGGGGGATGGTCAGGCAGACGGTGGTGCCGGGCGCACCGGCCGGGCCGACGGTCAGGGTGGCGCCCACCGCCTGGGCCCGTTCCCGCATCGCGTGCAGGCCGACGCCGCGGTCGGCCGGTCCGGGCGGCATGCCCCGGCCCCGGTCGGTGACGGTGACGCGCAGCAGGTCGGGGCGCTGCTCCAGCGTCACGGTGCAGCGGTCCACCCCGGCGTGCCGCTGCACGTTGCGGATCGCTTCGGCGGTGACTCCGTAGGCGGCGGTCGCGATCTGCTCCGGCAGCGGGTCCAGGGTGGCCGGTCCGTGCACCACGATCCGCAGGCCGGCCCGGGCGTGCTGGTCGCGGAGCAGGTCCAGGGCGGGGCGCAGGCCGCCGTCGGCGAGCACCGGCGGCAGCAGGCCGTGCGCCAGCTCGCGAACCTCCGCCGCGCGTGCGGTCAGCTCGTCGGTCAACCGGTCCAACAGGCTCTCCGCCCGGTCCTGGTCGCGGCGCAGCAGGTTGCGGGTGGCGGCCAGCCCCAACCCGATGCCGCTGAGTGCCGGACCGAGGCCGTCGTGCAGGTCCCGGCGCAGCGAGCGGCGTTCCTCGTCGCGTACCTCCGCCAGCCGTTGCCGCGACCGGGCCAGGTCGCGGTTGGTGCCGGCGAGGTCCACGACGGCGGCGACCACCGGGGCGAGGACGGCGAGCGACTCCCGGGCCCGGGTGCCGAGCAGCTCGCCGGGCCGGGGCCAGGCGTGCAGGTGGCCGACCAGACGGTCGCCGCTGGTCAGCGGCACGGTGACCGGGGTGCCGAAGTCACTCGGCGGGGGTTGCTGCCCGTCCTCGGTGACCCGCACCTCGGCCAGCCGGAGCGCGGCGGCGACGGTCGCGCCGATGTCGGTGGTGCTGCCGACGCTGTGCACCACCTGGTGCAGCAGCGGTTCGGGCGCCTCGCCGTGCACCAGGCGGTCCACGCGTCGCTGCACCGCCTGGCGGACGGGTTGGAAGGCCGCCGCGAGCGCGCCGGTCACCACGAGCTGCGGCAGCGGCAGGAAACGCGGCAGCAACCGGTCGAGCAGGGCCACCGCGGCGCAGTACGCGGCGATCACCAGGGCGGTCATCAGATACCAGACGAGGGTGCGCCGGACGGCCAGCCGCAGCCCCCACAGTTGTTGGCGTAGCACCACCACCGCCACCGCGACGGGGAAGAACGCCTGCGAGGCGAGCATCAGCAACGCGGGCAGGATCGCCGGGACGGCCGGTGGCAGCAGCGTGGTGAGGAAGGCGAGGGTGAGCAGCCCACTGCCGGCGGTCGCCCAGCCGAGGCCGTGCCGCTGCGGCCCGGGGCCGCGTCGCCACCGCCGCCCCAGGCCGGCGCAGGCCAGCAGGCCGAGCCCGACCAGCGCGTACGGCAGCACGGGCGCCAGCGGTCGCAGCAGCGCGGCCCGGACCTCGCGCATCTCGGGCGTCAGCGGCAGCACGCCCAGCGGCGGCGGCGCGGTGACGGCGGCGGCCAGCGTGACCACCACGTAACCGGCGCCGGCGGCGACGGCGAGCCGGTCGATCCGGCCGAGCGGCCGGTCCGGCAGCAGCCAGGGCATGACCAGGACCAGTGAGTACAGCCCGGGCAGCCAGGCCCACTGGTGCAGGGCGGCGAGGACCGGCGGGCCGCCGACGGCGAGGTGCCACTGGGCGACGCACGTGGAGAGCGCGCTTCCGAGCGCCGCGGCGCAGGCGATGAGGGCGGGCATCCGGCTGCCGGTGCGTTGCCGGCTCAGGATGAGCCAGGCCACGGCGCCGTAGACGACGCCGTCGAGCAGGTCGACCAGGGAGTAGAGCTGGGTGGCGTCGAACGGGGGTGTCGCCGTCGCCCAGGCGGTGACCGCGCCGAGCGTGAGCAGGGCGGTGCCGGCGGCCACCGCCCACGCGGCCCACCGCCGGGTCCGGGATACGTCTGGCATGTCGGGTCCACTGTCTCAGCCCGCCGCAGTCGACGGGACCACCGGAACGGCGGTACTGAGGTGGCGGGCCGGCCGGGGACGACCGGCCCGCCACCGGGGTCAGCTCTGCGTGACCGCCTTGCCGCTGACGCTCAACTGGTCGATCAACGTGGCGACCTCGGGCAGTCGCTCCCGGTAGACGTTCCCGGCGAGGCGCTGCGAGTACGTCTCGTAGAGCGCGGCCAGCTCACCGGCCCGTTCGATGGCGACCGCGTGGATGCAGTTGCCCAGGTACTCGTTGGGTGAGCCGGGGCTGTCCGCGCCGGAGCACGAGGGGCTGAAGATGGGCGCCTGTCCGGCCCGCGGGTCGATCTCCGACATGCCCTCCGGGCAGGGGTCTCCGGGTGCCGGCTGGGTGCAGGGCGCGTAGTCGGCCTCGGCGATGGTGTACGCCCGGCTGATGTGGGTGTCGGGCAGGTCGCGACCGACCGGCGCGCCCGGGTAGCGGTAGTCGTTCGGCAGCAGGTTGCCGCCGAGCAGGTAGCCGCTGAGCGAGGCGTCGGAGTCCAGCGCCACCGGAAAGCCGAGCTTGGTGTACGCCTGGAGCAGCCGGAACGCCGCGGTGACCTTGTTGCCGGCGCGGCGGAGCTCCGAGGTCGGGTCGCCGAACCTCTGGTTGACCAACTGGTAGTAGCGCTTCTGCTTGCCCCACAACATCCGGTTGCCCAGCGTACGGGCGATGGTCAGCCGCTCCGGGTTGTCGGCCGAGCGCGCACCCGTCTCGAACGCCGGCAGGTGCACCGACTCGTCGTTGTAGGTCATGTAGTAGACCTCGTCGTAGCAGTAGCCGGTGGGCGGGTTGTCCCGGGTGCTCCACGAGCAGACGATGCCGGCGCTCTTGGTGTTGCGCCACGTCCGCACGTCCATCCAGAAGCCGCCCTGGTCGACGCTCATCTGCGCGTGCACGGTCAACTGGAGGTCGGCCTTGGTGATCTCGGCGCGCGGCCCGGTGGTGGTCGTGTGGTTGACGAGCTCCGCGTCGTAACAGATCTGGAAGTGCGGCTGGAACTGCCTGTTCGTGCCGTGGCTGAGTAGCTGGAACGCGTTCGGCAGGTCGCCGAGGTTCACGTTGGCCGGGATGCGCACCCGAGGTAGCTGATGCGCCGGGTCGCAGCTCGACATCTTGGCGTCCGCGTTGTAGTTGCGCTCCGTGCCGGCGGTCCAGTACGAGCGGGTATTGGTCAGACGCGTCGGGGGCGCCTGGTCCGGGCCGTACCACGGGTTGTAGCCGCCGCCGGTGGCCTCGTCGCGCAGCTTGCGCAGCTCGGCGGACTGGGCGTTGACCGCGCTCTTGTAGTTCTCCACCAGGCCGGTGAACAACGCGTTGCGGTGCCCGTCCGCGGTGGGCCGGCTGAACCGGCTGCTGGCGTCCAGGATCTGTTGGCCGGAGCGGCCGATGCGGCTGGCGAACGAGTTGTCGCCGGTCATGTCCCCGGCCAGTGCCGGGTTCTCCAGCGCCAGCGCGGTGAACGCCCGCGTCGACATGGTCCAGACGCCGGCGTGCGGGACCTTCGTGGTGGCGGGGTACGCCGGGTCCCAGGTGCGGGCCAGGTAGGACAGGTAGTCGATCGCGCCGTACGGGGTCTTCTCGTCGAGCACCCGCACCGGGTCGACGCCCGGCTGGGACCATTCGGCCGGGGTGAGCACGAAGGGCGCCCCGGCGCCGGTCGAGGTGGCGCTGGTGAACAGTCGCCCCTCCGTCTCGTCGTACTGGGTCACCGAGAGGGGCCGACCGGTGCGTGCCTGGTAGCCGACGTAGGTGTTGATGGCGAATTCGGTGTCGCGGAGCGCCTCCTTCTTCAGCGCCTCCTGGATGGAGAGGCTGAGCTGGTCGACCCGGGTCTCCAGACCGTTGATCTGCCGCTTGATCGCGTCGAGGTCGCGGATCACGTTGCCCATGTCGTCCCGCATCCTCAGCAGGACCGACATGATGTCGTCGTAGATCGCCGTGAGCATCGCCTCCACCCGGTCGAACCGCTCGTGCATCTCGGTGCGCAGCTCGCCGACCTGCTCGCGCAGCTTGCCGATCTCCTGCATCAGCAGCTCCTGCTCGCTCGGGCCGGAACCCAGGAACATCGGCAGCAGGGTCATCACGGCACCGAGCACGTTGCCGGTGAGCACCACCGTGCTCAGCGACCCGATCGCCTCGCTGAGGTTGAGCCCGGCCACCGTGGGCAGGTACTTGTTGATCGCGGTGGCGATGCCGACGGCGGCCTTGCCGATCGCCAGCACCTCCTTGCCGGCCTTCTGGTCGGCGAACCCGGCGAGCGTGGCCAGGATGGTCACCGCGGACTCGGCGGCGTCGATCGCCACCTGCCGGTTGGCCGCCTCGGCCAGCGCCGCCGTGTAGTCCTGCGGCGTCGGCTTGGGACCGGGGCCGACCGGATACTTCAGGTCCGCCGCCGCCAGCTTCTTGATGATCTCGGCGTTCTGCTCGGCGACCTTCTCCAGCGCCCCGCGCAGCTCGGTGCGCAGCGCCGCCAGATAGGCCTGCTCGTTGCCCAGGTGCTCCAGGATGGCTTCGGTGTTGACGTAGGAGGCGAGCACCGGATCGGCGAGCAGTTGCTCGGTCGTCGCGGTGGCGCGCACGTTGAGCTGCGCGCCGATCTCCCCGTCCCAGGCCGCGGCGAGATCGGTGTCCTGGGCCGCCGCCCGGGTGAGCTGGCCCCACGCGCGTTCCTGCTGCGCGTAGAGCGC
This sequence comes from Micromonospora ferruginea, assembly GCF_013694245.2. Lineage (NCBI taxonomy): Bacteria > Bacillati > Actinomycetota > Actinomycetes > Micromonosporales > Micromonosporaceae > Micromonospora > Micromonospora robiginosa. The sequence continues at coordinate 1,047,451 of NZ_CP059322.2, forward strand.
GTCCATCCACCGGTAGTTCTGGTAGGCGCTGGTCACCGCGTCCTCGACCTCGGCCGAGGACGTGATGGTGCCGCCGACGGTGGCGTCCAGCAGTCCCTTGACCATGGGAGCGCCGATGGACACCCCCGGCACGCCGGAGAGCGCATCGATGACCTTGATCATGGTGGCGTAGGTGGTGCGGGCGGTGGTGTCGGAGATGCCCGCCGCGTTCACCGCCTGCCGCGTGGCGACCAGGTGCCGCACCACGTCGTCCCGGGACGCGCCGGGGTTGCGTCCGCGCCAGTCCAGCAGCTCCGCGGTGATCACCAGGTTCTTCAGCCCCGCCACGCCGCCGTTGTGCGCCCGCAGGTACGCGGCGAACACGCCGTCGTGGAACTTCGTCGCCTCGTAGTCCACCGTCTCCGCCGCCACGGCCGGCGTCGGGGACACGACCACCACCGCCGCCACGATCGCGGCGATCAGCGCCCTCCACCGCCGACGGCGGCGGGGCGCCTGCACCATCACTCCCACTGGGATTCCTCCGGATCACTCCGCGCCCACCGGGCCGGTGGGCGCGCACCGCAGCCTGCGACCGGTGGTGTCCCGGCAACCAGGGGTGGATGTCCCACGGGTGCGGGACGCGGGACCTCCACCGTCCGGTCGGGTGTCGCCGTCCCGGGTCGCTCGGGACCGGTGTCCCTGGTGGGCCGGGACGGCGCCCGGGTTGACTGCCCGGCATGACCGACACCTCGCCGGACCACATTCCGGCCCACGTCAAGAACTCCTACGTCAACTGCTCCGAGTACGCCCGGACGCCCCGGCTCACCCCGCTGCCGAGCGTCGGGGACCCGGGCGCGACCGCACCGTCGGCCCGGCCGCCGGCGACGGTCCGTCTGGAGGTCGTCCGGTGACCACGGCCGCCGCGCCGGCCCTGCTTCCCGCCTGGCGGGAGTGGCTCGTCGAGAACCTGGCGATGGGGGTGGCCACCGACCAGGCCCGCGCGGCGGCCGTCGCCGGCGGTGCGGACGCCGACGCCGTCGACGCCGAGCTGGCGGCGATGAGCAGCCACCCGTACTTCGCCGTCTGCCGGCGGCTCGCGCTGCGGTACGACTGGATGGAGTCGGTGCTCGACACGTACCGGGTGCTGCGCGACGACGACGGCGGTCGCGAGATCGACCGACGCGCCGACCTCACCGCGGCGGAGTTCTTCGGCCGCTACTACTACGCGAACCGCCCGGTCGTGCTCGACGGCCTGATGGCCGACTGGCCGGCGCGGCACTGGACGCTGGACGCGATGGCCCGCCGGTGCCCGGACGCCGTGGTCGAGGTGATGACCGGCCGCGAGGCCAACCCCGAGCACGCCTGGCAGTACGACCGGCACCGCACCACCATGCCGTTCCGCGACTACCTGGCGATGCTCGGCTCCGGCACCCGCACCAACGACTACTACATGGTGCCGCGCAACGAGAACTGGAACGGGGCGCTCCGCGCGCTCGCCGGGGACGTGCGCCCACCCGGTCATCTCGTCGACCCCGCCGGCGGTGGGCACCTGCTGCTCGGTCCCGCCGGCACGGTGACCCCGCTGCACGTCGACAACAGCACCGTGCTGCTCTGCCAGGTGCTCGGCCGTAAGCACGTTCGGCTGGTCCCGTCGTACCAGCGGCACCTGGTCTATCCGCGCGGCGGGACCTTCAGCTCGGTGGACGCCGCCCGACCGGACCTCGACCGACATCCCCGCTACGCCGAGGCCACCGTGCTGGAGACCGTCCTCGAACCCGGCCAGATGCTGCTCGTCCCGGTCGGCTGGTGGCACTGGGTGCACGCGCTCGACCTCAGCGCCACGGTCACCTTCCACCATTTCCGGGTGCCCGGGCAGAACCATCGAATGGCTACCCCGCCCGCGGCCCTCGGCGCCGACCGTGCCGACCGGTGAGGGCCGCGAGTGGCCGGCGGCGAGTTATCTCCTGGCTGTCGACTCGATTCTCGGCCGCGCTCGACACTCGTCGCTGGTGGTGCTCCATCCTCCCCCTACCGTCACCCCTAACCTGCTCGCCGGGGGCGTCGAACCGGTCGAGTCAGGGGATTCGACGGTATGGCTGAGTTACCGATGAACATCCTGACGGACGCGGGCTTCACGGCTGCCGAGGCCGATGCCGTTGTGCGTGGCCTGATGCAGGGCGTCGACCTGCATCAGGACAGGCCGGGTGCCGACGCTGTCAACATTGATGCGCTCTCACAGGAGAAGCGGGAGGCATTGGACCGGTTCAACCTGGCCGTCGCCGGAGACGCCTGAGAGCGTCGTGACACCTCGGCGTGGTCCTCGCCGGCCGCCTCGGCGAGTGTCCACGCCGAGGCGGCCGGTTCCGTACCGCTGGCGTCACACCGCCGGAATGTCGTGCACCCGGGCGCTGACCGCGAGGGTCTTCGTCCGGGTGCCGTCGGCGTTGCGGACCGTCAGCAGGTAGGTGTGCCGCTGGACGTCGCCCTCGACGCCGGAGCAGGGGAAGGTGAAGGACTCGCTGCCGGCCGCCGGGTAGGTGTCGCGGTACACGCCGGGACCGTCGACCGAGAGGGCCACCGAGTCGACGTTCGTGGCCTTCCACTCGACGAGGACCGGATGCCCGGCGACCGGGTTGACGGTGGTCCCGGCCGGGCACGACGGCTTTTCGGCGACCCGGAAGTAGACGATGGTCGGGCCGCCGGACCGTCCCTCGTCGCTGCCGGTGCCACCGTTCGCACGACCGCCGGTCGTGCCGCGGTCGCCGTCCGTCGGCCCGGTGGCGGAGATGCGGGGTGCGACGCTCGCGGGCGCCGCCTCCGGTGTGGACGTAGCGGCGGTGGGAGCCTCGGACACGGTCGTGGTCGCGGTGGACTCCGCGGAGGTCGTCGGCGACGAACAGCCGGCCGCCGCCAGGGCGGCGACCATGACGGCGGCGGTGGGGCGGAGCAGGACTCGGGCGGGCATGGTCACTCCTTCGCGCGCCGCCGGCGGTCCGGGGCGACTGGATCTCACCGTAGGGCCGTCCGGCAACGCCGCCGCGACCTGCGGGGATGTTCGTGTGCTGGAGCACGGTCAAGCAGCTGACCGTCGAGGCCCGCCGGCCGGGGGCGATCTCGATCCCGGCCTGGATGACGGACGGCACGCGCGAGCAGCGACTGCGGGCTGCGGGGCAGGCCGAGGCGAGGGCCGGCCGCTGAGGAGCGGGACCACCGGCCCGGCGACGCGGGCCGTCGCGCCGCGTCCCGCCATCCTCACGCCACCTGGGTACGCCAGGTGCGCGACGGGTCGCTGTCGCACGTGTACTGGACGATGGCGACGTTGAGGCCGGTCGAGCCGCCGGCCGGCGAGAGGCAGAGGTTGCTGAGCACGTTCTGGAAGCGGGTGTTGCCGGTGCCGTCGGTCAGCAGCCGCCATGCCCGTGCCGGGTTGCTGTCGCAGTAGAACTGCACGACGACGGTGTTCAGGGTGTCGACGCCGCCGGCCGGGGACAGGCAGAAGCCGCTGTTCATGTTCTCCAGGAAGAACGTGGTGGTGCTCTTGCCGATCGGGCGGATGTTCCACAGGCGGGAAGGCGCGCGGTCGCAGTAGTACTGCACGGCGGTGGCATTGGCGGTCGTGCTGGCGCCGGCGACGGTCAGGCACAGACCGCCGGCATTGGCGTTGGACACCGCCTTGGCGGAGACGGTGTCCCAGGCGCGGGTCGGGTCGTCGTCGCAGGTGAACTGCACGATGGCGACGTTGGGGCCGGGATCGCCGCCGGCCGGGGACAGGCAGAGTTGGCTGGCGAGGTTACGCAGCGCGTAGTGGCCGCCCTTGGGCAGAAACGTCCACAGCCGTGACCGGTTCAGGTCACAGGTGGACTGGACGACCACGACGTTGAGGCCGTTGCTGCCGCCGGCCGGTGACAGGCACAGGTGGGTGTAGACGTTGCGGATCTGGTACGAGAACGTCTCCTGATTGAGGACGAACTGCCAGTTGCGCGGGTTGTAGCCCTCGCAGGCGTACTGCACGATCGTGGTGCCCGACGCGGTGCTCGAGCCGGCGGGCGTGAGGCAGAGCCGGGTGCCGACGTTCTGGATCTTCAGGACCGGCGGTGGCGGCTCCTCCGCGGCGGCCGGCGCGGCCACCAACGTGGAGCCCAGCAGGGCGAGCACGGCGGCCACGGACAGGATGCGGCGACTACGACGGCTATCGGGCATGGTCGATCCCCCTTCGGTGACTCCGCATGCTAGAGCCCCCTGTCACCTCGACGGCGGGTGCGACGTGGGCGGTGCGGGTGGTGCGTGGCCGGCGAGCGTTAGCGCCTTGTGGACCAGGAAGCGGGCGCTGTCAGCAGGCCGCGCGTTGACCCGAGTGGTGGGTGCCGATCCGACCGACCACGGTCAGGTCGGTGAGAGCGGTGTTCGCCGCGCGTGCCACGTAGCACGAGTACCGGTGCTGGTTGATGACCTCCAGGTGAATGTGCGCCCCGCTGTCGCCGTTGACCTGGTAGCAGCTTGAGTACCGGAACCTGCCGGTCTCGCCGAGCTTGGTCCACGGTCCTACGGAGGCGCCGACGACGACCCCGCCGGGTTTGTTGTTCACGTGCATCACGTCCGCCCGGCCGATGACCTCGCCGGTTGTGGTGTCCCGCGCCTCGAGCCCGATCCGGTAGCCGCCGTCGGCGAGGTTGCCGGTCGCGCAGCCCGCGCGGACCGTCACCACGGTGACCGCGACCGGGTGCCCGGCCGCGGTCTTGGTGCCGAAGGGCGACACGACGGTGGCCCCGGGGGCTCGGTAGATGTCCACCGCCCAGTCGTTGGTGTAACCCCAGTTCGCGAACACGATGTGATGGCTGGCTGGACCGGACACACCGAATCGGTCCCAGGTGGACGTGCCCTGGATCGGCGGATAGACCCCGATCGTGTCGGCCGTGGCGTGTGCGCCGGCCGGTGCCGCCGGCGCGGCGGCGGCGCCCAGTGCGAGTGCGAGCGCGCCGAGGGTACGGGCGAGACGAGACCTCATCGTGCCTCCGGAGGGGTGTGCGAGGCGGTACATGTCGATCAATTGATCGACGAAGATGGATGAGAGTATCGCCTCCGACCGCGCGTCGGGAGAGGCCGACCCCATAAACAGTTTTGAGCGGGCACATCGTCGACAGATGTTTATCGACCTGTCGCCGCCGGCACACCCACTCCTACCGTTCCGACACAGCCCTCCGGGTCTCCCCGTCGCCGGGACGCGACCCCCCGGAGTCGGCATGAGGAGGAGATCACCCGTGTCGCTACGACTCGCCGCCGCCGGTCTCACGCTGGGCGTGGCACTGGCCGGCATCGTCGGCGTCGGCGGACCGGCCCAGGCCGATCCGACCGGTGTCATCCGGAACGCGGACAGCACGAACGCGGTGGCCGGCCGCTACATCGTGACCCTGAAGGACACCGGGCTCTCCCGGGCGGTGCTCGACAACCGCGCCCGAGAGCTGACCGGTCGCTTCGGCGCCCGGACCCGCCACGTGTACGGGTCCGCGCTGACCGGCTTCTCGGCTGAGATGTCCGCGCGCCAGGCCGCCCGCCTGGCCGCCGATCCGACCGTCTCCGTGGTCGAACAGGTGCAGCGCATCGAGGTGTCGGACACCCAGAGCAACCCGCCGAACTGGGGTGACGACCGGATCGACCAGCGGAGCCTGCCGTTGGACCGGTCGTTCACCTACCCGTCCGGGGCCGGGCAGGGCGTCACCGTCTACGTCCTGGACACCGGCATCAACGCCAACCACACCGAGTTCACCGGCCGGGTCCGCCAGGGCACCGACGTCGTCGACGGCGACAGCACCCCGCAGGACTGCCACGGGCACGGTACGCACGTGGCCGGCACAGCGGTGGGAAGCACGTACGGCGTCGCGAAGAAGGCGGCGGTGGTGTCGGTGCGGGTGCTCAACTGCCAGGGCACCGGCACCAACGACGACCTGATCGCCGGGATCAACTGGGTTCGTGCCAACGCGCAGAAGCCGGCGGTGGCCAACTACAGCATCGGCTGCGGCAGCCGGTGCTCCAGCCAGGCGATGGACAGCGCCGTCACCAGCCTGATCGGTTCCGGCGTGCAGTTCGTGCAGGCGGCCGGGAACTCGTCCGACGACGCCTGCTACTACAGCCCGCAGGCGGTCGCGGCGGCTGTCACCGTCGGCAACAGCACCAGTTCCGACGGGCGCAACAGCAGCAGCAACTACGGCTCCTGCCTCGACCTGTTCGCCCCCGGCACCAGCATCGTCTCCGCCTCGTACGCCAGCAACACCGGCAGCGCGACGATGACCGGGACCTCGATGGCCTCGCCACATGTGGCCGGCGCCGCCGCGCTCTACCTGGGCGCCAACCCGTCCGCCACGCCCGCCCAGGTGCGGGCCGCGTTGGTGGACAACGGCACCACCGGCAAGATCACCAGTGCGGGCAGCGGATCGCCGAACGTGCTGCTCTACACCGGCTTCCTCGGCGGCACCGACCCCGCGCCGGAGGCCCCGACGGTGACCGGGCCGGGTGACCAGACCTCCGCCCTCGGGCAGGCGGTCGACCTCCAGTTGCGCGGCAGCGGCGGCACCACGCCGTACACGTGGAGCGCCTCCGGCCTGCCGGCGGGGCTGGCGATCGGCGCCACGACCGGCCGCATCACCGGCACCGCCACGGCGGCGGGCACCACGACGGTGACGGTGACGCTCACCGACGCGGCGTCGCGCTCCGGGACCGCCACCTTCCGCTGGACGGTGACCGGCGGTGGCGGCTGCACGTCGGCCCAGGTGGTCGGCAACCCGGGCTTCGAGAACGGCACCACGCCCTGGACGGCCACGACGAACGTGATCGGCACCTGGGCGGCGCAGCCGGCCCGCTCCGGCAGTCGCAACGCCTGGTTGAACGGCGGCGGCACGGTGCAGACCGACACGGTTTCGCAGCAGGTGACGATCCCGGCCGGATGCACGACCGCGACCCTGCGCCTCTGGATACGGATCACCACCGCGGAGTACGAGAACCTCGCGTACGACACGTTGACCGTCAGCTACGGCGGCGCCACCGTGGCCCGCTACTCCAACCTCGACCGCACCGGCGGGTACGTGGAGAAGGTGATCGACCTCAGCGGATACGTCGGCCGGACCGCCGCGCTCACGTTCACCGGTGTCGAGGACTGGTCGTACCAGACCAGCTTCGCGCTCGACGACGTCACGGTCACCGTCGGCTGATCAGTGCCGGAGGTGGGAGTGGGCGGCGGACCCGGGCCGCTCACTCCCACTCCCACCGCATGCCCACGATCCCGGGCGGAATGTCGGAGGCGATCAGGTGGGCGCCGTGGGTGGAACCGATCCACGCCTCCCAGACGCCCTGGTCGGGGGCGTCCAGACCGCGACGCTCGAACCGGTGGCAGCGGGCCGGCACGGCGTCGTGGTCGAACTGCACCTGGAGCACGTACTCGCCGACCGGCGTCGAGAAGGCCCGGTAGTAGTTGTCGGTGGGGCGCTGCGAGTCGCTGAGGAACTCGTACTCGAGGACGACCGAGTCGCCCCGCGCCAACATGCGATCGAAGACGATCTCCGCGACCAGGATGCCCGACCCGGGATCTGAGCGGACCCGGCCGATGCGGCAGTTGCGTACCGCGTTGATCCGGGTCGTCGCGGCCGGGTCGTCGGTGCGGAAGATGCCCACCGTCCGCGACACCCGGTCGGTGTTGGCCCGCAGGACCTGGCGACAGACGAGACTGATCTCCTGACGGCGGACACCGACCTGGTAGAGATCGTGCAGGCTCAGTCGGGTCAGCTCGTGGTAGAGCCAGCGGTCGACCTCGGCGATCATCCTGGCCAGCCCGATGCGATCGCGGAACAGCCGGTCGATCTCGATGGTCCCGGGCGGCTGACTCAACCACCGGCCGCGCGGGCGCCGCGGTCCGAGCTGCACGATCAGCGACTCGGACGGCAGGTCGAGGATCTTCTCCAGCAGCCGCACCGCCCGGATCGAGTCCGGACGTTCCGGCCGGCTACGACCACGCCGCCAGTAGCTCAAGGTGGTGAGACTGACACCGACTCCCGCTGCCGACAGCCGTTCCTGGATCTCCTCCAGCTTCAGCCCGCGATCCTCGATGGCCAGATGGAGCGCCGCCGAGAACGGGCCGGTCCGCAGCGCGTGCGCCAGGTCCCGGCCCAACTCCTCCCGGGGCCTGTCCATGGTGGCGAGTATCGCTACGCCGGGCCCGGTGCGCCACCTCGACGGTCGGCCCGGCTGGGGATCTCTCCGCTCGCGGGCCGACAGGTGGCTGACAGCTCAGGCTGACCGGCGGCCCAAGAACCCCGCCTAGCGTGGCCCGCATCCGCCCGATGTAAGGAGCACGCCATGATTGATGATGAGCGACCCGGGACGTACCAGGGCCGAGCGCTTCCGCGGCCCGGCGAGGATCTCGTCGATCAGGGGTTGGCCTTTGACGTCGGCACTTTGCTGTCCCGGCGTCGGGTGCTGGGGTTGCTCGGGCTCGGCGCCGCGGGGCTCGGTCTCGCCGCCTGCGGCACCGGCAGCGGCGACGCCGCCACGGCTACGACCGGCGTCGCGGGTGGTGGTTCCGGGCTGACCGAGATCCCGGAGGAGACGAACGGCCCCTACCCCGCCGACGGCACCAACGGGCCGAACGTCCTCGAGCGCAGTGGCGTGATCCGCAGGGACATCACCGGCAGCTTCGGTGCCAGCACCACCAAGGCCCCGGGCATCGCGATGACGCTGACGCTGACCGTGCTGAACATGGCCGAGGGTGGCTCCCCGTTCACCGGGGTCGCGGTGTACGTCTGGCAGTGTGACCGGGACGGCGCCTACTCGATGTACAGCGCGGGCCTGGAGAACGAGAACTACCTGCGCGGCGTCCAGATCGCCGACGGTGACGGCGCCGTCGTCTTCGACAGCATCTTTCCCGCCTGCTACCCCGGCCGATGGCCTCACGTGCACTTCGAGGTCTACCCGGACATGGCCGGCATCGGCGACGCGGGAAAACGCCTCGCCACCTCACAGGTCGCCCTGCCTCAGAGGACCTGCGATGCCGTGTACGCCACCACCGGCTACGAGCGCTCCGTGGCCACGCTCGCCGACCTGACGCTCGCCACCGACAACGTCTTCGGTGACGACGGTGGCGCCCACCAGATCGGCGCGGTCACCGGCGACGTGAACACCGGCTTCCGGGTCGCGCTCACCGTCCCCGTCGACCCGAGCACCACCCCCGACGGCGGCAGCGCCCCCGGTGGGACCGGCGGGCCGGGCGCTCCCCCGGGGCAGGGTGACCGGCCCGGCGGCTCGGCGCTTCCGGGCCGGCCAGGCCCGAGCGTCTCTCCGTGACTCTCGAAGGTGATCGCGGTGTCCGGCCTCCCAGCAGCAGTAGCGGCGGCGAGGGCCAGTCTTGTCTGGGTGGTCAGGGTGAGTCCGGGGGTGAAGGTCTGCTGCTGGGTGCCGGTGCAGTGGACCGTTCCCGCGGCGGCCATGGCAGGGTCGCCGGTCCTGGCGTATCGATATTCGTTTGGTTCGTCGTTCCTCGCGCCATCTGACGGTGAGCCGTTCCGCCGGAGGTATCAACCTCGTCGCGCCGCGCTCCTGAATAGCGTCACGCGTCGGCCCGGCAGCGACAACGCCGGGTCGGCGGTCCCCCGACGATGGGAGAAGCCTGTCATGGGCATCGCAGGAAGACGTGTCCGCCGCTCGGCGCTGGCCGTGCTCACCGGCACGGCGTTGGCCGCCCTGCTGGCGGTCACCACGGCCGCCGCCGCGCCGGTCGAGGCGCGGCAGGACAGGGCCGCGGCGGCTCGCACCGACGTCTACATCCGGGACGTGGCCGCCGATGTCGGCGTCCAACCCCACTCGTTCAATCCGCTGTGGGCCAGCCCCGACATCAAGGTCTGCCCGACCGCCGTCGAGTGTGCCGTCAGCCAGAACCCGATCGTCGGCGTCACCAACTACATCTTCGTCAAGCTGCGGAACCCCGGTCCGTACGGCTTCGGCACCGACAGCGGCGTGCTGCGGATCTACCGGACGACGCCGGGTGGTGGTGCGGTCTGGCCCACGCACTGGACCCAGATCGGCGCGACGAACGTGACCGTCTTCGCCGGCACCACGACCGTGACGATCCCGTGGACCGGGGTGCCCGGCCCGGGCCACTTCTGCCTGCTGGCGAGATGGGTGTCGGCCACCGATCCGATGACCTTCGAGGGGCCGGACATCAGCACCAACACCCGTAACAACAACAACATCGCTTGGCGCAACGTCGACTCGGTGCGGCTCGTCGCGGGCGGGACGCCGGCCGTGCGTCCGTTCGCCATCGGCAATTCGCTCCGGGTGGCGACCAAGAACGACCTGGTCTTCACGCAGCCGGGGGAGCCGATCCAGGGCGTGGGCGGTCGGGTCATCGCCGATCTCGGGCCGACCCTCTTCGAGCGGTGGCAGGCCGGCGGCAGGGTCGGCACCGGCGTACGCGAGATCGGCAAGAACCAGTTGGAGATCGTCGAACCGGCGAAGGCCAGCATCGGCAACCTGCTGCTGCAACCGGGTGAACGGGTCGAGTTCTCTCTCACCTTCGCGGCGGCCGTCGCGTCGGACAAGGAGTTCGCGCTCGACGTGACCCAGTTCGGCCCGGACACGAGCGGTGCGGAGCGGACCGACCTCGGTGGTGTGGAGTACCTGATCGGCGTCGGGCGACAGTAACTCCGGCACTGGCGGGGGTCGTGGGCCCGGGCAGCCCGCGGCTCCCGTCGCCGCGCTCGTCGGGACGGTCCGGGCGTCCCGGCGAGCCGCCATTGCGGTGGATGTCGGGTCAGCGCAGGGAGACCCAGGTGGTGGCCACCTCGTACTCGTCGGTGTGGGCACGCAGCCGGACCGGGCCGGGTGGGGGAGCGCCCAGCGAGAAGAAGCCCACCGCGTCGACCTGAACCTGCGCGTACGTGCCCGAGGCGGTCTGCGCGGACACCCGTCCACCCCCGGGCGGGGAGAGTTGGCCGACGATGCCGGCTTCGGTCACCTCGATCTCCAGCGTCACCACGGTACTGCGGAACGACAGCGTTCGCGTCGACCCGGCCGACCGGGTCAGCGCCGGCACCGTGTCGCACGCCGAGTCGAACGTCAGCTCGGCGAGCGCCACCCCCGGCTCGATGTCTCGCCAGGCGAATGCCGCCCGGGCGGTGGCCAGGAACTCCTCCGGGACCGATCCGGCCTCCCGCAGGGCCGCACCCAGCTCGGCGGTCAGGGCCGCGTCATCGGCCGGCGGCAACTGCTCCATCGTGTTCCCCTCCGTTCGTCCGGGTCGCGGCCGTTTCGAGGAACGGGGCGAGCGTCGGGCAGTCGCGGAGTCGGCGCAGGCATCTGGCCTGGGTCGGTCCGATGCTACCGACCGGCACGTTCAGCCGTTCGGCGATCTCTCGATAGCTGACCGGCGGGTCGGCGGTCAACAGGGCCAGCAGCTTCTGGCAGCGCGGCGGCAGATGGGCGAAGGCCTCCCGCAGCGCCTGCCGGCGCTCCGCTCGGAGCAGTTCCTCGTCGGGGGCCGCCACGTCCGCCGTGCGGGAGAAGCTGTGGTAGGCGTCCAGCGCGTCGTCGTACGGGTCGAAGAGTTGGGTGCGGCGGCCGAGGCGGGACAGCCGGTAGCACTCGCGCCGGGCCGTGGTCGCCAACCAGGAGGCGAGGGCCTGCGGATCGCGGATCTGGCTCAGCTGCTCGACGAGGCGCAGCCAGACGGTCTGGTTGACGTCGGCGGCGTCGGCGCGGCCCAGGTCGTACGACCTGATCACCGAGTAGACGAGCGGCGTGTACCGGCGGACCAGTTCCACCCACGCCGACTCGTCCCCACCCGCGGCAGCGGTCACCAGTCCGGTCGCGCTCCGGTCGGTCACGGCGAGGCCGTCCGCCGATTGGTGCGGCATGGTTCCGTCGCTCGCGGCCCGCTCACTCATCCGACGAGCACGCCGTAGTCGGGGTGCCAGCGCGGCGCCGCGAGCAGCGCCAGTCGGGCCGCGTCGGCGCTCAGGCCACCGGCGGTCATCAGGGCGGTGAGCCGACCGGAGACGTGCGCCGTGGCGAACGAGGTGCCCGCCCAGGCGGCATAGCCGTGGAACTGCCGGGTCGGCCGGCCCGGCAGCGGCAACTGCCCCTCGACGTAGGTGCTGGTGCGCTCACCGACCGCGCAGACGTCGACCCATGGTCCGTACCCGCTGTAGGTGGCTGGCAGCACGCCGGCGGAGCCCTGGCTGACCGCCGCCACCGCGACGACCCGGCTCAACGCGGCGGGCCAGATCGGCCGACTGGTGCCGGCGTTGCCCGCCGCCGCGACCACGGCGCTCGTCGTGGGTAGCGCGGCCACGGCGTTGGCCAGGGGCAGCGACGGCTGGTCGCCCTGGGTGAACCCGCCCAGGGACAGGTTGACCACGGACACCGCCGGCGCGAGTCGAGCCATCGCGGCCACCACCGACGCCTCGTCGCCGAGGCCGGTGGCGGTCAGCGCCTGCTCCGGGTCGACCCGGACCCCCGGAGCGGCCTGCCGCACCACCCCGGCGACGAAGGTGCCGTGTCCGCCCTGCGGGGCGAGCACGTCGGTGTGGACGTAGAGCGGATCCTCGTCGTCGGCCTCCGGCAGGTACGCCGCGCCGAGCCACTGCGGGTGGTAGCCGCCGGCCTGCCGCCACATGCCGGTGTCGCAGATCCCGACGGTCACCCCGGAGCCCTCACCCAGCCGGTTCGGATCCGGCGGCGCCAGCGCGATGCCAGCCGAGGGCGGGCTGCCCGGGTTGCCCATGATGTTGCCGAGGCCCAGCAGCACGTGGTGTGGTTGCGCCTTCGGAACCGGCTGGCCTGGCCACTGTTGGGGGTCGCGCAGCTTGGCCACGAGCGCGGGAACGTCGGTCTCCCGGTCGAAGAGCAGCCGGGTGACGCCGGCGAAGCCGTCGCCCGCGATCACTGCGTGGCCGAGGGCTCGCAGCCAGGCGGTGACCCGCTGGGCGTCGGCGTCGGCGGCGAGCAACTGCCGTGGCCGGTAGAGGAACTCCCGGCCCGCTGTGGTGTGCCGGCGGACGTTCTTGTCGGCAGCCAGCGCCTCGTCGAAGGCGCGCTGGTAGGCGGCGTCGTCCGCACCGTCGGCGCGGACGGGTGCCGCGCGGGACCCGGTGGCGAGCGATGCCACGGCGGCAAGAGCGGAGGTGACCAGCAGTCGCCGTCGGGACAGTCGGCCGGTCGGGCGTGGCGCGGCGGGATGGTCAGGCGACACGGGTCCTCCATGCGGTCGGCAGAAGTGCCCGCCACCGGCCGGCGTCGGCCACGTTTCCCGGGTGCGTCGGTCCCCCAAAGCATAGCCGCACGTCTATGGGTCTGATGGGTGGCGCGGATGTCCGACAGACTCACGTAGACATTGACGGTTGGCATCAGTTCGGGGACTCTGTGGGCATGCCCGACAGCACCGGTTCCGGTGCCGACTCGGCCCAGGCGGCGCTTGACGCCGTCCAGCGCTACCCGCGCGAGGCGATCGCGATCGCCCAACGGGTGCTGGCCGCCGGGCCCGAGGTCGGGGCCGACGAGCGCTCCACCGCCGAGCGGGCCGTCGGTCTGGCCCTGCGGGAGCTCAACGACCTGCCCGGCGCGCTGCGCCATCTGCGCCGCGCCGTCCGGGTCGCCGGCACGCCCCGGGCCCGGGCGTTGGCCCGGATGAGCCTGGGCTACGGCTTGGCCAACGCCGGCCACACCGCCGAGGCGCTGCGCGCGGTGACCGCTGCGCTGCCACAGCTCGCCGGCGCCGACGCGGGGCGGGCCCGGATGCAGCGGGGCGTGGTGCTGCACTACCGGGGTCGCTACGACGAGGCGGTACGCGAGTACGGCCTGGCCGTCGACATCGCCCGGCGCGAGGGCGACCTGTTGCTGGAAGCGCGGGCGCGCAACAACCGGGGGCTGCTCAACGCCCATCGGGGCACCGCCGGCGACACCGACGACGACCTGTCCCGTGCGGCAGCCGCCTTCCGACGGCTGGGCTTGGACCTCGCGGCGGCCGATACCTGCTGGAACCTCGGCATCGCGACCGGCCAGCGCGGCGACATCGCCGGCGCGCTGCGCTGCTTCGCCACGGTCGACGAGGAGTACCGGCGGCTCGCCGTACCCCGACCGGCGCTGTTGCTGGACCGCGTTGAGCTGCTGCTGTCGGTGCCGCTGGTCGACGAGGCCGTGGTGGTCGCCACGGCGGCCGTCCGGGAACTGCGGCGCCGGGGCATGGCCTCCGACCTCGCCGAGGCGCTGCTGGCCCGGGCCCGCGCGGCGCTGCTCGCCGATGACCTGGACACCGCGACCGAGGCCGCCGCAGCGGCCCGTGCCCGATTCCGTCGCCAGGGCCGGCGCACCTGGGCCGTCTTCGCCCGGCACGTCGAGCTGCGCGCCGCGTACCGACGAGGCACCCGCTCGGCACCCTTGTTCCTTGCCATGGCGCGTACCGCCGACCAACTCGACGCCACCGGGTGGCGGGGGCCGGCGCTGACCACCCGGATCGAGGCCGGCCAGGTGGCCGCCGCGCTGGGGCGGCCCGGCCGGGCCCGGAACCTGCTGGCGGTGGCCGCCCGGGCCCGCCGACGCGGCACCGCCAACCGGCGAGCGCAGGGCTGGTATGCCCTGGCCCTGTCACGTCGGCTCGACGGGGACGACGCCGGAGCCGCCCGAGCACTGCGCCGCGGGCTGGCCGTGCTCGACCGGCACCGCGTGTCGCTCGGCGCCACGGAGCTGCGTGCCCACAGCGGAGCGTACGGTCACGAGCTGGCGGCCGAGGGCCTCGACATCGCGGTTCGGGCGGGCGCGCCGGCGCGGGTCCTGGTCTGGGCGGAGCGATGGCGGGCGAACGCGCTGCGGGCTCGGCCGGCCCGGCCACCGACCGACCCCGACCTGGTGGCGGCGCTCGCTGAGCTTCGACTGGTCAGTAGCCTGCTCGAAGACGAGGTGCTGGCCGGCCGTCCGGCAACCGCTCTGCGCGGCCGGCAGGCCCGGCTGGAGCAGCGGATCCGGGACCTGGCGCGGCGGGTGCCCGGTGGCGGTGCCGTGCTGGCTCCGCCGGGCGTGGGTGCGCTGGCCGCGCGGCTCGGCGCTCGGGTGCTGGTCGAGCTCGTGGCCCATGGCGACCGGATCCGGGCGGTGTTGGTCCGCGACGGCCGGGCCAGCCTGCACGACCTGGGCCAGCTCGCGGCCGCGGCAGACCTGGCCCGCAGGCACCGGTTCGCCCTGCGCCGACTGGTCACCACCGGCGACGCGGCCGCCGCGCGGGCGGGGGCCGTCCACACCGCGGCCGCCCTGGACCGGTTGCTGTTCGACCCGCTGCGGCGGCGGCTGGCCGACCGGGCTCTGGTGATCGTCCCGGTCGGGGCGCTGCACGTGGTGCCCTGGTCGGGGCTGCCCACCTGTGCGGGGCGTCCGGTGACCGTCGCCCCCTCGGCCACCGCCTGGCTCGCGGCGGACCGGCGGAAGCTCCCGACCGGGCCGCCGGTCCTGGCCGCCGGTCCGCGCCTGCCGGCCGGGCATGACGAGGTGCGCCGGCTCGCTCAGACACTGCCCGGGGCGCGGCGGCTCACCGGGCCCGACGCCACCGCGGCGGCGCTGACCGCCGCGCTGGACGGGGCGGGGCTGGTGCACATCGCCGCCCACGGCACGTTCCGCGCGGACAACCCGCAGTTCTCGACCCTGGAACTCGCCGACGGGCCGCTGTTCGCCCACGAGTGGGAGGCGGTCGACCGGCCGCCCGGCTGCGTGGTGCTGTCCGCCTGCGACTCCGGCCTGACCGGGCTGCGCCCCGGCGACGAGGTGATGGGGTTCACCGCGGTGCTCCTGGCCCTCGGCACCCGCTGCCTCATCGCGACCGTGCTGCCCGTGCCGGCCGAGCCCACCACGGCGCTGATGCTGGATCTGCACGCGCGGATGCGGGCGGGTACCGGCCCGGCGCGAGCCCTCGCCGACGCGCAGCGGGCGTTCGGCGCGGTGGACGACGGTCCCGCCCGGGCCACCGCGGCGGCGTTCGTCTGCTTCGGGGCTGGTTGACCGGAGCGGGAGCGGTCGCTCAGCCGCCGTGCTCGTCCGCAGCGACGGCGGCCGGCTGCGGCGCCGGGAGACCCGCAGCGGCTGACCGTCCGTCCTCGCGACGACGTGGCCGAGCCGCAGCGGTTACGCCACGCGCTCGACGCAGGATCGCCGTGTCAGCGATAGGCGCCAGCCTGCATCCGGTACAGCGTCGCATAGCTGCCGCCCAGCGCCATGAGCTCGTCGTGGCCGCCCGCTTCGGTGACGGTGCCGGCGTCGAGCACGACGATGAGGTCGGCCATGCGTACCGTCGAAAAGCGGTGGGACACCAACACCGTGACGGCACCATACGACCGGGTGCGCGCGGCCTGCGCGGCGTAGCGCTCGAAGAGCGCGTGCTCGGCCTCCGCGTCCAGCGCCGCGGTGGGCTCGTCGAGGATCACCAGCAGCGGTGCCCGGCGCATCATGGTGCGGCCCAGCGCTGTCTTCTGCCACTGCCCACCGGACAGCTCCGTGCCCGGCGCGTAGCTGGTGCCGAGCCGGGTCGCGAGGCCCTGCGGTAGCTGTGCGGGCAGGTCGGCGGCACCGGCGCGGGTCAGCGCCGCGGTGACGGCGTCGTCGTCGGCGACGCGCGGCAGGTCGCCGACGCCGACCGTCTCGCGGGCCACGAACTCGTATCGCGCGAAGTCCTGGAACCCGACGGTGACGACGCTGCGCCAGTCGTCGAGGCTCAGGTCGGCGAGGTCGATCCCGTCCACGGTCACGGTGCCGTGGGACGGTCGGTACAGCCCGCAGAGCAGCTTGACGAGGCTCGTCTTGCCGGCGCCGTTCTCGCCGACGATCGCGACCGTCGCGCCGGCCGGCAGCAGCAGGTCCACATTGCGCAGCGCGGGCCGGCCGGTGCCCGGGTAGGCGAACGACACGTCCCGTAGCGCGATGCCGGCCCGCAGCCGGTCCGGCGGCGCGCTGTTCCCGGTGGGGGAGCGGCCACCGGCCGCGGCGCGCAGCTCACGCAGACGGCGGTCGGCCACGGCGAAGCGCTGGAGCGCGGGCACGAGCGACACGGTCTGGGCCACCTGGGCGTTCACCTGGACCGCGAGCACGATGATGAGCACGACGCCGCCGAGACTCTGCCGCCCCGCCGCCGCCTCGCGGACGGCGAGCCCGACCGCACCGACGTAGCCGACGGCGAAAGACATCTGCCCGAGCGCCCGTAGCGCACTGCTGCGGAGGTGTCCGCTCCACAGCGTGTCGCCGGCCGAGCGCCACTGCGCCGCGTGCCGCCGGCGGATCTCGTCCTGCAGGCCGTACACGCGGAGTTCCTTGGCGGTCGCCGGCTGCGTCGCGAGCTGGAACAGGTTGCGGGCCAGGCGGGTGGGCGCGGCGGCGGCGAGCCGCGCGCGGTCGAGGATCCGGTCGGCGCGGCGGCCGGCAAGCATCGGCGGGACGGCGACGAGCGGCAGCAGCAGCAGCACCGGGTGGACCAGGGCGAGAAGGGTCGCGGTGGTGGCCGCTCCGACGATCAACCCGCCCGCGGAGAGCAGCGCCTCCAGCGCGAGCCGAACGTTCTGGATCTCCTCCTCCAACACCGCGAGCCGGTCGGCCCGCTCCGGGTCCTCGTGCATCTCGAGGCCCGGTGAGCCGTTGGCCAGCCCGATCAGTTCGACGTCGTAGTCGACGAGGCTGAGCTCGGCCAGCTCGAAGTAGGCGACGTGGGCGAAGTGGCCCAGGGTCAGCGCGGCCATCAGCAGCGTCGCCACCACGCCGCCGGCCGCGGCGGCGGTCCCGTGCTGGCCGGATGACGCGGCATCGAGCAGCCACCGTAGGGCGGCGGCGGCGAGCGGTAGCGTCGCGCCACTGGCGATCATGAGAATCGCGGCGGTCAGTGTCTTGGCGGGGCTCTGCTGCCAGCAGCGGCGCAGCAGGTCGCCGACGGCGGTGGTGAAGGCGCCGCGTGGAGGTGGTTCGGTTCCGGTCGTCATACCGTCGCCACCTGACCCTGCCCCGCCGTGGGGTCCTCGCCGAAGCGGTCTGCCTGCAGGCGGAAGAGGCGGGCGTACCGGCCGCCTTGGGCGACCAGTTCGTCGTGGCTGCCCTGCTCGCTGATCCGACCGCCGTCGAGCACGACGATGTGGTCGGCGTGGCGCACGGTGGAGAAGCGATGCGAGATGAGCACTGTCGTCCGTCCCTCGGTGAGCTGCGCGAACTCGGCGAAGAACCGGGCTTCGGCGCGCACGTCGAGGCTGGCGGTCGGCTCGTCGAGGACCAGGATCGCGCCGTCGTGACGCAGGCGGAACAGCGCGCGGGCGAGCGCGACGCGCTGCCACTGCCCGCCGGACAGGTCGGTACCGCCTTCGACGTGGGCGGCGAGTGGGGTCGCGAGACCGTGTGGCAGCCCCTCCAACGTGTCGAGGAGGCCCGCCGCCGCAGCCGACGAACGGATCCCGGCATCGTCGGCCAGGTGCGTCACGCTGCCCAGGCCGATGTTGTCGCGGGCGGAGGTCTCATGACGCAGGAAGTCCTGGAACACCACGGCGAGCAGGGCCCGCCAGCGCTCGACCGGGTACCGACGGATGTCGGTGCCGTCCGCGCTGATCGTGCCGGTGTCCGGCTCGTACAGCCGGGCGAGCAGCTTCACCAGTGTCGTCTTGCCGGCGCCGTTGAGCCCGACGACGGCGGTGCAGCGACCCACGGTGATGGTCAGGTCGAGACCGTCGAAGACCGGCTCCGGCCGGCCCGGGTAGCGGAAGGTGACGCTCTCGAAGCGCAGGTCGTGTCGCGGCGGTGGCACCTCGCGGCGGTCGACGGACACGACTGGCGGCCCGGACCGCTGCGCCCCGGTCCGGGCGACGAAATCCCGCACCGCGCCGTAGGCGTCGCCGCCGTACTCGGTCTGCAGATCTGCCTCGGGGTAGTACTCCCCGAGTCGGACGGCGCCCATCACCGCCTGGATGGCGACCGCCGCCTGCGCCGTCGCGCCCGCCTGCGCGGCCGAGGCGCCGAGGCCGGCGAGGACCGCGGCGGTGACGAGCAGGCCGGCGCCGGTGTACCAGAAGTACGGCCACAGCATGATGCGCCGGCGTGCGTGCCAGGTCGGCAGCAGCCAGGACAGGTAGTGCGCTCGGTAGCGGCGGGCGAGCCAGTCGGCCAGGCCGAAGACGCGGATCTCCTTGGCCGCGGCCGGGCCGATCGACAGTTGTCGCAGGTACTGGCCTTCTCGGCGGATCTGCGCGTTGGCGCGGAAGACATTCGAGTAGCGATGCAGGCCGCCGCGGTGGCCGTGGCGGAACAGCAGCACCACCGCGACGACGGCGGCGCCGGCGAGCCAGGAGGACACCGCGCCGAGCACCATGGCGAAGCCGAGCAACTGCGCATACCGGGCGATGAGGTGCAGCAGTCCCGCGCTTCCCCGGCCCGGGCTCTGGAACGCGCGGTCGAGCTCGCCGCGTGCCCGGTCCAGCAGCGCCAGCGATTCCTGGTCCTCCAGCCGCTCCAACCCGGGTGGGCGCAGCGCGGCGGTGATGAGCTCGTCGCGCACCCGCGCGTCGACCCGCCGGGCGACGAGTTCGCCGAGCGCCGCCTGGACGGGCACGAGCGCCTGCAGGGCGGTGAACGCCGCCGCCGCCACGACGAGCGCGCCGAACACCCGGGTGCGCTGTGGGCCGCCGGCCGCCGGCAGCCCGGCGAGGACCGAGCCGGTGGCTACCACGAACGCGACCGGCAGCACGCCGAGGACGGCGTTGCAGGCCGCCGCGGCGACGCAGGCGGGCCAGCCGGCTGCCGGAAGCAACGCCGCGAGCCGCCAGCGGGCGGCCACCGCGTGCCGCGCGTGCCGGGCCACCCGGGCGCAGGTCGCGAGCGCCTGGGTCACGTGCGCCCCGCCGGTCCGGGGCGGGCGCCGATCACCGAGCCGTGCACGACAGCGACCTCGCGGCCCGTGTCGCCGTCCTGATCGGAGAGGACGACCCGGACGCCCGGACGGGGCAGCATGCGGGTGCCGAGCAGGCCCGGGTGAGGCTCGATGCGCTGGCCGGGCGCCAGGTCGAGGCGGTACCGCTGGATGATGCCTCCGACCACGGAGCGGAACGCGTTGCGGGCGAGCATCTTGCCGATGCACGAGCGTTCTCCGGTGCCCCAGGGCTCGAAGGCGCCGGGTGGATAGTCGTCGCGGCCGACGAAGCGCCCCGGGGCGAACGTGAGAGGGTCGGCGAACGAGCGCTCGGCACGCTGCGTGACCCAGGGCGCGAGCATGAGAGTCGTCCCCGCGGGCAGGAGGTGGCCGCCGACGTCGGTGGCCCGGATGGTCTGCTTGAACTCCCATGCCGCCGCCGGGTACAGCCGCATGGTCTCGTTGAGCACGGCCTCGAGGTACGGCAGCGCCTTCACGTCCTCCGGGCGGGGGATACGTCCACCGGTGGCCCCGGACAGCTCGGCGAGCGCCTCGGCCGTGGCTGCCGGGTGCAGCGCCAGCAGCAGCAGCGCCCAGATCAGCGCCGAGGCGAGCGACGTCAGCCCGGCGAAGTGCAGCTGCAGCATGAACTCGCGCACGAGCCGCGGGTCAGGGGGCAGCCCGGCGCGCTCCACCTCGGCCAGCAGCGCCTGGGCGAGCGAGTGGCGCGGCGGCACGGCACGCGCCGGGTCGAGCCCGGTCACCAGCTCATCGATCGCCGAGGTCGCGGTACGCAGCCGGCGGCGTTGGGCCAGGCCCGGGATCTCGATCGGGACGAACGTCGTGGCGAGCCGGCGCACGGTCGACTCCATGAGATCGATGTAGAGGTCGACGGCGGCGTCGGCGTCGGGCGCGGTCTCGGACATGTCCGCGCCGAACATGTACACCTTGAAGATGCGCCGCGTCAGCGCGGTGATCTCGGGCACCAGGTCGACGACCTGTCCGGGTCGCCAGCGCCGCAGCAACCGCTCGGTCTCCTCGACGGCCACGGTGCTGTAGGCGGCGAGTGAGTGCTGGCCGAGGGCGCGGTGGCAGATCTTGCGGTACGCCGCGTGCTCGGTCCCGGTCGAGTTCAGCGGTCCCCGTCCCTGGACCTCGTCGTGGGAGCGCAGGTTGATGCCGCCCCCACCGCTGATCTCCACGTGTTCGCCGAGGCCGGCGTAGACGGCGGCGACCTCAGCCGCGCCGAAGGCGGCGACGACCCGGCCGCCGTTGAGCGGCAGCGCGACGAGGTCGCCGTAGTCGCGGTGGGCCCGCGTCAGGAAGCCCAGCGGGTCGCGTAGGAACGCGAGCTGGCGGCCGACGAGCGGCGGTCCCGAGGGCCCGGGCAGCCGAGCGGGGTGAGTGGCTGAGGAGGTCACGGTCGGTGCTCCCTTCCTGTTTCCTGCTCCGTCAGATCAGTCCGGCTCCGGGATGCCGAGAGCCGCCCGGGTGCGGTGGGGCGCGATTCTCAAGGCGAGGTTGACGAGGACACCGACGACGCTGAGGGCGCCGAGCGGGCCGAGTACCCTCACCGCCGCCCGGAACGGCAGCGGGCCGGGCAGGGCCGGACTGATTTCGCGGGCGACCGCCAGGTAACGCCGGGCGTGGTCGCGCTTGCCCTGCCGGACGCATTCAAGCCCGGCGATCCAGACCAGATACCGCATCGAAAAGCTCTGGACGGCTCCGTGCATCCATCCGCATTCGCGGGCCACCTTGATCATTTTTAGCACCGAGCGGAAGTAGGCTTCGTTGTCGAAGCGCATACGGTTGGTCACCCGGTCACCGGGGTGGTCGCGATAGATCACGCCGACCATGGGGATGTGCCGGATACGAACGCCCCGCATCACCATGCGACACACGAGCTCGGTGTCCTCCACGACGGTGAGCGTCTCGTCCCAGCCCCCGTGCTCCAGCAACCTGTCCCGCCGGAACAGCGGCTGGGAGGTCTCCAGCGCGGGCATCCCGGTCCCGGGGAAGACCAGTTCGTACGTGCGTTCCATAATCCGCTCGACGGTCTGCGTCAGGTCCTCCTCCGGGAAGGTGGTCGTCTCGGTGAACTCGTAGTCGCGCGGTTCGTGCATGGCCGTGAAAACGATGTCGGCGTCCGGTTCGGTGGCGAACGCCTCGACTGACCGGGCGACCTTCGTCGGGGTCAGCACATTGTCTGCGTCGAGGAACTGCACATATTCGCCCTGGGCCATCCGCAACCCTACGTTGCGGGCCGCGGAGGGGCCACCATTGGGGATGCTGACGATCGCTATCTTGTCGCCGAAAGTCGTTTCCAGAATAGCTCTGCTGTCGTCAACAGAACCGTCGTCGACGACGATGACCTCGATATTCGAATACGTTTGTCCAAGCGCACTTCGGACGGCGTGCCGGATGTATTCCGCGCCGTTGTAGCACGGCA
The DNA here is from genome assembly GCF_013694245.2 of Micromonospora ferruginea. Classification (NCBI taxonomy): domain Bacteria; kingdom Bacillati; phylum Actinomycetota; class Actinomycetes; order Micromonosporales; family Micromonosporaceae; genus Micromonospora; species Micromonospora robiginosa. The sequence goes on from NZ_CP059322.2 coordinate 1,069,770, forward strand.
CCACGACGCTCACCAACGGCGCGTCGGACGCTGCGGAGCCCTCGGTCGTCACCTGTCACCCCTGCCCACGGGACCGGTCGGCCCCGGTCTGGGCCACCCAGAGCATGCTCGCCAGCGCCGCGACGTCTGTCGAGTCCTCCTCATCGCGAAGTAGTCGTGCGGCAGTCACCGGGATTACAGGGGTTGCGCGCGCCGCGCCGCCGTGCAATGCCGTTGCGGAGTGTCACCGTGTCGTGCCTGTCTATCTGGTGAGACGATTTGGTTGACGCGAACTGCGCGTCCCCGTAGCCTCCACATCGATAGCAGCCCATGCATAGAGGGGTGCTATTCGGCCGCCTCTTAGTCGCGAAGACAGTGTTTTTCCATGACGTATGACTTCGTGGTCAACAATTGAACGGGGGCTCTTTATGTCAGGTCCCGAGACCCAGCAACACCGAGATTTGGAACCGTGCACCGCGCCCCGCGACCGGGGCGTCGCCCTAGGTGACCTCACCCCGGCGCCGTCTCCCACGGCGCGACAGGTCATGATCACGCCAGTTGGTCTGCGCATCCCCGGCGACCTCTCCTTCGACGGCTGGGAGCGTGCCGGCCGACAGCTGTCGAGGATCATCGACTCCACCGCGTGGTGCCTGGGTGACTGGCTCGTGTACGGCAAGCACAAGTACGCGGACCGGTACCTGCAGGCGATCCAAATGGCCGACCTGGACTACCAGACACTGCGCAACTACGCCTGGGTCGCCCGCCGCTTCGAGCTCGGTCGACGGCGCGACGGGCTCAGCTTCCAGCACCACGCGGAGGTCGCGTCGCTCGTGCCGGCCGAGCAGGACCACTGGCTCGACGAGGCCGAACGGCACGGCTGGTCGCGCAACCAGTTGCGCCGGAACGTGCGCGCCGGCCGTCGCGGCCTCGCGCCCACCGCCGCGACCAACGCTGCCGTGCTGCCGCGGGTCAGCGTGCCGAGCGACCGCTTCGAGCGCTGGCAGGCCGCCGCCGACCGCAGCTCCACCGATTTCGGCGAGTGGATCGTCGCTGCGCTCGACCGGGCCGCCGCGCAGGCGTTGCGCGCCGAGGCGGCTGCCTCACCGCACAGCTCCGCGGCGTAGAGCGGGCATGTCCCGCCGGCGGGACATGCGCAGGAGCACACCGGGTGCCCCTCGGCTCCGGTATGGCCCAGTCCGAGGCTCGGTCGGAGCCCGAACTCGGTCCACAGTCGAGCCACGGAGGTGAGCGATGGCCGGAACGGCGGACATCACAGGGCGCCGGGCGGCACTGAGCCCGGCGCGGGCGGAGTTGCTGCGACGGTGGACCGCCGGGCGCGCCGGGCCCGACGGCATACCCCGACTGCCCGACGACGGGCCGGCCGTCCTGGCTCACTCCCAGGAGCGGCTCTGGCTGCTCGACCGTTTCCTCGGCGGCAGGAGCGCGTACAACACCATCCCGCTCGCCGTACGCCTGCGGGGCCCCCTCGACCCGCAGATGTTCCGACGCAGCCTGGCCGAGGTGGTGCGCCGGCACGAGATCATGCGTACCCGCTTCACCACCGTCGGCGGCGAGCCGCGCCAAGTCGTGCTCGCCGACGTGCCGGTCGTGGTGGAGTCGGTCGACCTGCGCGCCGAGCCGGACCCACGGGCGACCGCCGAGCGGTTCGTCGCCGAGCACCGCACCGACACGTTCGACCTCGCGGGCGGCCCGCTGTTCCGCACCTGGCTGCTGCGCCTCGGCGAGGACGAGCATCTGCTGTTGCACCTGACGCACCACATCATCTCCGACGGCTGGTCCGACGACGTGCTCGTCCGCGAGATCGCCACCATCTACCAGGCCCTCGCCGACGGCGGGGAATCACCGCTGCCGCCGCTGCCGATCCAGTACCGCGACTTCGCCGCCTGGCAGCGTGGACGCCTCAGCGGTGAGCGGCTGGAGCGGCTGCTCGGGCACTGGCGCGACCGGCTCGGCGACGCGCCGCGCACGGTGGAGCTGCCGACCGATCGCCCACACCCCGCCGTGCGGCGCCTGGCCGGCACCACCTGTCCGGTCCGGATCCCGGCCGCGACCACCCACGCGCTGCGCGCGGTCGCCCGGGCCGGCGATGCCACACTGTTCATGGTTGTGCTCACCGCCGTGAATGTGCTGCTCGCGCGCTACAGCGGCCAGAACGACATCGTCGTGGGCACTCCGGTGGCCGGCCGGACCACGCCGGAGACCGAGGCGCTCATCGGGTGCTTCATCAACACTCTCGTGCTTCGCGCCGACCTGTCCGGTCACCCGACGTTCCGCCAGGCCGTCGCGCGTGTCCGGCAGGTCGCGCTGGCCGCGTACGCCCACCAGGAACTGCCGTTCGAGCGGCTCGTCGAGCACCTGCAGCCGGACCGTGACACCAGCCGCAACCCGCTGTTCCAGGTCATGTTCGTGCTGCAGAACAGCCCACCCGCCGACCAGCGGTTCGGCCCGTTCACGGTGAGCCCGGTCGAGTTGGACAACGGCGTGGCCAAGTTCGACCTCACCATCGACCTGCGCGAGTTCGACGGTGAGCTGGTCGGGCGGCTGCAGTTCGACGACGACCTGTTCGATCCGGCGACCTGCGAGCGGATGACAGGGCACTTCACCACGCTGCTGGCCGAGGTCGCGCGGGACCCGGACCGAGCGGTGTCGGACCTACCGCTGCTCGACGCCGCCGAGGCCGGGCTCGTCACCGGCGAGTGGAACTCCACGGACGTGGCGTACGAATTGGAGAGCCTGCACCGGCTCGTCGAGCGGGCGGCGGCCCGGCGGCCCGACACGATCGCCGTGAGCGCCCCGGACGGCCAACTCACCTACCGGGAGTTGAACCGGCGTGCCGACCTGGTCGCCCGTGCGCTGCGCGGCGCCGGTGTCGGCCCGGACGCGCTCGTCGCGCTGTTCGTGGACCGCTCGGTCGCGCTGCCGGTGGGAATCCTCGGCATCCTCAAGGCCGGCGCCGCGTACGTGCCGCTCGACCCCACGCACCCCGCCGACCGGATCGCCGGCATGCTCAGCGACGCCGCCGTGGCGGCCGTGTGCACCACCGGCGCGCTGCGCGACGTCCTGCCGGCGCAGCCGGCACCCGTGCTCGCCGTCGACGACGTGCCGTCCGCGACCGGCACTGCCGCACCGACCGACACGCTGCCGGAGGTGCCGCTGGACGCGCTCGCCTACGTCATCTACACCTCCGGCTCGACCGGTCGGCCGAAGGGCGTGATGATCTCGCACCGGGCGGTGGCGAACATGATCCGCTCTACCCTCGACGACATCGGCGTCGACCCGGGCGACGCGGTACTGCAGTACGCCACCGTCTGCTTCGACGTGTCCGTCCTCGAGATCTTCATCGCCCTCTGCGGTGGCACCCGCCTGGTCATCCCGGACAGCGAGACCGTGCTCAACCCGCGTGCGCTCACCCGGCTCATCCAGGCGGAGCAGGTGACGGTGTTCGACATCCCGCCCGCGGTGCTCGAACTCCTCGACGCCGACGCGACGCCCTCGCTGCGCATCCAGTTCATCGGCTGCGAGGCGTTCGGTGGCCCGCTCGCGACCCGCTGGCAGCGGCCCTGGCGGCGGCTCATCAACGGTTACGGCCCGACCGAGGCGACCGTCATGATGACCCTGATGGAGTTGGACCGGCCGTATGACCGGATGCCTCCGATCGGCACCCCGATGCCAAACCACCAGGCGTACGTCCTCGACGAGCGGCTCCACCCGGTGCCCGTCGGCGTCGGCGGCGAACTGTACATCGGCGGCACCGGACTGGCCCGCGGCTACCTGCACCGGCCGGGCCTGACCGCCGACAGGTTCGTACCCGACCCGTTCACCCGCCATCCCGGCGGCCGGCTGTACCGCACCGGCGACCTCGCCGCCTACCGCGCCGACGGCGTCCTGTCGTTCCTCGGCCGGGTGGACCGGCAGGTCAAGATCCGTGGTTACCGCATCGAGATCGGCGAGATCGAGGCCACGCTCGGCCAACACCCTCGTGTCGGGCAGGCCGTCGTCGTCGTGCGCGGCGACACCAGCGACTCCCGGCACCTCGTCGCCTACGTCCAGCCCGCCGGTGCGGCCGGGTTCACCTCCGGCGAGATCCGCGAATGGCTCGGACAGCTCCTGCCCGGGTACCTGGTGCCGCAGGTGATCGTGCCGATCGACGCGCTGCCGCTTCTGCCCAGTGGCAAGGTGGACCGGGCCGCGCTGCCCGATCCCGCGACGCTGACCGTGCCGCGGCCGGACGAGGACCGCCCGGCCGTCACCGCCCGCACCGCCGTCCAGCGGCGGCTGGTCGAGGACGTCTTCGGGCCGGTCCTCGGCGTGGCCGACCTCGACGTGCGCGAGAACTTCTTCCAGCTCGGCGGCAACTCGCTACACCTGGCGGCGCTGCAGACGCGGATCGCCGAGGTGCTCGGCGTGGAGGTGCCGCTGCGCACGCTGTTCCAGATGCCGTCGGTGGCCGCGCTCGCCACCCACCTGGAGGGCAGGTTGCCGCACGCCGAGGGCGCCCGGCAGCCGCGCGATGACGACGCGGAGCGTTTTCCGCTCACCCCGCAGCAGATGCGACTGTGGCAGCAGGCCGAGCGCGCCGGCTGGTACAACAAGCCTCTCGCCGCCCGGCTGACCGGCATCGTCGACCCCGAGGCGGTCCTCGACGCGGTACGCGTCGTCGTGCGCCGCCACGAGCCGCTGCGGACGACCGTCGACGCCGCCGCCGGCGAGCCGCACCAGGTCGTCCACGCCGAACTGGAGCCGGTGGTCGAGGTCGTCGACGCCGACGAGGCGGCGATCGCCGAGGTCGTGGCGGCAGAGGTCAGGCGGCCGTTCGACCCCGCCCGTGGCCCGATGGTACGGGCGGTTCTCCTGCGGCTGTCCGACTACGATCACGTGCTCGTCGTGACCGCCCACCCGCTGGCCTGGGACGGCGCCTCCCGCGCGGTGCTCGCCCGGGAGCTGCTGGTGCTGGGCGACGCAGCGGAGGTGGGCGGGCCCCTGCCGCCGCTGACCGTTCGCTACCGCGACCACGCCCGTCGCCAGCGCGAATGGCTGGCCGGGGCAGAGGCGGCCTCGGCCGTGCGGCGCCGGCGCGACCGCCTCGCCGGTGCGCCAGGTCCGCTGGAACTGCCCGGACGGACCGCCGCGGCAACGTCGACGCCCGGTGTCGCGGGCGCGGCGCTGCGCTTCACCGTGCCCGGCACGATCGAGCCCCGTCTGCGGGCGCTTCAGGACGAGGCCGGTGTCACTCCCTTCGTGCTGCTGTTCGCCGCGTTCGTCGTGACGCTGCACCGCCTCACCGGCGGCATCGACCTGGTGGTCGGGGTGCCGCTGGCCAACCGGGTCGAGCCGGGCACCCCGGCGCTCGTCGGCCACTTCGTCAACACCCTGCCGCTGCGCGCCGACCTGAGCGGCGACCCGACGTTCGGCGAGGTGCTGCGCCGCGTCAACGAGGTCGTCGTCGACGCCTACGCCGACCAGCGGGTGCCGCTGTCCGTCGTGCCCGGTGCGGCGGCGTCGCCGGTGACCTTCGACCTGCTCACCGACGCCGCCGAACTGCGCCCCGCGCCCGGTGTGGCGATCGGCGTGGTCGACGTCGACACCGGGCGCGCCGACGTCGAACTGGCGGTGGCATTGGAGCTGCGGTCCGACGGGCTGCACGGCACCGTCACCCACGCCACCGACGTCTACCCCGCGCAGGTGGTACGCCGGTTGATCGAGGAGTACCTCGCGGTTCTCGCCGCCGTCGATCCCACACTGGCCCTCGCCGCCGAGGCGCGGGCTGACGCGCCGGACGTGGCAGGCTGACGCGATGGCCACCATCCACGATGTCGTCGTCGAAAGCCGCCACCCCGCGTCGCTGGCCCGGTTCTGGGCCGCGGCGTTGGACGGGTACGCCGTCGCGCCCTACGACGAGGAGGAACTCGCCCGTCTGGCCGGTGAGGGCATCTTCGACCCCGAGGACGACCCGACGGTCCTCGTCGAGGCCGCGCCCGGTGTGCGACCGCGGTTCTTCTTCGTGCTCGAGCCCGAGCCGAAGATCACCAAGAACCGCGTCCACCTCGATCTGCGTGCCGAGGACCGCCCGGACGAGGTCGCCCGGCTCGTCGCCCTCGGCGCCTCCGTGCTCAGCGAGCACGACGACTGGACCGTGCTCGCGGATCCGGAGGGCAACGAGTTGTGCGTGCGGGACTGACCGGCCCGGCCGGCCCGCCGAATCGGCCACGGAGGGAGATCCGTTCATGACCAGCGCCATCGACCACGACGCGTACCAGGTGGTGCGCAACGACGAGGAGCAGTACTCGGTCTGGCCTGCCCGGTTGGAACCGCCGCAGGGCTGGTATCACACCGGCTTCGTCGGCGCGCGCGAGGACTGCCTGGCCCACATCGACCAGGCGTGGACCGACATGCGGCCGTTGAGCCTGCGCCGCGCCCTCGCCGAACGAGCCGCCGAGGGGTCTGCGGCGGCGCCGGCCCCCGCACCTGTCGTCGCCGGTGACGACGGGCCCGACCTCGTGACCCGGCTCTGCGCCGGCGACCATCCGGTCGAGCTGGTGCTGCGTCCGTCCCCCTCGCCCGAGCGGCTGCGGGAGGCTCTCGTCGCCGGCTACGTGCACCTCCGATTCCCGCAGACCGACGGCGGCGCCGAGCTCGGGGTGAGCCTCACCGGCGGCCTCGACGGCCCTCGCGCCGACCTGGACGCGGGCGCCGACAGCCTCACTCTCGACGGCGAGCTGACGTTGGACTTCGTCGACGTGAGCTGCGCGGCCACCGTCGACGTCGCCACGCTGACCGGACGCGCCCGACTGCGGCGGCGCTGAGCCACGACCGGCGGGGCCCGGCCACATCGCGTGGCCGGGCCCCGTTCACGTCGCGGCTCACCCGGCTCGCAGCCCCTCGTCGATCCGCCGGGCGAAGGCCGCGAGCCGGTCGTCCTCGAAGATCTGCCGCAGCGGCACCGCCACCCCGAAGCGGTCGTTGAGCCGCGTGGTCATCCGGGCGGCGAGCAGGGAGTCGCCGCCGAGCTCGAAGAACCGGTCGTCGCGGGTCACCCGGGACGCGCCGGTCATGCCCTGCCAGAGCAGCGCGACCTCGGTCTCCGTCTGCCCCCGTGGCGCGTCGCCGGGGGCCGCCGTGCCCTCCGCCCCGGAGATCGGCAGCGCTGCCAGGGCCGCCCGGTCGAGCTTGCCCGACGGCGTCCGTGGCATGACGTCGAGGAACACGAACGCGGCGGGCACCATGTAGTCGGGCAGCCGGCGACGCAGTTCGGCCCGCACGCCGGCGGTGTCGAGCACCCCGTGCTCGCCGTCCGGACGCACGAAAGCCACGAGTCGGCGGGTGGACGCGCCGGGGACACCGTCGACGAGCGCCACCGTCTCGGCGACCCCGGGCACCGCGGCGATCGCCGCCTCGACCTCTCCCAGCTCGACACGGTGCCCGCGGATCTTCACCTGATGGTCGAGGCGGCCGGCCACCTCCAGTCCGGCCGCGGTCCACCGGCCGTGGTCACCGGTGCGGTACTGCCGATGCCCGGGCGGGCCGGCCGGATCGGGCACGAAGACGTCCGCGGTGAGTCCGGGGCGGCCGAGATACCCGCGGGACACGCCCGCACCCGCCGACACGATCTCACCGGGCACGCCGGGCGGCACGGGCAGCAGCGCCGCGTTGGCCACGACGACGCGCGAGCCCGGAAGGGGCCGCCCGGTGGTGATCAGGACGTCGTCGGGGTGCAGCTCCACCCACGTCGAGCAGAAGCTGTCCTCGGTGGTGCCGTAGAGGTTCACCACCCGTCGGGGTCCGCGTTCCCACACGCGCCGGGCCAGTCGCGGCGACAGCGCCTCCCCGCCGAGCCCGACGGTGTGCACGGTCGCGGGCCAGCCGTCGATGTCCAGCAGCGCCGACATGCCCGAGGGCACCGTCGTGACCATGGTGACCCGGTCGCGGTCCGGCAGCGCCGGCAGGTCGAGCACCGACTCGGCCAGCACCACCGTGCCCCCCGCCGTCAGCGGCGTGAACAGCTCGAACAGCGAGAGGTCGAACACGATCGAGGTGGCGGCGAGCAGCCCGGCCAGCTCGTGCCGGTCGAAGGTGGCGATGCCCCAGCCGATCCGGGCCAGGGCGCCCTCGTGGGTCACGCCGACGCCCTTCGGACGCCCGGTCGAGCCGGAGGTGTACAGCACATAGGCGAGCTGGCGGGGGTCGACCAGCGGGGCCGGATCCGCCGTGCTGGTGGCGCTCTCGGGGGTGGCGACGAGTTCGTCGACGCTCACCACCGGCACGCCGTACCCGTCGAGCCAGCTCGCGGTCTCCGCGTCGGCCAGTACCAGCCGCGCCCGGGCGTCGTGGAGCATCGCGGCGCGCCGCTCCGGCGGGTCGTTGTCCCGCACCGGCAGGTACGCGGCGCCGGCTGCGAGCACGCCGAGCATCGCCACCGGCAGGTCCACCGTGCGCGAGTGACAGATCGCGACCAGGTCCTCGGTGCCGATGCCGCGCGCCCGCAGCCCGGCGGCGAGCTGCGCGACCCGGCGGCGCAGCGCGCGGTACGTCAGGGACACGCCCGCCGCCGCGACCGCGATCCGGTCCGGCACCCGAGCCGCGGCGGTGAGGACGGCCTCGTGCAGCCAACCGGTGCCGAGGTCCGGGAGCGGCCCGCCGTCTCCCCAGTCGTCGACCAGCGCCAGGTCGGCGGCGTCCGCGAGCGGCAGGTGCGAGAGTGGCTGGTCAGGCGCGTCGACGGCGGCGGCGGCCAGCCGGCCGGCGCGTTCCGTGAAGCGCTGGACGGTGGCCGCGTCGAACATCTCCGCGTCGAACTCGACGGCCAACCGGACGGCACCCCCGGGCAGCGTCTCGGTGAGCACGCTGAGGTCGAATTTCGCCGTGCCGGTGGACAGCGGAACCGTCCGGGCCGTCACCCCGTCGAGGTCGACGGACACGTCGGCTGGCTGATCGCCCAGCATCACCTGAAACAATGGGGTGGTCGCCGCGCTCCCGGCCGCGGCGGCACGGACCACGTCGGCGAACGGTGCGTCGCCGTGGGCCAGCGCGCCGACGAGCTCACGGCGCATCCTCGTCACCAGCTCACGCATCGACGGCGCGCCGGTCAGGTCGGCGCGCAGCACGACGGTGTTGGCGAGGCAGCCGAACACGTCGGCGGTGCCGGCGCCGCTGCGCCCGGCGACGGCCATGCCGATGCCGAATCGGTCCTGCCCGGCGTGTCCGCCGAGGGCGGCGGCGAGGAGGGCGGCGAGGGCGGTGAACGGCGTGGCGTCGACGGTCCGCGCGAGCGCGGTGAGGCCGGCGGTGACGTCGGCGGGCAGCTCGTGGTGGACCTGCCCGGCCGGCCGTCGCGCGTCGCCCGCCGGCCGCCGGTGGGCGGGCAGGCGCAGGGCGGGCAGGCCGTCGAGGCGCTCGCGCCACCAGTCCAGCTCGGCCCGGCCGGTGTCGGCCCACCGCCGACGCTGCGCCGCCGCGACGTGTGCGACGGAGCCGGCGGCGGGCAGCGGAGCGTCCGTGCGGTAGGCCCGGGTCAGATCCCCGGCGAGCAGCTCCAGCGACCAGCCGTCGCAGATCGCGTGGTGGGCGACGAAGACGAGACGGTGGCGCTCCGGCGCGACCCGCAGCAGGCGGATTCGCCACGGCGGCGCGGCGGTGAGGTCGAAGGGCTCCCGGGCGAGCCGGGCCACGAGCGCGTCGGCGTCGTCGGCGGGCACGTCGTGCGCGGGCAGTGCGACCCACGGCACGCCGTCGGCGGGAAGAACGCGCTGCGCGGCGCCGTCGAGCGCGAGGTGCGCGCGCAGCCCGGCATGGCGGTCGACGACGGACCGCAGCGCGCGCTCCAGCCGGGCACCGTCGAGCGGACCGTCGAAGCGGACCTCGGCGGCGACGTGGTAGGCCGCGCTGTCCGGGTCGAGCGCGTGCAGCAGCCACATGCGTTCCTGCGTGAATGTCAGCGGGTGCGACTCCACCGTCTCGACGGGCTCCGTCAAGACGGGCGTCGTCGCGACGAGTGCCTTCTCGACGAGCGCGGCCACCCCGGCGACGGTCGGCGCGTCGAACAGGCGGTCGAGGGTGATGCGGGCACCGGTGCGCTCCTCCAGCCGCGCCACGAGCCGCATGGCGAGCAGCGAGTGCCCGCCCGCACCGACGAAGTCGGTGTCCGGGGTGGGCCGGTCCGTGCCGAGCACCTCCGCCCACACGCCGGCGACGAGGCGCTCGGTGGGGCTGGCCGGCCGCTCCGCGCCGGGCTCGGCCGCCGGCACGGGCACGGCGGCCAGGGCCGCCCGGTCGAGTTTGCCGTGCCGGTTGCGCGGCAGCCGGTCGAGGCGGATCCAGCGGGCCGGCACCATCGTCGCGGGCAGCCGCGCGGCGGCGTGCTCGCGCAGCTCGGCATCGGTCGCCGCGCCGGTGACGTAGGCGACGAGCAGGGCGTCGGACGCGGTCGGTCGATGCACGCCGACCGCCGCCTCCGCGACGCCCGGGTACGCGCCGACGACGACTTCGACCTCGTCGAGTTCGATGCGAACGCCGCGCACCTTGACCTGCCGGTCCGTGCGGCCGAGGTACAGCAGCGTGCCGTCGGGTCGGCGGCGGGCGAGGTCGCCGCTGCGGTACTCGCGCCGGCCCCCGCCCGCGGGATCGGGAACGAACAGCTCGGCAGTGCCGGCGGGGCGGCCGAGGTAGCCGCGGGCCAGGTGGGGGCCGCCGAGGTGCAGCTCGCCGACGACCCCGTCGCCGGCCGGCCGGCCGGAGGGGGTACGCACCACCGCCGTGACCGCCGGCAGCCCGGTGCCGATGTCGACGAGTCGACTGCCGGACGGGTCGACCTCACCGCCGGTGGCGTACGTCGTCGCCTCGGTCGGGCCGTAGAGGTTGACGACGCGCCGCACGCCCTGCCGGTGCAGTTCGGCGGCGAGTCGGGCCGGCAGCGGCTCTCCGGCGAGGTTCACGGTGCCGGCTCCTGCCGGCAACCCGTCCAGCAGCAGGTGCGCGGCGATGGAAGGCACGGTGTTGAGCAGGGTCAGGTGCTCGCGGCCCGGCAGCCGGGGCAGGTCCAGCGCGTGGCCGGCGACGACGACGGTCCCGCCGGCGGCGAGCGGGACGAGCAGTTCGAAGACGGACAGGTCGAAGCTCAGCGGCGTGCCGGCGAGCACCCCCCGCCACTCGTCGGCGCGGTACGCCTCGACACCCCACGCGGCGAACGCGGCGAGCCCGCGGTGGGTGAGCGCGACGCTCTTCGGCCGGCCCGTGGAGCCGGAGGTGAACAGCACGTAGGCGAGCTGGTCGGGATGCACGACGGCGGGCGGCAGCGGCGGTGGGAGCCCGGCGGCGCCGTCCCCGCTGTCGTGCGGGTCGTCGAGCAGCAGACGACGCGGCCCGGTCGGCACGCGGTCGACCAGTGCCGACTCGGTCACGACGACGGTCGGCCGGGCCTCGTCGAGCACCGCGGCGAGCCGGGCCGGCGGCAGGGTGAGGTCGAGCGGGCAGTACGCGCCGCCGGCCCGCAGGATGCCCAGCAGCGCCAGCGGCAGCCGTTCGGTGCGCGACACCGCGACGCCCACGACGACCTCCGGCCCGACGCCGAGGCGGCGCAGTCGGCGGGCCACCTCGGTGCTGTGGCGCTCCAGTGCCGCGTAGGTGAGCGAGCGGGCGCCGTGGCGGACGGCGACGGCGTCGCGCCGCCGTACCCGGTCGATCCTGGCGAGTAGGTCGGGGCCGGCCGGGACCGCCGCTGCGGCGGGCGCCGTCACGGTGTCGTCGGCCAGCAGCGCGTCGAGTGGGACGGCGGGGTCGGCGACGACCCGGCGGACCGCGTCGGCGCAGCGGGCGCCGATGGCGGTGGCGGTTTCCGGGTCGAACAGGTCGGCGGCGTAGCGCACCTGGATGGCGGTGCCGGCGTCGGTGTGCGCCACCTCGACGCAGAGCGGCACCTGGGCGTCGGTCGGCAGGACCGGCTCGGCGGTGAGCACGAGCCCGCCGAGGTCGAGCCGCTCGCCGGCGGCGCCGAGGGCCAGTGCCGCGGTGCCGGAGGGGGCGAACGGCGGCGGCGTGTGATGGACGAACATGACGTCGAACAGCGGGTTGCGCCCGTCGGGCCGGGACGCGCCGGCGGCGACGACGATCTGCGCGAACGGCAGCTCGTGATGGTCCAGTGCCCCGGTGATCGCGGCGTGTGCCCGGGCGGTGAGGTCGGCGGCGGTGACCGCCCCGGTGGTCTCGACGCGGATCGGCAGGGTGTTGGCGAGGAACCCGACGGTGTTCCGCACCGCCGGGTCGGTGCGTGCGGCCACCGGCACGCCGACCGTCACCGCGCCGGCCCCGCAGTAACCGCCGAGGACCGCGGTGACGGCGGTGAACAGCACCGTGAACGGCGTGGTGCCGAGGGCGGCGGCGGCCCTGGCGACGTCGTCGCGGGTCACCCCGGGCAGGAGGCCGCGCACCGCCCCGGCGGGCCCGCCGGGCGCGCCGCCGCCGGTCCGGTCGACCGGCAACGCCGCGTCCTCGTGCTCCCGCAGGGTGCGGGCCCACCAGTCACGTAGCGCCGCCCGGTCGGCGCCGCGGGCCGTCGTGGCCCCTGGCGGGGGACCGGAGGGCGGCAGCTCCGGCGTCCGGCCCGCGGCGAAGGCGCGGTACGCGGCGGCGAACTCGCCGACCAGGATCGATGCCGACCACAGGTCCACTGCGGTGTGGTGCGCGGCGAGTGCCAGGAACCGGTCGACGCCGGCGTCGACGACGGTGGCGCGCAGCCGCGCCTCGCCGGGCCCGAACGGCGCGCGCGCGGCGGCCTGTACGAGCGCGGCGACCTCGGCCCGGTCGCGTCCGCGCGCGTCGACGGTGTGCAACGGCAGCTCGCCGGTCGGGGTGGACCTGCCGGGCGGGGTGCCGAGCAGCGCCGGGTGCCGCGCCCCGAGCAGACGCAGCGTCGCCCGCAGCGCGTCGAGGTCGGCGTCGGTGGGCAGCCGGAAGGCCCGGCCGAGGACGTACATGGACGTGCCCGGGCGACGCTGCTCCAGATACCGCGTCGCGGCAAGGTTCGCCTCGGCGATGCTCTCGCCCGTCTCGTCGTCCGGCGACTGCCCGGGCTGGGCGCCGGGCCGCACGCCCGGCCCGGTGCCGGTGGGCCAGTGCGCGACGACGGCCCCGGCCAGCTCGGTGACGGACGCCGCGGCGCTCAGCGCCGACATCGGCAGCCCGACGTCCCATGCTGCGGTCAGGTCGCCGTGAAGCTGGGCCATCGCGAGCGAGTCCAACCCGGCGGCGACCGGCGAGGCGTCGCCGTCCAGCAGATCGTCGGGCCGTTCTCCGGACGGCGCGACGAACGCGGCCAGCCGGGCGCGCAGCGCGGCGGCCACCGCGGCGACCCGCTCGTCGGTGGGCAACGCGTCGAGTTCGGCCCGGCTCGGCAGCGGCGGCGTCTGCGCCGGCGCGTCACGCAGCCGGTCCTCCGCGAGCACCCGCAGCGTGCCCTCGAGGTACCGGTCGCGGCTGACCGAACGCCGCACCTTGCCGCTGGTGGTGCGGGGCAGGCTGCCCCGCCGTACGGCGAGCACGGCGTGGGGCTGCACACCGAAGGCATCGCCGATCGCGGCGCGCAGGCGCGCCAGCAGCGGACCGGGATCGGCGGCGTCGGGGCCGCGCGTCGGCGTCTCGGCGGCGAGCACGAGCCGCTCGGTGCCGTCGTCGACGGCGAACGCGGCGACGACGCTGCCCGACAGCGCCGGGTCCGCGGCACGGGCCACCTCCTCGATGTCCTCGGGCGCGAGGTTGCGGCCGCGCACGACGATGGTGTCCTTGCGGCGACCGGTGAGGTAGACCTCGCCGTCCACGATCCGGCCGAGATCCCCGGTGCGCAGCCCGTCCGACCCGTACACGGCGGCCGTCGCGGCCTCGTCGCGCCAGTAGCCGCGTGTCACGCTCGGTCCGCTGACCACGAGTTCACCGACGTCCCCGGGAGGCATCTCGACGCCCGTGTCCGGGTCGACGGCCCGCACCCGCAGTCCGCCGAGAGCGGGGCCGCAGGAAACCTGCTCGGGTCGGCGCGGCCGGTCGGGCGGCAGCGTGCGCAGCCCGCCGCCACGGCGTCCGCCGCTGATGATGAGCGTCGTCTCGGCCATGCCGTAGCACGGGTAGAACGCCTCCGGCCGGAAGCCCGCGACGGCGAACGCCTCGGCGAAGCGGCGCAGGGTGCGGGCTCGGACCGGCTCCGCGCCGACGAAGGCGATCTCCCACGCGGACAGGTCCAGCGCGGCCCGCTCCTGGGCCGGGATCCGGTCGACGCACGCGTCGAAGGCGAAGTTCGGACCGCCGGACAACGTCACCCGGTGCTCGCTCACCAGCCGCAGCCACGACAGCGGTCGCCGCGCGAAAGCCTCCGTGGACAGCAGCGTCATCGACATGCCGGACCACACCGGCGACAGCAGACCACCGAAGAGGCCCATGTCGTGGTACGGCGGCAGCCAGACCAGGCCGCGGTCGGCCTCGGTCAGCGACATGCCCGACGTGATCGCGGCGAGGTTGTGCGCGATGCTGTCGTGCGTCACCATCACGCCCTTCGGCACGCCGGTGGAGCCGGAGGTGTACTGCAACACGGCCACGCCCTCGGGAGCCGGCGTGGCATGTGTGAGGTCGGCAGTGACACGCAGGTCGAGCAGGTCCGGCGCGGTGAACGCGGCGACGGCGCCGCTGGCGCGTACGACCGGATGGGCGGCGAGCCGCGCCCGTGGTGACTCGTCCTCGTCGCGGGCCCGGGCCCGCGGCGGCAGCGGCACGGCGACAGCACCGGCGGCGAGGCAGCCGAGCAGCCGGACGAGATACTCCAACCCGCCCGGCAGGGCGAGCGCGACACGTTCCCCGGGTCGCACGCCGCCCGCCCGCAGCGCCGTCGCCACCTCCTCGACGCGGCCGGCGAGGCGGGCGTACGACAGTCCGCGCAGCGGCTCGTCGCCGTCGACCGCCTCCAGGTATCCGACCCGCTCCGGCTCCCGCTCCGCGCGCCGCCACAGAACGTCGAGCAACGGCGCGGACCCGTGGTGCAGTGCCATGTGCCAACCCAATCCTCGCGTGGTGTGCGAATGGAGGTCCGCGCTAGCGGGCCGCGCCGGCCACCGCCGGTTCGGATACGAGCGCCGCCGCCGTGGCGTCGAGGCGGTCCAGGGCCTCCTCGAGGCCGGCCAGCAGCCGTCGGCTGCGCGGCCCGAGCTGTTCGGCGACGCGCAGCGCTCCGGTGGAGCCGTGCGCGCCGAAGACACGCAGCGCGGTCCACTCGTTGGCGAGACGGTCGACCTGCCGGCCGGCCTGTGCCAGCTCGTCACGGCCGAGGCGACGTCCGGCGGCGCGCAGGAAGTCCGCGTGCAGCGCGGCCGCTCCCTGGGCCGCCCAGCCGACGCCGTACAGCTCGCCGAGCGCCCCGGCGGCGACCTCCGCGTTCCCGCCGTGGGCGCGGTCACGGATGTCGCCGAGCCAGTGCCGCAGCCCGTCCAGGCCGCCACGGCCGGCCGGCGACGGCGTGGGGTCCCGGAATTCGTCCACGTTGGACCTGATGACGGCCGCTACCCAGGCGGCGTCGGTGACCGGCGGTGGGCCGGTGAACTCCACGTCGATCCAGCGGTGCGCGATGCGGGGGCCGGCGAAGAAGTAGTCGCGGGTCTCGGGCCGCGCCTCGTTGCCCGAACCACGCGCGCGGAGGAAGTCGGCGATCGGGATGGGACCGCGGTACAGCGGCGGGGTGGGCTCCAGCACGTACGCCTCGCCCGTGTCGTCGTCGTATCCCCAGACCACCACGAGGTGCGCGGCGTGCACGTCGCCGAAGGCGGGCCGGATCGGCATGTGGAAGTTGTCCACGGCGGCGATCGCGAGGCGGCCCTCGCGCAGCGACTGCCGCAGTCCGTCCCAGCCCGCCGCGCCGTCTGTCGGGTGCGTCCAACGGGCACGCACCGGGTGGAACGGGAACATCGTCTCGCCCAGTGTCGGCCGCGGCGTGGGATGGTAGAACTCCTCACCCCGCACCTGGGCGGGGTCGTGGTGGAACTGCCACACCGCGCCGAGCGCCTCGACCGGATCGAAGCCGCGCGCCAGCAGCAGGACCGCGAGGCAGTCGTGCAGGCAGTTGCCGAGGTCGTGGAACCAGAAAGGCGGCTCGTCCAGCAGTACCCTCATCACCGCCACCCGTTGGACACGGCTGTCATCGCGAAGATGTGCACGGCGATGTTGTCGGGCAGGCGCAGATACACGAGCTCCTCCTGGCGTGGCACGGGCAGCCGTTGCTGCCAGATCCTCGGCCCGATGCCCGGCTGGACGTGGCGTGGAAAGTGAATGCGGTCGCAGCGCACCGCCTCCAGTTCACCGAAGCGCGGCGGCGACGCGGGCCAGAAGTCCGAGACGCGTAGCCACTCCTCGTCGACGGAGCCGTCGCGGTAGTGCAGGTGCACGACGTCCTCGATCCGACGTTCGGCGCAGGCCAGCAGGTAGATCCAGTCGTACCGTGCCGGCCGCAGGTCGATGCGCTGCCCGGCGCAGACCACGTTGTCCAGCCGGCCCGGCCCCGTGCGCGGGAAACGGAACGGCACCGCGCCCGGGCGGAACACCTCGGTGGCGTCGGGCAGCTCCTCGATCGGAAACGAGTTGCGCCACACGTTGAGGCCACCCGCGCCGGTGGTCTCCGGCGTGGTTGCCGCGGTGTTGTTGAAACAGGCTGACAGGTCGACCATCTCGGCGCGGAAGGTAGCCATTTCCAGCACATGTGTCATGGCAGTCCAAACATTGACTCTTATGGAATCTGGAATGTCGACGAGCGGAGTCTGTGCAGCTCGCGAGGCGCGCGTCAAGCCTGGTCGGCGAGGTGTGTCCCGCCGGCGGGACAACGAATTTCCGCCCGCACTGGCACGCGGTGTGCCGTGCTAGCTTGGCCGGGAAATCGACCGGGTAGGAGGCATTTCGGTGCGCCCTGAACTCGCGCGTCGGCCATTATCGGACACCGTCGCGGCGTCATTTGCGCAGGAGCGGTTCTGGTTCGTCGACCAGTTGCGGCCCGACTCGGCCCTGCACAATCTCGCCTTCGGCGTGGACGTCGACGGGCCGCTCGACGAGGGCGCGCTCGCCGCGGCGCTACACGAGGTCGTGCGGCGACACGAACTGCTGCGCACGCGGTTCGCCGTGGTCGACGGAGCGCTGTGCCTCGGGCCGGTGGACCCGGTCGGGCCGCGGTTGGTCGCCCGCGACGTGCCGGCGGCGCGGCTCGACGAACTGACCAGGGCCGCGGCTGACAAACCGTTCGACTACCGCGCCGGCCCGCTGCTGCGGATGCTGCTCCTGCGTCGGTCGCCGTCACGCCACCGGCTGGTGCTCGTCGCGCACCACGCGGTGTTCGACGGCTGGTCGTTCGGCGTGTTCCTGGCCGAGCTCGCCGAGCTCTACGCGGCGCACCGCCAGGACCGACCGGCCCGGCTTCCCGGGCTCGCGCTGCAGTACCGTGACTACGCCGCCTGGCAGCGCGAGGCGTTCGCCGCCGGCGCGTTCGACGAGGACCTGGCGTACTGGGCGGGTCAGCTCGCCGGTGACCCCCCGCCCCCACCGCTGCCAGCCGATTTTCCGCGACCGTCCCGACCCCTGCTGCGCGGGGCCACCCACCGCTTCCAACTGCCGGCGAGTGACGTACGGGCGCTGCGCACGCTCGCCGCCGAGGAGCAGGCGACCGAGTTCATGGCGTACCTCGTGGTGCTGCAGGCGTTGCTGTGGCGGCGCGGCGGACAGACCGAACCGCGTGTCGGCAGCCCCACCGCCGGGCGGTCGGACGAGCGGCTCGACGCGCTCATCGGACCGTTCATCAACGTCGTGGTGCTGCGCGGCGACCTGTCCGGCGACCCCACCCTGCGGCAGTTGCTCGGGCGGGCCCGCGCGGCGACCACGGGCGCGCTCGCCCACCAGCACGCGCCACTGCAGCACGTGGTGGAGCGCACCGCCGCCCGGCGGGCGCCCTACCACGTGGCGTTGGCCGTGCAGAACTTCCGCGCCCCGCCGCTTGACCTCGGCGAAGGTCTCCGGATCTCGGCCTTCCCGGTCGACGTCGACGCCGCGCAGCACGATCTGTCGGTCTTCGTGACGCCGTCGGCGGACGGTGCGCAATGCATGCTGCAGTACGACACGGCGGTGCTGCGACCCGACACCGTCGTCGCGCTCGCCACGGACTTCGCCGAGCTGGTGCGTCGCCTGGCCCGCGATCCGGACCTGCCGCTGGCCCGCCTCGCCCGCCCCGAGCCGTCGCCGGGGCGCTTCGCGCGGGACGCGCCGTTTCCGCTCGCCACGGCGCAGCGCCGCTGGCACGCCGCCGAGCTCGCCCGCCCCGGTGACCCGGCGGCGAAGATCGTTCGGGTCGTCGAGTTGCGCCCGGCGCGGCCCGCCGCCCAGGTGCGGACGGCCGTGGAGCGGCTGGCGCGGCGGCACGAGATGCTGCGCGTCGGCATCGCGCCCGACGGCCGCACCCAGTCCCTGCGACCCGACGGGGGGCCGGAGCTTCGGGTGGCGTCGACGGCGGGGGACGGCGACCCGATCCGGGGCGCCGTCGAGCGGGCCCGCGCCGCCGTGCCCCACCTCGACCGGTGCGGCGTCGAGGTGACCCTGGTCGAGCCGGCCGGCCGGTCCGTGCTCGTCATCGCCGCGCACCGCGCGGTGGTCGACGACGACGGCGTCGACCGGCTCTGCCGCGACCTCGCCGCCGACGACCCCGCCACCGAACCCGAGGATCGGTGGGAACTGGCTCCCGGGCATCTCGACTGGGCGCTGTGGTGCCGGCGCCGCGCCGCTCGGCGTGACGAAGCCGCCGAGGCGCTCTGGAGCCACCGGCACGCCGCGGCGGCCGAGCCGTTGGTCCTGGCCGGCCGCGCTCCGGCGACAGCGGCGGACACCGCCACCCGGGACGTGCGGGTCCGGCTGGACGCGGCGGCCACCGCCCGCCTCGACGCCGTGTGCGCCGCCGCCGCCGTGAGCCGTCGTACCGGCCTGCTCACCGTGCTCGGTCTGCTACTCGCACGGCACACCGGACGCACCGAGACGTGGATCGGCGTCGAAGTCGCGCCGCCCGGAGCACCCGACCCGCACATCGAGGTGGGCACCCGCGCCGAACTGCTGCCGGTGCCGGTCGAAGCGGGCGACGCCGGCCTGCCCGAGGTGCTCACCGCGGTCGAGGCGGCGCTGGCCGAGGCCCGGGCACACGCGGGATCGGAGGCGACCCCCGCCGCCGCGCGCATCGTGTTCCGGCACCGACCGGCCGTCCCAGCCGATCCGGCGACCGGAGGTGTCGGCGTCGACGTGACAGGCGCCGCCGAGGCCGAGCTGACGGTCACCGCGCGCGACGCGGCGGACGGTGTCGACCTCGTCTTCGCGTTCCGCGCGCAGCAGTTCGAGCCGGACGCGGCCGAACAGCTCGCCGGCCGGTTCGCCGCACTGCTCGATCGGCTGTGCGCCACGCCGGACCGGCCGGTACGGCGTGCCGCCGTCGTGGTCGGCGCCGAACGGGCGGCGCTGCTGCGCGCCGGGGACCGCCTCGCCGCGACCGGTCCCGACGCCACGCTGCACGGGCGGTTCGCGACGCACGCCGCCGCCGACCCGGAACGCATCGCGCTGCTGCACGGCGCCCGGGCGGTGCGCTACGGCGAGCTCGACCGATGGAGCAACCAGATCGGCCACGCGCTGGTGCGGCTCGGCGTTCCGTCCGGGGGAGTGGTCGCGGTGGTGGCGGAGAACGGCCCGCTCGCGGTCGCGGCACTGCTCGGTGTGCTCAAGGCGGGCGCGGCGTTCGCCTGCCTCGACCCGGCCCAACCACCCGCCCGGCTCGACGCTGTCCTGCGACGCACCGCGCCGGCCGCCGTGCTGATGGACCGGGCCGCCGCGGCCCGCCACGGCGGATCCGCGACGGTGGTGCTCGACGATGGCGGCGCATCCGAGCGGGAACCCGTGCCGGAACCGTGGCGCGGACCGGTCCTCGACACCGGTTCGGAGCCGGCCACCGCGCCGGGACGGACCGTGACCCCGAACGACCTCGCCTACCTCGCCTTCACCTCCGGTTCCACCGGCCGGCCCAAGGCGATCCCCCACGCGCACCGTGACCTGGCCCAGTTCGCGCAGTGGCAGAGCACGGCGTTCGACGTCGGGCCCGGCGCGCGGATGGGTCAGCTCGCGCCGATGCCGTTCGACGTGGCGTACTGCGAGATCTTCGGCGCGCTGTGCCACGGTGCCACCCTGTGCCTGCGACCGGCCGGTGGGCACGGTGATCCGGTCGCGCTCGCCGCGTGGCTGGCCCGTGACCGCGTCAGCGTGCTGCAGGTGATCCCGGCGTTGTTCCGCGAGATGCTCGCCGCCGCCGGCCCCCTGCCCGAGCTGCGTACGGTGCTGTTCGTCGGGGAGGCCCTGCACACCGAGCTCGTCCGGCGGGCCCGGCACCGCCTCGGCCCGGCGGTGCGGCTGGTCAACGTCTACGGCCCGACGGAGGTCGTCGCCGCGACCTACCAGGTCGTGACCGACCTGCCCGACACGGCGGTGGTGCCGATCGGCCACCCGATCGACGGACGTCAGGTCGTGGTGCTCGACCCCGCCGGGGAGCTGTGCCCGCCCGGCGCCACCGGCGAGGTCTGCGTGCACAGCTCCTACCTGGCACCCGGGTACCGCGGCGACGAGGCACAAACCGCGCAGCGGTTCGTGACCGGCGTGCTGCCGGAGGTGCCCGGCGTGCTGTACCGCACCGGTGACCTGGCCCGGCTACGCCCGGGCGACCTCGCGCTCGAATTCGCCGGACGTCTCGACAACCAGGTGAAGATCTCCGGCATCCGGCTGGAGTTGGAGGAGGTCGAGGCAGCCGTCGCCCGGCACCCGGACGTGCGCCAGTGCGTGGCGGCCGTGCGCGGAGGATCCGGTCCCTACGACCCTGGACGGCTCGTCGCCTACGTCGTCACCGACGACGGCGCCGCACCGGCCGACCTGCGCGACGTCCTTCGCGACAGTGTGCCCACCCACATGGTGCCGGCCGACGTGGTCGCCCTGCCGGCCCTGCCCCGCACCGCCAACGGAAAGATCGACCGGGCCGCGCTGCCCGATCCGCCCACGCGACCGGACACCGGCGCCGCCCACGTGGCGCCGCGGACCTTCCTGGAGCGGCAGCTCGCCGGCCTCGTCGCCCAGGTGCTCGGCGTCGAGCGCGTCGGGGTCCACGACGACTTCTTCGCGCTGGGCGGTAACTCGTTGCAGGCGGCCCGCCTGGTCAACCGGGCCCGCGAGGCGCTCGGGCTGGAACTCTCCCTGCAATCGCTGCTCACCGAACCCACCGTGGCGGCTGCCGCGGCGGCCGCCGACCGGACGGGCGGCTACGAGGCCGAGGTGGCGCGGCTCGAGCGCGAGCTGCGCGAGCTGCCGCCGGAGCAACTGCGTGCCCTGCTCGCCCGCCATCAGGCGGGCGGAGTACCTGCCGAGCCACGGGAGCCGTAACGACATGACACACGCCGACCCCATCGACACCGCGCGTGAGACGGTGGAGATCACCGCCGAGCGGTACACGCTGGAGGAGCTGTACCAGATCGCGACCAGGCGGCCCCGGCTCGCGCTGGCGCCCGACGTCGCCAAGAAGATCGGTGAGGGCGCGCGATACATCGCCCAGATCTCCGGTCAGGACCGGCACATCTACGGCGTCAACACCGGCTTCGGCTCGCTGTGCACGACCCGGATCTCACCCGAGCACATGTCGGACCTGCAACACAAGCATCTCGTGTCGCACGCCTGTGGCGTCGGCGACGTCGTGCCCGAGCGCGTCTCGCGGTTGATGATGCTCGTGAAGTTGCTGACCTTCCGCGCGGGCTACTGCGGAATCTCCCTCGACGTCGTCGGCCGGATGCTCGACATGTGGAACGCCGACGTCATCCCCGCCGTGCCGAAGAAGGGGTCCGTCGGCGCCAGCGGCGATCTCGCGCCGCTGGCTCACCTGGCGCTGCCGATCATCGGCTTGGGCCGGGTGCACGTCGGTGGCGCGGTCATGGACGCCCACGAGGTCCTCGCCGAGCGGGGCTGGCAGCCGCTGCGGCTGCGGCCGAAGGAGGGTCTCGCGCTCACCAACGGCGTGCAGTACATCAACGCCCTCGCCGCCGACTCGATCGTGCGCTGCGGGGAGCTCATCCGCGCCGCCGACCTCATCGCGTCGCTGAGCATCCAGGCGTTCAGCTGTGCCGACACCTTCTACCAGCAGATCCTGCACGACACCTGCCTGCACCCCGAGCGCGGCGTCGTCGCGGCCAACCTGCGTGCGCTGCTGGACGGCAGCAACCACCCGACCCTGCCGGGCGCCAACGTCGCCCGGGAGGACCCGTACTCGTTCCGCTGCGTGCCGCAGGTGCACGCCGCGGTCCGGCAGACGTACGGACATGCCCGCACCGTCATCGAGCAGGAGTGCAACAGCGTCTCGGACAACCCGCTGTTCTTCCCGGAGCACGACCGGGTGATCCTGGGGGGCAACCTGCACGGCCAGTCGACCGCGTTCGCGCTGGACTTCCTGGCCATCGCGATGAGCGAGCTGGCCAACATCGCGGAACGACGCACCTACCAGTTGCTGTCTGGCCAGCACGGCCTGCCCGACTACCTCGTGCCGCGGCCGGGCCTCGACTCCGGGCTGATGATTCCGCAGTACACCTCAGCGGCGCTGGTGAACGAGAACAAGGTGCTCGCCACCCCGGCGAGCATCGACACCATCCCTACCTGCCAGTTGCAGGAGGACCACGTCAGCATGGGCTCGACCAGCGCCTACAAGCT
Source organism: Micromonospora ferruginea (assembly GCF_013694245.2). NCBI lineage: Bacteria > Bacillati > Actinomycetota > Actinomycetes > Micromonosporales > Micromonosporaceae > Micromonospora > Micromonospora robiginosa. The sequence continues at coordinate 1,092,531 of NZ_CP059322.2, forward strand.
CGACCAGATCATCGGCAACTGTGAGTACGTGCTGGCGATCGAGCTGCTCACCGCGGCGCAGGCGGTGGACCTCAACGAGGGGCTGCGGCTGTCGGAGCGCACCCGCGCGGTGTTCGACGACTTCCGTACCGTCGTGCCGTTCCTCGCCGAGGACCGGCAGCAGTCGATCGACATCGAGCTGGCGCGACAGTATGTGCGGCAGCACCGGTCGGCCTGGGCGCAGGTGCTCGCCTGATGACGGCGCCGGGCGGAGCCGCCGGGCCGGACGACGCTGCGCTGCGCGCGCTCGCCGAGGCGCTGCTGCGCGAGCGGCTCGGCGGCGACACGTCGCCGGCGGCCCCGGTCGCCGACGGGCCGGCGCCGCTGTCGTACCAGCAGGAGCGGCTGTGGCTGCTGGAGCAGATGCACCCGGGGACGGCCGCCTACAACGAGCTGTTCGCGGTGTCCCTGCGCGGCCCGCTCGACGCCGACCGGCTCGACGCCGCCCTCGCGCAGGTGGTTCGCCGCCACGACGTGCTGCGCACGGCGATCCGGCTCGACGGCCCCCGCCCGGTGCAGGTGGTCGCCGCCGACGCCGCCGCGCCGCTGCGCGTCGAGTCGTGGGAGCACCTGCCGGCCGCCCGGCGGGAGGCCGCCGCGACCGAGCGCATCCGGGCGCTGGCCCGCCAGCCGTTCGACCTCGCCCGGGCGCCGCTGCTGCGGGCCCACCTCGCCCGCCTCGACGCCGGCGAGCACGTCCTCGCGCTGGTCCTGCATCACGTGGTCACCGACGGCTGGTCGCTGCGCCTGCTGCTGGCCGAGCTCGTCGCGCACTACGATGCCGGCGGCCGCGCGCCGCTGCCACCGCTGTCCGCCCAATACGCCGACTACGCCCGCCGGCAGCGCGTGGACGGGCCGGGCGAGCGGGAACGGCTCGCGTTCTGGGTGCGCTCGCTCGCGGGCGCGCCGACCGAGCTGGAACTGCCGACCGACCGGCCGTTCCCCCCGGTCGCCGGTCATGACGGCGCCGAGCACGTGTTCGCCGTCGACCCGGCGGTGCTCGACGGCGTGCGTGCCCTCGCCGCGGCCCAGCGGGCCACACCGTTCATGGTGCTGCTCGCCGCGTTCGACGTGGTGCTGTCCCGGTGGAGCGGGCAGGACGACGTCGTCGTCGGCACGCCGGTGCTCAACCGCCCCAGCAGCGCGACGGAAGGGCTCGTCGGGTTCTTCGTCAACACGGTGCCGCTGCGCGCCGACCTGTCCGGCCGGCCGACCTTCCGCACGCTCGTGGACCAGGTCCGCGACGGCGTGATACCGGCCCTGGAGCACCAGGACGTGCCGTTCGAGCGCATCGTGCAGACGGTGCGGACCGCCCCCGACGCGCGCCGCGCCCCGCTGTTCCAGGTGATGTTCGCGCTGCACAACCTGCCGGACGAGCCACCCGCGCCACGCGGACTGTCGATCGCGCCGGTGGCGGGTCTGCACCACAGCGCCAAGTTCGACCTCACACTCGCGTTCGTCGAGACCGGCGGCGCGCTGCGCGGGCACCTGGAGTACCGCACCGACCTGTTCGACGCGCCGACCGTGGCGCGCCTCGCCGGGCACCTCACCACGCTGCTCGCCGACGCGGTCGCCGACCCGGACCGCCCGATCGGGG